>PFHN01000107.1:2329-25058 GCA_002782305.1 Candidatus Moranbacteria bacterium CG_4_8_14_3_um_filter_41_13 | reverse complement strand
GGTCAAGACCTCAAAAGGTTAAAAGGATTTGTCGACCTTCATAATCGATGTAAAAAAGGTGAAGCAAATATGAATGAAGAAAAGGAGTGTGCTCTCACAGAAAACTATCCACCCATCGAAAAAATTCGTGTGGATTATTTCGGAGGTTCTTCTCCAGCGTACTATCTTGGCGATATGTTCATTCCTTGGTGGGATCAGAGGGATCCAGAACCAGGTTGGTATGCCATCTCATCTTTCTTTTATCAGGAAAGTCTGTATAAGAAAAAACCAATTGGAACCAAAGATTATTCGTGGCTCAAAGACGTGTCCCCTCTCAGACGAGCTGGAAACTCTCTGTTCATCTATTATGTTGATACAGTAGGAAATACACACTAGAGAAAACATACATTTCTCACAAAAAAAGATTCCAGAGTGTTTACTGGAATCTTTTTTATTTTTTATCATCTCTCATTTCCTATCACCTTATTTCTCTTTCTTCTTTTTTACATCCTGCGTATCATTTGACTTGGATGTATCCACAGGCAGAGAAGATATTTCCCCATCTGTCCCATCACGAAATGTATAGTACACTCGATTCTCTGTACGCAAGTCAATATACCCTATGTTCTGACGTTTGCTTGGCGGGAGCTTCGTTTCCAAAAGAAGTGTCAGCGTGCTCAGCGACTTTTCCAAAGGAATACTCGTATTGAAATATACTTCCCAACCCTCACTTGAGAGGCCACGCAATTCATCTGCGAAGGGCGACACAATTGTAAAATGAGAGAGAAGCGTTATCTCTGTCATTGACGGAAAAGTGCGAACGAGAGCAAAAAGAAATTGAATATACTCTGGGTTCAGAACTTTTTCTCCTACAGAAAAAGATTTTCCACTCACATCAGATAATGTAATGAGAAAAGGTTGGTTCTCTTCTAAGAGCGCAGAGGTTGCATCATGTGTGACACCTGCTTCATCAACAAGATACTGATTACCCTCAGTATTCCAAAGAAGAATGTACTGACGTTCAGTTATATCAATATGCATCCTATTGGGAAAGATACGCTCCATAGAAATGTGCTCTATCAGTGGGTATGCTTCTTGCAACTTCTCTACGAGAGATTGCATTCGTATCAACCCAAGCGCACACTGAGGGAAAATCCTCATATATTTTCCTGATAACGCACCGTGTATTGACTTTACTATACGTTCACTTTTGATATTTTCTGTTCCTGACACCTCTATTGTTTCCAGACAGGTAAAAGAAGAGAAGAGAAAAAGATATCCTATAGTAAGAAAGAAAAGAGTCCACAGGAAAAAAATGATGTACTGTGATCCTGCATCTTTCTTTTTTTCTTCTGCTCCAATGTGTCTTTCATGCTTCTTCGGAAGAGGCTTGCGCAAGAAAGGTATCCCCTCTCTCTTTCGTTTCACTTTATTTTTTTTTGAGAACAGCCACATACAATATTATAATGAAAGAAAAAGCTTCTCTGCTAAAAGACGAGCATTACTCTGCGTTGTTTTGAGAAGAAAGAGGGTATGCTCAGTATCTTCTAATAAACGAAAAAACTGTTTGGTTTGTGAGAAAGATCGCCCCTCCGTTGCCTGCTTATGAAGCCCTGGAAGCCACCACTCAAAAAGACGAATCATTTCTGGGACATTTTTTGAAAGTTCTTCGGCGAGCGTCAGTCGTTCACTAATCGAGAGTGAAGAAAGTCTGAATAAACGACTGAGTTTCTCTTGCTTTAAAGCGAATTTCTGCGGATTGGATGATATTTCCTTAATCATACCTGGACGCCCCAGCGAAAAGAAAAAAGGAGCGATTTTTTGATCGTGATTATTATGAGAAAAAAATACCGCGCTCCGTGACGCAATTTCTTCGGCATCAACATAACGAAATCTCACACGTTCAACCCGTGAAAGAATAGTTGAAATAATACTTCCTACTTCATGCGTAACAAGAATAATCACGGAACTAGGATTGGGTTCTTCAAGAGTTTTGAGAAGGACATTCTGCGCAGAAAGAGAAAGCTTGTGTGCATCCTCGATGATGAGGACACGGAAACGGCCTTTGGTAGGAAAGTGACTGAGAAAAGAAAGTGCTTCTCTTATTTCTTCCACACCGATACTCTTTTGCTTCGTAACACCACGTTTGGTTTCTTCCTCTGGCCTAAGAATGGTCACATCAAAAGGATAGGGCTTTTCCTCACTCGGTTCAAAATCAGGTTCAGAAACAAGGAGGCTCGCGAATTCAAGAGCACACAAACTTTTACCAACACTTTGTGGCCCAAAAAAAAGATACGACTGACTCATCGTTTCTTTCTTGGATATGAACGCCAATCGTTCTCGTTCTCTCTGATGACCAATGATAAACATATATTTCTCCTCTTTATCTCTTACAAACACTTTTGCAAATAAGACTGTATCTCTTTCTTGAAACGGTCTTCCGTAAAAGAAGCCACTGACTGTTTCATTGTGCTCACATCATACTCGTTTTCTTTTTCCAAAAATCTTTTCACTCCTTCGGCCAGTACTTCTGGTGTCTGCGAACAAAAGAGTTCTCCTGTTGTACCGGTTTGTATGATTTCTTTGATACCACCATACTCATAGGCAATAACTGGTATGCCAAAAGAAAGCGCCTCCACTGCCACCATACCAAAATCTTCTTCTGATGGAAAAATAACGGCACGTGCATTGTTATACAAAGTAACTAACTCCTTATCCCCGACAAAGCCCTTAAAAGAAATATTCTCTTTTGCCAAGTGCTCGAGTTTCGCTTTCTCTTTGCCAATGCCGACAATAACAAGTGGTAGTCCGAGTTTATTGAACGCTTCCACGACGATATGAATCTTCTTCGATTGCGTCAGACGAGAAACAACTAGAAAATATTTTCCTTCATTTTGTGCTGTTCCTGCTGATTTCGCGGATGATGTTTCCGATGGAAATCTGCTCGATAGGCCAAGTGCAGGAGGATAGACCAAACTACTTTCTCTCCGATAATATTTCCTCACTCGATCTTGCGTAAACTTTGAATTCACCAAAAGAATATCTGGTCGTTCTGCTGATTGTTTGTCCCAAATCCGTAAATAACTCAGGACCATACGAATACAAATATTCCACTTGCCTGTTGTACCGAGCTCTCCTAAGTACTGCTCATGATAATCCCAGGCATAACGCATCGGAGAATGGAGGTAGGCAATATGTTTCGTATGAAGACGCGTCACGATGCCTTTGGTCCATGCACCAGAAGAAGAAAGTACAATATCAAAATCTCGTAAATCAAAAGACTCTACAGCCACAGGAAAGAATGGCAAGAAAAAACGGTAACGTTTCTTCAGAAAATTCGGGAGTTTAGAAAGCCAGGAAACACGGATATCTCGCCCTCTGAAATGTTCTCCCATAGATTCTGCATCGTACATCAATGTATAGAGAGGTGCGGAGGGAAACATTTCTGCAAAGACTTCAAAGACTCTCTCTGCTCCCCCATAAGAAACGAGAAAATCATGCACCAAGGCAATCTTAGGCGTTTCACTTGCGTTTGCTTCTCTTTCATCTGTTTTCATTTCTTCCATAGTGCCTTGTATTATGATACCGAGAGTACCTGATATATTTCTTTCGCACACTTCTCCCAAGAGAACAAATGAACGTTTTTTGTTCCTTCTGCTATTATATCATCTCTTACCTCTCTCTCCGAGAGAAGTGTGTACACACCTTGAGCAAGAGCCTCTGACTGCATCGGATCGACATATATTGCCCCTTTCCCTCCTACTTCTGGCAGGGACGAGATACCTGACATAACCACAGGCACACCAACCGATTGTGCTTCCAAAACAGGAATGCCAAACCCCTCATACAAAGAAGGGAAAAGGAAGACATCTGCATTTCTGAGGAGATCCCATTTCTCTTCCTCTGTTATATATCCCAGTTCTCGTATTGCCTCTTTCTGTTTGCTCCCCATTCTTTTCTCTTTGATTTTTTCATATCCATAGCCAGGTTTTCCAGCCAGCACCAGTGTATGAGGAATCCGATATTCTTTCTTCAATATCTCAAAGGCCTCAATTATTCGTATAACATTCTTCCTCTCTTCCAGTCTTCCGATAAAGAGAATGAATTTTGAATTTTGAATTTTGAATTTTGATTCAATATTAAATTTTTTAATCTCGGAATTTGAAATTTTATTATTAGATATTGATTGGAAATTAGAAATTAGAAATTGAAAATTGGTCTCATAGCCTTCGTAAATAACGTGCATCTTTGATGCCTTAGCATGATACAGCTTCTTCACATCTTTTTTGGTATTTTCTGAAACACAGATAATTTTTTCTGCGACCGCACACGAAAAACGTATCGAAAGACGCATATAGAGGCGGTCCAGAAGTGAGTAACTCTCTTTGCAAAACTCATATTCGAGTCCGTGTATCGTGACAACGGTCCTTCGTGGATGAATAAGCGGTATGGTATGTGCCGGTACGAAGAGGACGTCTGGCGCAAACATCAGCATCTCAAGTGAGAGTCTGATCTGTGTCCAAAAACGCGGAGCCCACATTCCTTTCATACGAAAGTTCGAAGGCAAAGGAAAACCAATCTCTGGCAAAACAAATACTATTCTGCCTTCTTGCCAAGTAATCTTCCTGCGCACATAGAGTGTCACGGTATCTGAGTGTGGAATGACCTCACTCAGATGTTTGATTGTTTGATAGGCATATTCCTCAATGCCAGTACGACGTTTGAGAAATGCTCGCGATGCGTCAATACCAATATGCATAGAGAAAAATGAGGAAGGATTAAAGAGAAAGACGAAAAACTTATTTAGTCGACATAATACTACGCTTGTACACTTCCAAGTTTTCCAGCACGATACCTGTCCCTTTGACCACGCAGAATGCTGGATCGTCTGCTACATAACAAGGAACGTTAATAGTTTTGGAAATAAGTTGATCAAGATATTTGAGTTGAGCCGTTCCTCCAGAAAGTACCATTCCTTTGTCCATAATATCCGCAGAAAGTTCTGGTGGAGTTTCTTGGAGCACCTGCTTGATGACATTGATAATCTCACGCAGTTCATCTTGAATGGCTTCGGTCACTTCGTTCGATGCGACTACAACAGTCTTTGGCAATCCACCCATCAAATCTCGTCCGTGTACTTCCATATGCTCTTCTTTCACCTGAGCGATTGCTGATCCGATTTTCATTTTTATTTCTTCCGCTGTCCGATCACCGATAGCTATACTATATTTGCGTTTGATATGATCCGAAATTGCCTGATCGATACGATTGCCTCCGACACGTGCGCTATGTGCAGATACGATTCCACCAAGAGAGATAATCGCAATTTCAGATGTCCCACCACCAATATTGATAATCATATTACCTTGGGCCGCATGAATAGGAATGCCCGCACCAATCGCTGCCAAAATAGGTTCTTTCACCACATACGCAGCTTTTGCTCCCGCTTTGATAGCAGCATCAATAACCGCACGGCGTTCTGTCGATGTCACACCTGCAGGAATAGAAAGTACCACTTCTGGCCGAAAAAATCGAAAGTGTCCGCTCACCCGATTGAGGAAATATTTGAGCATCGCTTCAGTGACACGATAATCAGCAATCGCGCCATCCTTTAGCGGTTGACTCGCGACAATCGTATCTGGTGTACGCCCGAGCATCTCCCGCGCCTCATTCCCCACAGCGATGACTTTATTTTCCAAAAGAGAAATAGCGACCACAGAAGGCTCGTTGATCACCACACCTTTCCCAGGTACGAAGACCAGTGTATTTTTCGTACCGAGGTCAATACCAACTTTTCGAATAAATATCATCTTCATCATAGATATATCCTTTCCTTACTCTTATTTACAACCCTGATCAACTCTTCTTATAGAAGCACCTATTTTCTGCAATCGTTCTTCGATGCGTTCATATCCACGATCGACTTGATAAATATCTTCGATCACTGTCTTGCCTTTGGCACAAAGAGCTGCAATGATAAGTGCTGCTCCTGCACGCAGATCATAACTTTTGATGAGCGTCCCACGAAGGAGTGTTTTTCCATTGACGATCACCTGATGCGGATTGAGAACTGTAGCCTGAGCACCCATTTTGACGAGTTCTGGTATGTAATTGAATCGCCCTTCGAAGATAGTATCGAATATGAGTGTATCTCCAATCGCTTGTGAGGCGAGCACTCCAAAAGGTGCCTGTACATCAGTAGGAAGACCAGGGTAAGTGCGCGTATCGAGCTTCGCGATAGCACGCAGTTTCTTCGCAGGAACGACGGTAATGGCATTTTTTTCAATCACAAAATCCGCTCCGAACTCTCGTAATTTTTCGAGTACCAAATCGAGATGTTCGACGCGAGCATTCTTCACGGTAATCGGACTCCCTGTTGCCACACCCAGTATGAGAAAGGTGCCTGCCTCGTTGTGATCAGGGATGACCGTATGCTTCGCTCCACAGAGTTTCTCAGAACCAATAATTTCCAGGGTATGTGTACCGAGACCGCGTATCTTCGCCCCCAAAGCAATGAGGAATTTCCCCAAGTCTTCAACGTGTGGTTCTGTCGCAGCGATTTTGATAATCGTTTTCCCTGGTAAGCTCGATGCGAGCATCATAATATTCTCCGTTGCTGTCACTGAAAACTCTCTTAAAATAATTTCAGCACAGTGTTTCTTGCTCGCATCAACCGTATATTTCTTACCATCACCTTTGATATCGATACCCATTTTTTGCAATGCATCGAAGTGTGTACCCACAGGCCGAGCACCGATGACGCAACCTCCTGGATGATGGAAGGTGAACATATCAAAGCGAGCAGAGAGTGATCCTAAGAGCAATATGGAAGAACGAATTTTTTTCATCGCTTCGATATCTATCTTTTTTGGATCAATATCTTTGGCAGTGATAGCGACGGTACGTTTTCCTCGCCACTCTACCAATGCTCCCATACTCTCAATAATTTCAATCATTCGAAAGACATCTTCGATAAGTGGCAGATTGGAAATGACGCACGTTTCCTTGGTGAGAAGCGTGGCAGCCAGTATCGGTGTCGTCGCATTTTTTGATCCGCTGACCACGATTTCCCCTTTCATCTTTTTCCCTCCTTCGATTTCAAAAACTTCCATAAAATAGTCTATTTAAAAAAATAATTTTCACTTCTTTCCCGCTCTCATATATACTAAGAAGAATACCATTCCTTTACAATTCATTTTCTAGTATAGCCTATATTCGGCTTTCAATCAATGAAAAAACTGCCTCATATGAAGCAGTTTATTTGACCTCCGAAGAGGCAAAGGCAAAGGAATTTGCCTTATTGAATATAAGAAAACAATCTTTTTATGTTTGTTTTTTATTTTGATTTTAGTTTTTAAAGTACCTCTTTTGGGTTTCCCCGAGTGAAAGCGGTATAGTTACTCCTCTCACTCGGAAAAAGAAAACGGGCTCCCGTTTGAAGGGACACCCGTTTTCTCACTCATAGATGTAGTATAGCACACTTTTTTCCTTTTGTAAAGGCAAGGTTACTTCTTGCGAAGAAAGTCATACGCCGCCAGTGCTGCGATCACTCCGTAACCAGCCGAGATATTATTTTGTCTGTACAGTACATCAGTTACATCACCGACAGCGAAGATACCCGGCACAGATGTTTCCGCCGTACGACTATCTATTTTTATCTCACTACGCTCACTTAACATTACGAGATCTTTGACAAAATCCGAGTTCGGCACCATACCAATTTCCACAAAAACACCACTGCACTCCAAAGTTTTTTCCTCACCTGTGAGGGCATCAGTATAGACGAGAGATTTCACTACTGACTCCCCTTCGATAGACTTTGGAACCGCATTGAAAAGAATCTCTACCTTTTCTGATGCTCTGATTTTTTGTTCTGTGACTGCATCACCCTTGAGTACATTGGAGCGCACCATCAGCGTAATATGCTCTGCATACGGAAGCAAATCTTCTACTGCTTCGAGTCCTGCGTTGCCACCACCTACTACCACTGTTTTCTTGTTTCGGAAAAAAGGAGCATCACACGTAGAACAATACACGACACCCTTCCCATTGAATGTATCTTCTCCTGGAATCCCTAAATGACGATGGTGTCCACCAGAAGCAATGATCACTGTTCTCGTCTCATATTTTTTCCCATCCGAAGCAGTAACAAGGAAAGAGTTTTCCTCTTTCTCGATGCCTGTTGCCAATACTCCCGTCACAATTTCGATTCCTTCTTGTGCTCTCAGATGATTTTCGAGAGACTGCGCAAATTCAAATCCCGGGATAGTAACCATACCAATCCAGTTCTCAATACTCGCAGAAACCGTTGATTGACTCTGAAAACTTTCTGTCAGAAACAATGTTTTCATCTGTTTGCGAGCAGTATACACGCCGGATGCGACACCGCCTGGACCTCCACCGATAATAATAACATCGTACATATTTTTTTTATTTATACAAATTATTTTTTTAAAAAAGAAGAAGTACTCTATGTTCTATTTATAACGCTTCCACTGCCTGAATAAACTGTTCTCCTCGATCGAACTCATTGGCGAATAAACCAAAACTTGTTGCTCCAGGAGAAAGAAGGATGATGTCACCAGATGTAGCGCATCTCGATGCAATCTCCACTGCTTTTGCTATAGTGCCTACCACAATAATCGGCCTTTTCTTTTCTTTGTCCGGCAAACGTTCCCTGAGCGCTGTGACAATTTTTTCGGTGGCATTTCCCTGAAGCAAGATCAGACCCTTGGTATGGACAAGTATCTCTTCTGCAAAATGTTCAAAATGCATATTTTTATCACTCCCCCCCGCAATCAAAATGACTGGTTGGGAGAAAGAATGCAAAGCAAGTATTGCCGCTTCAGGAATAGTAGCCGTCGTATCATTATAATACAGAACGCCTTTCTTTTCTCCGAGACACTGGAGGCGATGCTTCACTCCTTTGAAAGACAGCACCCCTTGCTTGATCACCTGAGGAGCAAGTCCATAAGCGAGGGCTGTCGTCACACCTGCAAGGATATTCGACCGATTATGCTCTCCTAGAAGAAGCACCTCATTGAAAGAAAGAAGTATTTCAGATTTTCCTTGTTTACGAATCCACAAGGCATCACCATCACTCCAGGCACCATCCCCTTCGATATTCTGCTTCGTAGAAAACCAGACGAGTATTCCTGGTGCGTCCTGCACCATCTCCCTCACATCCCTATCATCAAAAGACGCAATCGTGATATCATTTTTTTTCTGAAAAAGGAAAATGTTTTCCTTGTCTTCCTTGTATGCCGACATCGTTTTATAATAGTTCTGATGATCCGGAAAAATATTGGTAAGTACAGCAATATGCGGACTCTTCTGAATATTCTGCAATGCTGAGAGACGCCACGAGGATAATTCAAAAACAACAATGTCAGCAAGGAGTGTATCTGTGAGAAGAGAAAGGACTCCTGTTTGTTCAATGCCAACGCGCACTACTTTCTTCCCTGCTTGTTCCAATATATGCGCGATCAGTGTCGAAGTGGTCGTCTTGCCCTTGGAACCCGTCACACCAATAATCGGTGTTTTGCACAATGCAAAGAAAATACTCGCATCCATCTCTACTGGTATATGATGTTTCTTCGCCAGTACGATGTATTCATTCGTCCATGGAATGACAGGATTTTTCACTACCATATCTACGTGAGTGAAATCTTCTGGACGATGTTGTCCTAATACATACGTGATATTCTTGTATGGTTTGAGTTTTTCGAGAGATGTTTGCAGTTCATCTCGTGACTTCATATCAGTCACAATCACTTCCTTGACCCCTTTTTCTATCAAAAATTGTACCGTACCGACGCCACCCATATTGACTCCCAAACCAAAAACAGTCACACGTTTATTTTTCCAAAAAGATTCTTCGAACATACATTTTTTCACAAAAAAGACATTTCTATAGTACACCTTTTGACCAAGAAAAGACAAATCTCGCTCACACGAGATTGTACTTATGGTAAAATGTATATTACCAGCCACCAAACCAGCCTTTTTTCTTTTTGCGTATCACAGAGCCAGAGTATCCATTGGAAGTAATATGTCCGTCATCGATAGCGAGATGTCCATTCACCATTACTGTCATCATACCGATGGAATATTGATAAGGGTCTTCCATCGTTGCCATATCTCTAATTTCCTCTGGATCGAAGACGGCAATATCTGCAAAGTATCCTTCTTTGAGCAGACCCCTCTTTTCGATCTGAAACTGCATCGCTGGTTTACCTGTCATTTTGTGAACTGCTTCTTCCCAACCAAGGACTTTTTGTTTTCTGACATATTCTGCGAACACTTTCGGAAATGTACCAAAATTACGAGGATGAACGAGTTCTCCGGTATTTTTATGTTCGAGTGAATATCCGACACCGTTACTACTAATAATCGAAAAAGGATGTTGGATAGCCTTAGTGACATTTTCTTCCGACAGCGCCTCGAAAGAGACAATAGCCTGACCATCGCTCGCCATAAGAAAATTGAGTACTGCTTCTTCAGGTGATGTGCCTTGAAGTCTGGCAACATCAGAAACTTTGTGCCTCGTCATCATTTTACTTAAGTGCGATGATGAAAGAAGAATCTCAGAATAGTCAATATCATTTGCATGCATCTCACGGAGTACAGTACTTCGCACGCTTGGGTCTTTCAATTTTCGAAGCATCATCGGACGACCCTCTGATGTCACCCATTCTGGAAGCAGTGTATACAATACCGATCCTGTCGAAGTATATGGGTAAACATCAAAACTAATTTTTGTATCACTCAAAGCAGCCGTTTCTATCTGCTGAAATACGTCATCCATCAAATGCCAATTGCGTTTCCCGACTGCTTTGAGGTGTGAGATATGAAGCGGAGCATTGGCATTTCTCGCAACAAGGATCGCCTCTTCTACAGCCTTCACCAGATCTTCGCCTTCATCACGCACATACGTCGCATACACTCCTCCTTCTGAGACGGCTGTCTTCACCAAAGTAGAAAGCTCGCGCGTGCGGGCATTTCGTGCGTGTGTATAAATGAGTCCCGTAGAAAGGCCTATAGCTCCTTCATCCATTCCTCTCTTGAGCAGATGTTCCATAAGAGCTATCTCATCAGGAGTGATTGTCCGTGTCTTATCTTTCATCGCGCCTCTTCTCATTGTCCCGTGACCGATAAGCGTTGCAAAATTGACAGCGAGTGTGCGCTTTTCTAATTCTTGCAAAAAATCTGCCATCGAAAGCCAGTTGAAGTTGATCTTTTCTACATCCGTCCACTTCTGAATAGCGCGGATATTTTCTGAATTGACAAGTGGTGCTAGTGATGCCCCAGAATTACCACCAATGATAGTAGTGATGCCTTGGAAGAGGAGACTTTCCATACCTGGATTTGTGAAAATTTTCCAGTACGTATCAGAATGATTGTTCACATCAATAAAACCCGGTGTCACATATTGACCACTCGCATCAATAATTCTTTTCGCTTGTGTATGTGAGAAATCTCCCAGAGCGACAATCATCCCCTCCTCTACAGCAACGTCAGCACGGTACATAGGATGCCCACTCCCATCGATGATTGTTCCATTTTTGATTATGAAATCATACATATACCCTTGTTACTTCAAATATTTATTTTGATCCACTCTTGGCTTTTTCGACTTCTTCCATAAACGCTTTATCTTGTTGAAGTATCTTTGGAACAAGAACAACAATATCAGCAGCATCCTTCAAACTCTTCACTTTTTCGAGTGCCCCTTTCTTAGCGATGGTCAGTATTTCATCATAATCCTTCATAGCGGGCTGAATAAATTTCACGTTTCGGTAATCTTGTTTCACGGCAGTCAAAACAACTCTTGATGTACGAAACTCTGGCAACATTTCAGAAAGAGCATTGCCCGAATTACGAGGATTTTTGAGGGTTGCAATACGCACATTAAAATCTTCATCACGTTTCAACGTGAAACTATCAGCATAGTGCATCGCATACGCAGGATCCATTTCTGCAACTTTCAACATAAAGGCTTTATTTTTCTTCGCAGAAACAGGAAGCTGTTGCAAAAATTCACCGAGCGATCTGGAGTTACTCTGGAGCTGATCGACGTAACGCACTAATTCACTCCCTACTTCGATATTATGTGTATTTATTTTCTCAGTACCTAGTCCTTCATCAGCCACCCCGAGAGTAGATACTGGAAGTGATGTTTCTTCTTTTACTTCTGGTTTTACTTCTTCTACTCTTTCTTCCTGCTTCGGTATTGATACTGGTTCTGGTATTTGTACTCCAACCTCTTGCTCTTCTTGCAGTAACACTACTGGTTCAGATACCTCTTCTGATGCAGGGAGTGTTTCTACAACAGTATTTTTTAGTGCTGTTTCTTTTTTCTTCTCTGTAGAAGATGTTTTTACTGCTATAGGAGAAGCCTCCTTTTCCGTATCCTCAACAACTAATTCTGGAAATGATTGATCAATAGTCTCGAGTTCCTGCTCCAATGCTTTTCTCTCAGAGATAAGCGCGATCAGCTCATCATCTTTTTTATCAGGAGAAATCGTCTGATTGAGTTTTTCGATGTTTTGTAAAATAGTATCACGTTTCTCTCTGGCAATTTTCAGAGCTCTTTCCTTTTCCAGGCGTTCCTTTCTCTCTTGCTCTTCTCGCTGTCCTTTTTCATAATCAGCAATAGCCATTACAAGACGCTTCCTCTCTGCTAGGAAACGAAGGATCTCATCATCAGATAATACTCCAAACTGGATTTTGGTTATTTCTTCGAGGCGCCTTCTCTGCTCCTCTATAAATTCCTCTGTATTTTTATTTTCTGTCATATGTTTTTCTTTTATGAGGCAATACGATCAGCAAGTTCGACGAGACGATTAGAATACCCCCATTCATTATCATACCACACAATGACTTTTACGAGATCACCGTCCACTACTTTCGTCAAAGAAAGATCGACGATACCTGAGTACGGGTTCCCGATGAAGTCTGAAGATACGAGTGGTTCTCTCGTGACGGCAAGTACCGAGCCATACATATCTGTTTTTGTAGCATCTTCGATGACTTGATTGACTTCTTCTTTTGAAACGGGTCTTTTCAGAAGGAAGGTACAATCAGAAAGCGACACAACCAGTGTCGGAACACGAACCGAAAGACCATCAAACAAACCTTTGATGGCAGGAATGACTTGGGCGACGGCGATAGCAGCTCCGGTCGTTGTTGGGACAATATTCTGCCCAGCAGCCCGTGCGCGACGAAGGTCTTTGTGTGGACCGTCCTGCAAATTCTGATCAGCAGTGTACGAGTGAATAGTGGTCATCATTGCCTTCTGTATACCAAACGTATCATTCATAATCTTCACGATAGAAGCAAGAGAATTGGTCGTACACGAAGCATTGGAAATAACCGTTTCATTTGTATATTCTGCTTCATTGGATCCCATCAGGAAAGAAGGTACCATATCTTCATCATCTCCTTTGGCAGGTGCAGATAGAATCACTTTCTTCGCACCAGCGGTGATGTGTTGCGAAGCAGAATCCTTATTGGTAAAACGTCCTGTACATTCGAGAACAACATCAACAGCGAGCTCTCCCCAAGGCAATTTCTTCGGATCAGGTTCTGCAAAAACAGGATAGTCTTTCCCGTCAATAATGAGTTTCCCTTCTGCTACCTCGATATTCTTCCGATATTGTCCATACGCTGTATCATAACGAAGCAGATGTGCCAAGATAGAAGCATCAGTGAGGTCATTGATAGCTACCACCTCGAGATCTTCTTTCTCCAAAGCGATTTTGAAAGCTGCTCTTCCGATGCGACCGAAACCATTGATAGCGATTCTTTTTTTCGTCATAATAATATCGTACTAAAAAATAATGTATTATTTATATTTTCTATGCCTTATGATCACTTCCGAACATCAGCATCTTTTCTTTGACAGCATCCTTGGTGTGTTCTTTGGCCTTTGTAAGTATCTTGCGTAAATCTGTTTCTTCTTCGGCTTGCAGAGCTTCACGCAGTCCCCCGATGAAAGCGAGGCGGAGTGCTGTATCAACATTGAAACAACTTACTCCCCGCGCGATCACTTCTTTCACACGATCATTTTGCCAGTCCGATGCTCCGTGCATCACGATGGGAAGTGTGACTCTCTTAACAATCGTACTGAGTCGTTCATAATCTGGTTGACTTCTCTCACGAAAAAATCCATGAGCGTTCCCAATAGCAACGGCGAGTGTATCGATACCTGTTCTTTCAATAAAATCAACTGCCTGATCAGGATCTGTCATATAATTATCCCAATTGATATTCTCCATCTGCACTTCACCCAAGTACGGCACATTCCCAAGTTCTGCCTGTACAGATACTCCTTTGGCGTGAGCAATATCCACAATTTTTTTCGTTGTAGCGACATTGTCGGCATATTCTTTGCGTGATCCATCATACATCACAGAAGCAAATCCCATATCCATCGCGCGCATCACCACTTCGAAACTTTTTCCATGATCAAGGTGGATACCGATAGGAATATCGTTTGCATAAAACTCCGAAATATTCTTGATGAGATGGAAAATAGCACGCCCTCCAGCATAATCAAACGTTTTTTCCGTCAGCTGGACGATCACCGGTGAGGATAACTCAACAGCTGATTCAATAATCGCCCGTGTGGTCTCAAGATTGATTGTATTGAAAGCACCAACGGCGTATTTCCCTTCTCTTGCTTCTTCAAGCATTGTTTTGACATCCACAATCATAGTTTTTGTATTCAAAAAATTATATCTTCGATCTCCGTATTGCTTCTTCTTCAAAAAGATTCATCATTTTCACCAGCTCATACGGAAACAAACTTTCACGACCTACCAAGACGCCTTCCATTCCTGTTTCAAAAGCCACCTGCGGAAGAAGGGAACTCTTCACTGATCCTCCATACAGCACAGCAATGCGCTCTTCTGTCGCAGTATCAAACATTTCTGTTAGTACCTGGCGCACTATCATTCTTACTTCTGCAATCTCACTGGTCGTTGGAAGTATATCTGTACCAATAGCCCACCTTGGTTCGTATGCGATGATGACCTTCTCTGCTTGCAATTTCGAAAGATCAGAAAAAAGAGTACGTATCTGTCCAGTAATTATTTGTTCTGCTTTCCCTGCTTCTCTCTGGGCACGTGTTTCCCCGATACAAACAATCGGAATCATATAATACTTGAGGACGGAAAGGAGTTTCTCATGAATCAGCTCATCTGTTTCCCCTGCATACAGTCTGCGTTCACTATGCCCAATAATCACATATTCCACACCGTCATTTTTCAACATCAGCGGAGAAATCTCTCCTGTATACGATCCGCTTTTTTCAGGAAACATATTCTGTGCACCTTTCTTGATACTCTTCGGCAGATCATCAAATTGAGCACTATACAGAAACGATGGAGCGATAATGCCCGTCACATATGCATATCTCTTCGAACTTGATTCTCTCCTGAGTACAGTCAGATATTGGGAAGCTTCTTCACGAGAAAGCATATTCATTTTCAAATTTCCTACTACATAAAATCGTGTCATAACACTTTCTTTTCGGGATTTAGTTATTCTGTATCTGTTCACGCAAATACTCTGCTGCTACTTCTGGTTCGATTGTAGAAACTTCGATACCGGTAGAGAGCTCGAAGCCTGCCCACACTGCTGTATGCGGAAGTATCTCTATGTGCCACTGATAATGTGGGTAATCCTTCCCATCACACGGTGCTGTATGGATATAAAAGTTATGTGCTGGATCACCGAGTCCCTGATGAAGAGTAAAGAGTGCTTTCTGCATCACTTCAGCCAAAGCCATTTTTTCCTCTGCCGTGATACGTTCGAAGTACGGATTATGTCTTTTTCCAACAATCCATATTTCAAAAGCCACCCGAGAGGCATACGGGCAAAAAGCAACAAAATGTTCGTTTTCATATACGATTCTCTTTTTCGTCTCTCGCTCAAAATCCACCATAATGCTGTATACGTTACGTCTGTTCTGACGATAATATTTCTCTGCACCTGAAAGTTCTAGATTGATATATGGAGAAATGACGGGTATCGCCATCAGCTGTGAATGAGGATGCGCGATAGATGCACCGGCTTCTTTACCATGATTATGGAAAATCTGAATATAGTTAACACTCTTCTTCTTCATCAGTGTGAGGTAACGGTCCTGATACGCATCAAAAACTTCAGCACACTGCCAGACAGAAAGAAGCGCAAGTGGTTTCCTTTGATCACGTGTCACAATAAGCTCGTGATAGCCTGCACCCGTCATACCACTGTAGGGTCCTTCGATTATTTTTTTCGCAATTTTTCCCCGAGAAAAGGCAGGATATTTGTTGGGAAACACACGCAAGCTCCACTCTCCATCAGGCAAACGATAGACAAGAATATCCTGCTCTTGATTTTTTGCTTCTTCGTCTGAAAAAGGATCGGCATCATCATTTTCTACTGTATGCTTCACAGAAACAAACTCATGCGGACGCTTCGCCCTTCCTGTTGCGATAACAACAAAATCCCCCGTCACAATATCTTGACGCAGTTCTGAAGTTGGCATATTTTCTTCTGTTTTTATTTCTTGTTCTGACATTTTTTTTATTTTTATACTCTGCTTGGCTTATTGTTCTTTGGTATATTCACCTATATGATAGGCCCCCGATAAGAAACGCCACTTTGTTTTGAAAAGATCAATCAGTACCTGAATAAAACCATTGGGACCCGTCAATTTCACTGTCGAACCTTCTTCATTCATCCAGCGCACGGGCATTTGTTTCACTTTGAAGCCAAGTTTGATAGCAAGAATCACAAGTTCAAAATCAAATCCGAAACGATCCACCACCATCCTCTTGGCGATTTCTCGTGAAGCATTTTCAGAAAGCATTTTGAATCCACACTGCGTATCAGGATAATTCCAGAGTCCCAAAACGATACGAATGAGCCAATTCCCTCCCTCTCCCATTACTTCACGATGCTTTGGTTGGTGTACCTGAATGAAAGAACCTTCAATTTTCCGTGAACCAATCACGACGTCGTACCCGTTATCAAACTCTGGTAAAAAAGCATCAAGATGTGTGATAGCCGTAGATCCGTCTGCATCAAGAAAGACCCGATATTTTCCTTTGGCCTCCAGAAGTCCCTGTCGGACAACATACCCTTTCCCGTAGTTCTCCTTATTTTCAATCACACGGATATTCGGTATCTGCAGTGCATAATTACGAGAAATCTCTGCTGTATTGTCAGGAGAACCATCAACAACAACCAGTATTTCATAACTATAACTCTTCCCTTTGAGATATTTATCGATCTCAAGGAGGTTTCTTCCGATACGTTCGCCTTCTTTGTACGCTGGGATAACGACTGATAAGTATGGTTGTTCCATAGAAAAGTAACGGCTCTAACAGCCTTCTATAATTTACACATTCACTATAGCACAAAAAGAGTGTCTTCGCACGAACGAAAGAACCAACTCTACAACACTGACTTTTCCGCCCCCCTCCTACTTAAACAAGCTCTTATAATTCTTTGACCAATAAACAATGCCTTCGTAATAGTTTCTATTAAAAGCACCCAGGTATGCGATAGAAGCAGAGCGTATCACTGACTCTTTGTCTGAAGTAGCACCAGCCCTCTTCAGCTTGAGTCCCATAGCCATCACACCATCAGTCAGATTCCATGGATCCGGCTTGCCGTGTCCTGTTTGGGAAGAAATCTGTGATGCATATCCTTTCCATACATCCGACATAAACTGCGATACACCCATCGCCCCTCCTTGTCCGATATAATTGGGTGAACAAGACACTTTCTTATTTTTATTATATCCAAGACTCGAAACGATATCATAGAAGAAATCTCGTCTGGTATACAGAAGTGCAATAGAATTTTTGTATTTCGAACCGTACTTTTTATATCTTGCAATAGAGACTTTTTCTACTTCCGCATAGGTGCATTGCCCCGTATTCGCACCAAGGTTTGTTTCTTTCTTCAGAAATCCATACAGAACGCCCTCTGGAACACCCGTTCTCTTACTTGCGAATTCAACTGCTTCACGAATATCCTTGGCATCGTATGATTTGCCTGTCAAAAAATTCAAATCATTTTGCAATTGACCAAGCTCTTTCTTCAGACGACTAATAATAGTTTGTTGGTCCTCGATATCTCCAGCAGTGTCCCTCTGTTCAGCTACAAGACTTTGTTTTTGCTTACTTTTGAGTGTGAGGAGTTTCTCTTGATCCTGCTTCACATCTTCCAAAACACCTTTTTCATCTGTTACCTTCACTTGCATATCACGAATCTCTTCTATCACCCCCTGCATTTTTTCCTGAGTAGAGAAAAGACTATCACTTTGACGAAACATACCAAGGATATCTTCACTCGAGAGAATAATCTCAGGGAGAGGTGTCTCATCTGAGACAGCGAGTTCACGAATAAGCTTCTTCAACACTTCTTTTTCTAATTGAAGTTGTTTCTCAAGATTCGTAATCTCTTGCTCTTTCTGATCAATCGTTTGTTTTGCTTCATTTAAGAGCACTTGTGTTTTCTGAATAATGATTTGAGTGGACGTGAGTGAAGAATTGATCTGATGGAGATTTTGTTCGAGTACCTCCTTTTTCTTACTGGCGCTCTTCAGTTTCTTTTCAAGTGCGTTAATCTGATTATTGATACATTCTGTGTCTTCGTCCGCACAATCATTCGCGAGTACTATTTGTTTTGGAGAAAAGATAAAGAAGCACAGGAAAAGTATTCCGATACACACTCCTCTTTTCTGAAAAATATACCCTCTCTTCATAACGTTTTTCTCCGATTATATGCGTTTTTTTATTATACCATATCAACCATAAAGTAAAAAAGAGGAGTCCTTGTTTATTTAGACTCCTCTTGCTAAAAAATATTGTTATGACTTATTTCGCTGATGCTGTTTCTTCTTGCTCTTCGTCTTCTTCTGCTTTGCCTTCTTTGGATTGTTTGAGTACAGCAGTTTCTATCTCGTGTGCGAGCTTCATATTCTCTTTCAAAAATGTTTTGGCATTTTCACGCCCTACACCGAGCTTCACTTCACCAAAAAGGAATGAGTTTCCTGTTTTTTTAATCACCCCATAGAGCACGCCTGCATCCAGCAAGTCTCCTGAAAATGAGATCCCTTCGTTGTACATAATATCAAACTCTGCAGTACGGAATGGTGCGGCTACTTTGTTCTTCACTACTTTGGCTTTCACGCGATTACCGACGATTTCTTCACCTCGTTTGATCTGAGCACTTCTTCTCACTTCTACACGCACGGAGGAATAGAATTTGAGTGCCTGTCCGCCCGTTGTTGTTTCTGGATTGCCAAACATCACACCAATTTTCATACGAATTTGATTGATGAAAATAACCACGACATTGGAACGCGCAATGATGGCCGTTAGTTTACGGAGAGCCTGTGACATCAAGCGTGCCTGACGTCCGACGTGGTGGTCTCCCATTTCTCCTTCGATTTCTGCTTTTGGTACAAGGGCTGCTACAGAATCAATGACAATCACGTCTACCATATTGGAACGCACGAGCGTCTCGACGATATCCAGTGCCTGCTCTCCATTGTCTGGCTGAGAAATAAGCAGATCATTAACCTTTACACCGATACGTTTGGCATATTCAGGATCGAGAGCGTGTTCTGCATCAACAAACGCTGCGATACCACCCGTTTTCTGAGCATTGGCAATGATATGAAGTGAAAGTGTCGTTTTACCAGAAGATTCTGGTCCATAGATTTCGACGATACGGCCCCTTGGCACACCACCGATACCGAGTGCGATATCGAGCGATATTGATCCTGTCGGAATCACTTCTACGTCTACCCTGTGAACATCACCCAGTTTCATCATCATCCCTTCACCAAACTTCTCTTGAATTGCTTCGAGTACGACATTAATTTTATCTTTGTCACCAGCTATCTCTTTTTTTGCTTTTGCCATAATCAATGATTAAATGATTTATACTTTTTATGTCCGTAGGCATTTGTTTACTTCACTTACATAGTATCATATACAATAAAGGCTGTCTACTACTCTGGGATGCTTTCGCCATTTGGTGATGGTGCAACTGGTGTTTCGGGTATCGGAATTTCTTCTGCCGAAGGAATATCCACTTCGAGAGTCAGGGTTTCCTTCTTCTCTTTTTCAAAACGATTCACCGCGGTAATAATCATCGTATTAAACCCTCTCTGCAAAATTATGGTATCAGAAAACTCTCCCTCGCTTCCCACAAAAACAGATTGGTTATTGATAGAAACACGAGCACCTTTGTCCGTTTTCCCTTGTACGACAATTTCATTCGTAGTGATTTTATCACCATTCAGAGGCGTAGTAATAATCAGCCGAGGCACCCCTGCAAATGCCTGAAATTCACGAAAAAGATAAAAAAAAGAAAAACACACAAAGAGAAAAACAAGACTGATAATAAAAGCCCTCGGTGTGATGACAAGTGACGTGAGAGTGATATGGTTGCTATGTTGTATCTTTGGCTCCGTATCGTGGCTGAGATTTTTCTGTATATGACGCTCCCTCTCATAAACATTGATGAGGGCCTGCTCGTCAATATTGAGGTACCGTGCATAACTTCGAAGAAATCCTCTCACATACACATCAGGAGGCAATTTTTCATACGTTCCATTCTCAAGAAACTCAAGATATTTCACCTGAATTCTCGTCGCTTTGGAAACTTCCGAGAGACTCATACGAAAATCACCGCGGAGTTTTTGGAGTTTTTCTCCCAGCGTGAGTGACTCTACTCTCTTTCTGGTGAATCCATCTTTCATAAACGTCCATCACTTTCAATTATCACTTACGATTACCATTTACAATTGCCACTTATCACGGTCACTTTGATCCAATAGAGGATCATCACCATACTGTGTTTCGGTCCCCTCTGCTGATCCAATCGTGATATCTTCTTTACCTATCAGTACTGTCTTCTTCCCATCGACAATACCAACGACGCCATTGTCTTCGAGGAGACGCATCAGTCTCGCTGCCCTCGGATACCCGACGCCCAGCGTGGTTTGGAAAGCTGTTGTCGATGCCCTCCCAGATTGAATCGTAATTTCTTTGGCTTTCTCATACAAAGTATCTTTCTCTCCTCCATCATCCATTGCCTCCATAGCTGAAGTAATGTCATCATCTGGTTTCTCATCTTCGATTTCTCCACCAATACTATCTTCTCCACGATCACGTTTGACTTTCTTCCAAAATTCGATCACTCGTTTCACTTCATCATCCGAAACATAGGCACCCTGAATACGTTTCATCTCCTTGCCATCAGCAGCAGAATAGAGCATATCTCCATTACCGAGTAGTTTCTCTGCACCACTCGTATCAAGAATAGTACGTGAATCGATATGCGAACGAAGCTGAAAAGAAATACGCGCAGGAATATTCGCCTTGATAAGACCGGTAATCACCGTGGCTTCTGGACGCTGAGTCGCAAGCACGAGATGAATACCCACAGCGCGAGCCAAAGAAGCGAGACGAACAATCAGTGGTTCTACTTCTTTCTGATGCGTCACCATGAGGTCTGCCATTTCATCGATCATAATCACGATGTATGGCATTGGAGGGAACAATTCTCCGCGATCCTTGCCTGTTTGGAGATTGGTAGAATGACGTTTTGCTCCTTCTGCTGTCAGTTTCTGATATTCTTGGATGTCTTGTACGCCCGCCTCTTCAAGAAGTTTATACCGCGTATCCATCTCACCGACTGCCCAGCGAAGTACGTTCAGTACTTTTTTACTCTCTACAATGACCTCTGTTTTGAGATGGGGGATACCATTATACCTTGAGAAAGAAACTCTCTTCGGATCAATCAAAATAAGTTTCATATCATCAGGCGAATTCTGATAGAGTAAAGAAAGCAGGAAAGTATTCATACACACACTCTTCCCTGATCCTGTACGTCCTGCGATGAGTACGTGTGGCATCTTCGCGAGGTTGGCAATCACAATCTTTCCTGTCACATCAAGACCGAGCACTACTTTCAGTTTCAGACGACGATCTTTGAATTCACTGCTCTCAAAAGCATTTTTTATTCGCACCATCGCTACAGACTGGTTTGGTACTTCGATACCAATCAGAGCCTTCCCAGGAATTGGCGCCTCGATACGAATAGATTTTGCAGAAAGCGCCAATGTCAGATTGTCTGAAAGAGCCGTGATACGAGAAAGCTTCACACCAAAAGCAGGACGAAATGTATACTGCGTCAGCGTTGGTCCGACGAGTGCATCCCCTGGCTCTACATCAATACCGAAATGTTTCAATGTACTTTGGATAATTTCTTTATTCCTATCAATATCACCACTCAGTGGTTGACCTGTCGATGATTCCATCAGATTTGTTGGTGGCAATTCCCAAGGCTTCTTATCACCGGGACGCTTTTTTGGAATAACATACGATGGAACCAGTACTGTTCCTTCTTCTATTTCATCATCTTCTTTTTCTTCTTTCTCTGCGCCTCCCTCAAACTCAAATTTCTGTATATTATTCCTCTTCAGCACTGCAAGATCTTCTGGTGAAAGTGCTGGCTTCTTTTCTGTTTCATCAAGAGATTCTTCGGAAGGAACAGAGGATAACATAGTGTCTCCTGATGCGGAGGCAATCTGCTTTGTAAGGTTATTTACTGAGGCTACAGTATCTTTTTCATCTGTTATATCTTCATTTACACCAGTACGCCGAGACCATCTCACCTGCAAACGCTCGAAGAAACGCATCAGCGATACATTGAACGAGGCGATAATACCGAT
>PFHN01000107.1:989-2313 GCA_002782305.1 Candidatus Moranbacteria bacterium CG_4_8_14_3_um_filter_41_13 | reverse complement strand
AGAATAATCGTCCCGGCAATCTTGCCAGTAAAAGACATAAGCACATATGCAAAACCAAATCCGACATATCCCCCTCCTTCACCAAGGCTCGCAACTTTGAGAAGCTCTTTCGTATTCTCTCCGCTATACAAATGAAAAAAACCAAGTATCGAAAAGAAAGCAAGAAGAAGTCCAGTAAATTTTACCGCATCAGCCAGTGTTGTCTTCCGTCTTTTGAGAAACATCAGTCCTGCGATAATCAGGAGAAGTGGGAAAAGCCATTTCCCAAAACCAAGAAGGAGTCCGAGTCCCGTATTCAGCCACTCCCCAAGCAAGCCAGCTGATTTGAAGTAGGCGAGGAAGAAAAGCAAAGAAAACAAAAACAAAAAAACAGCCACGATACTTCTTTTTGCATCGCTATGCAAAATATCCTCCCACAGTAGTCCGTCATCTGCGGATTTTTCAGACTCTGCTATTTCTTTTTTCTTTCGTCCCATAAATAATAAAAGACAATTTTTATTGCAATATTTTTAGTATAACACACAATGCTTCTTTCCTCATATCCCAAAGAAAAAAGGGTCCGCAGACCCTTTTATTCTTTTATTATACCACATTTTTCTTCTTTTGTCTATTTTTTTCAGAAGCACTTTGACTACTCTGGAGCTACTTCTCTCCAACTTGACTGATTACAAGCATTAGTGTTGCAAGATTGTTCTTCGGGGTACGAGTCACAAGTACTTGAGGTACACGTGCGAGATTGAGTTCCTGTACCACATGCTTTGGAACAAGCAGACCATGACGTGTCACATCCTCCGACACACAACAAAGTAACAGGTACTTCGTCAAATGCTGTTGTTCCATCTAATCCTGTACATTCTATCTTATACGGAAGAGATGAAAATACAGCTTGAGTAGTGATAGGATTAGAACCTGAGTTTGTACCAATAGGAGTGTTCCAAAAACCATACCCTTGTTTAGCAATACACGACACAGTATTTTGCGATGTCCACGTGATGTTCAAAGGTGTGCCTAGAGTAGCCTCTCCTGAAACGATAGCATCTTTTCCATTGATTTTCAGATCAACGGTGGAAGGATTTTCATAAGACACTCCGCCTTTCTCCGGGTTGAACTGTAGCCAGCCGAGCTCATCGGAGTAGGCATATCCCTTGAACTTATGTGGCGACGACGCCACATCGAGCGTGACCGTATCCGGACCAGCAATCAGAGGATCGAGCTGTATCCATCCGCTCCACCCGCCAGCATTCGCACCAGCATCGCGGATCGAGAGGATGCGCGCCCACCCTTTGATCTGATTCCCAATCCGTTCCGCCTTGCAAGATCCGGA
>PFHN01000107.1:563-960 GCA_002782305.1 Candidatus Moranbacteria bacterium CG_4_8_14_3_um_filter_41_13 | reverse complement strand
AACTGATCCATCCGAAGTGTTCACTCCAGGCATATCCGGAGAGGTCTCCGTTTGCTTCGGGTACCTTCACGCCGTAACTCGCGATGGTGCCCGCAGGACACCCGGGATGTACCCTCACTTCGGAAAGATCGACAATTCCGTTGTCATCCGTATCACAATCGGTGCTGTTGAAACTCACCCAGCCGAAACCATTTTCATCTCCGTCGATAGCGCCGTTATTCGGTACTGCAAAAGCTCCGTTCGTATCCACCGCCTCGTTCCCACCCCAGGCGAAACCAAATACATTGTTCTCCGTTCCAGCGGAGGCACGCAGAGTGACACCGACACCGAGTGCGAGTAGCGCCACCATAAACGTACCCAATATTTTCCCAAACACTTTTATTTTCATATATTTCAG
>PFHN01000107.1:0-526 GCA_002782305.1 Candidatus Moranbacteria bacterium CG_4_8_14_3_um_filter_41_13 | reverse complement strand
ACGAGAAATTATCACCAATTCTGCGATGGTCGAATCTAGTCTGAGAACAACACTCACGTTGAGTCCAGTGCTCAGTGCAGAACGGTCCACTGGCAAAGCAGAACATACGTTCTGAGTCTCGACATCCGTTACTGCACCACGTTCTTCCTCAGTCATAGCGCGACAGGTTTCCGTATGAAAAGCAGTTTCAGGATCAAGTGCGACGTCCACCTGACCATCTTCGGTAGTGATGCCCAACGATCGATCAGTCATAGAAATGATTTTACCTGTTATGATAGTCTGTGCCATTATTTCCACAGGGTAAGTATCAAGAGTCGTCCCTGACTGATAATTCTCCTTAAGTATGCCTCCAGGCACATCAGACCGCCTATTTCCATAATCCAAGAAAAACAGCCACAACAAGGAAAAGACGACAATCAATAGAAATATCCCAAGGAACCAACCCCTCGACATTCCCGACATCTTTATGCTCATATTTTTTTCTTTAATAATCGATTCTCTGGTTAGTAGCGGACAAGCCACTTGA
>PFHN01000082.1 GCA_002782305.1 Candidatus Moranbacteria bacterium CG_4_8_14_3_um_filter_41_13 | reverse complement strand
CCTCTCGCCTTCGGTACTGTAGAAGGCGTCCTTGGGAGTCTCTTGGGAGCACTTCAAGGGATCATAGTCGTCCTTTCTCTCGTTTTCATTGTCATCGGGGCCGTACTCTACATCCTTTCTGCCGGAGATGATGAACGAATGAAAACTGCCAAAGGCGCCATTACTGCTTCGATGATTGGTCTCGCAATCGGTATCGCCGCTCCATCCTTTCTGAAACAAATAGGAGATATTCTCGGTTGGGGAGCAGTCAATAATTCTTTGCCTGCAAATACAAAAACTCTTACGGAAATTGCTCTCAGCACCCTTCAGTTCCTTCTCTCTATCGTCGGTATTCTCGGTATCATTATGCTTGTCATCGGAGGTCTCGCCTATATCACAGCCGGAGGTGACGAGGATCGATCAAAGACAGGCAAGAAGATTGTTACTTATGCCATCATTGGTATCGCAGTTGCTTTGGCATCACTCATCATCGTGACGCAGATTGCGAAGTTGTTTGTATAAAATTTTTGACAAAAAGAAAACGGCGCCCGATGAATGTTTTCATCGTTCGCCGTTTTTTGTTTTGTGCTCCCAGAATCAATTGATCTGAATAGCAATTATCTGTCTCTGGAAAGCGTTCCTTTGAAACGCTTCATTGACAGCGAAAGAAATGCTCACGCATCCGTCCTCTACTTGAAATTTTTCACCAGGGAACGTCTTGTTGACACGCAAGGCACTCGTGATATCAGTTTTTTCTTTTCCAATAAAAACCTCTACCTCGCGTCCTTTGGGAACAACGAAACTATGTTCACCTGTAGGTATTCCACAGAGTTTATGAGGTTCAAGTGTTGCCACTTCGACCTCAAATGTTTTGGAATACCCGCCAAGTCCCAGGAAACCAATCCCTGTGTAGAAGTGTGCGAACAGAGCAATCAGAATCACTCCGCCGATTACCTTCATCAAAGGAAAAGGTTTTTTAGGTGTTACTGTCACGCACGTCCCAGTAGTTGCAGGAGTGGTAGCGGAAGCGCCTACCCCAGCTGGTTTTTGGAAACGTGTCCAGAGAGCACCCCATTTCCAGTCACCGATTTGTCCCAGTCGAAACAGGACAAGCGTGATGACTATCAGTGCTCCGATAATCAAACTCCAGTTCATGATTGCCTCCTTCTTGGTTGCATGGGTTTCAGGGCTTCTGCAAGGATTTGCATCAGCTCTTGTTTTTGTTTGGGATTCAGTCCTTTGAGGAGCTCCTTTGAATCGAGACCTGCCGGTTTTCCAAACACATCAGATAACTGATCCATCAGGTTGGTTGGAATCGGGAAGATGGTTGTCGCTTGACCTTGAGCCATCGCTTCGAGTGTGAGAAGACTTTGGATGCGAACACCCTCTAGCTCCCCGCTGATCGCTTCGATGAAAGTTTTGCGAGCGTCTGCCTTCCCTTGCCCTTCGAGTATCAGCTTTTGCTTGTCGCTTTTGGCCTTGATAATCGTAGCCGATTTTTCCTGTTGAGCAATTTCTTCGACAGTGAGACTGTCGAGGAGTGCCTTGGGGATTTCGATGTGAGCGATGGACACCGTCGGATCCTCTATGTGAGAATCCGTAATGATGTTCCCTGTCTGGCTGATGTCCTTATTCGTTACAGGGGTGATATTCTCCCTGAAACTTCTATTCACCTCTTCGGCGAATCCGCGACGATCCCGCGCGAGCTCCACCCAAATCTTCTTCCCACCCGCTGTACGGACGTGATCCAGAATAGGTTCCTGGAAGATGTCCACGAGAGCAGGAATATCCTGTGGACTAGGGAGGAGTTTCACACACTGCAAAAGATCTAGATCTTCCTTCGGCCACCGGAAGCGAAATGAAACATCCACTCCGACATTGGCTGTACCGAAGATGCGATCCTCCTGTTCAGTACCGTCAGTGCTTTTTGGCAGTTTCCCTTTGCGGGTAACGATGCCAGCACGACGAG
>PFHN01000074.1 GCA_002782305.1 Candidatus Moranbacteria bacterium CG_4_8_14_3_um_filter_41_13 | reverse complement strand
AAAAAAAGCTATCACACGCTATCATCCAAAAACATTTGTCATTGCCGGTGGCGTATCAGCTAACACGAGACTCCGTGAACGATTACAAAATACTCTCGATGAATTAAACTTAGAAGTAAAGCTTCTGAGTGAAAAAACGAGTTTTCTGACGCCAGAATTCACCTACTCACTCGATAATGCAGTCATGATCGGCATCGCTGCTGCTTTCCGCTACGAGCGTATGAATGAAGAGCAGAAGAAACAACTGAAAGACACTCCTCTCTCTCTCGATCCCAATGCCAATTTACCCTTACAGAATTTCTCATATTGAAATAAAGCCTGCAGAGTGGTATTCTAAATAATATGGAAGAACAACCGATTACTACCGCATATAATGCAAACGAATGGGAAAACAAGCTCTATGCCCTATGGGAAGAGAGTGGTTTTTTCAACCCCGACAATATCGATTCTGATATACGCTATGCAAACATCCTCCCTCCACCCAACGCTAACGGAGAGCTCCATCTTGGCCATGCTTCTGGCTATACCGTTATGGATATTTTTGGTCGTTTCGAGCGAATGAAGGGCAAAAAATCCCTCCTCCTTCCTGGTAAAGATCATGCTGGTATCCAAACTCAAGTGGTATTTGAAAAAAAACTAGAAAATGAACAAGGTATTACTCGCTTTGATCTCGGTCGGGAAAAATTCTATGAAGCTACCTATGATTTCTGTGTCGATCGAGCAAATTATATGCGTTCGCAAGAGAAGCGTATTGGTCTCTCGGCTGACTGGAGCAGAGAAACCTTTACTCTCGATACCGAAGTATCGAGACGTGCTATTGAGACATTTGTTCAAATGTACCACGATGGTATGATCTATCGTGGAGAACGTATTATTAATTGGTGTCCTCGCTGTGCCACCGCACTCTCTGATGTTGAAGTCATTCACAAAGATATTCCAGGAAAAATTTATTCCCTCAAATATCCTCTCAAGGATTCAAACGAGTATATTGTTGTTGCTACAACGCGCCCAGAGACGATGCTCGGTGATACCGCTGTAGCTGTCCATCCAGATGATGAACGTTATAAAACGCTGATAGGAAAAGTTGTCCTTCTTCCGTTGACAAATCGTGAAATTCCTATTATTGCCAGTAATCGTATCGATAAAGATTTTGGCACTGGCGCCGTGAAAATCACTCCTGCTCACGATCCTCTCGACTGGGAAATTGGTAGAGATCATTCACTAGAAGTTCTTCAAGTCATCGATGAAAAAGGAATGATTACGAGTCTTGGTGGAATATATGCTGGACTGTCAGTAATGGAGGCACGCACAAAAATTCTTACAGATCTCAATACTCTTCATCTCTTTGAAGGCGAGCAAGATCATATCATTAGCCTCTCACAATGTGAACGTTGCAAAACATCCATCGAACCGCTCGTTTCCAAACAATGGTTTGTCAACGTCGATGCTCAAAAATATTCACTCAAGAAAGAATCTATCAAGGCACTCGAGAGCAACACTATTATTTTCCATCCAGAGAATATGAAGGGACAGATGATACACTGGCTTGAGAACCTTCATGATTGGTGTATTTCGAGACAACTTTGGTGGGGACACCGAATACCCGTATGGTATAGAGATGCCGAAATATATTGCGGAATTACCGCTCCAGAGGGATCTGGATGGGAGCAGGATCCTGATACCCTTGATACATGGTTCTCTTCAGGGCAATGGCCGTATACCACACTCGGATACCCAGATACGAAGGATGTGAAGGATTTCTACCCTACTGATTTTATGGTAATGGGTCGCGATCTCCTCTTCTTTTGGGCAACAAGGATGGTGATGTTTGGTTTTTACAAAACAAAAATGTCTCCATTCAAACACCTCTATTTCACTGGGCTTGTCCGCGACAAAGAAGGTCAAAAAATGTCAAAATCCAAAGGGAATGGCATTAATGTCCTTGAAATGATCGATCGTTTTGGTGCTGACGCCGTACGTCTCAGCCTCACTTTGGGGGCGACACCAGGACTCGACTTCCGCCTCTATGAAGAGAAAATAGCGACCTATCGAAATTTTGCCAATAAACTCTGGAATATTGGACGTTACGTGATGAGTATCCAAAACAAGGACGACGAAAGAAAAAGTGGCAGTCCACAACCAAAAACTGACGCAGATCGATGGATTCTTGGTCGGCTCAATAGTATCGTCGGAGAAATAACTTCTCTCCTAGAAAACTATCAACTTTCTCTCGCAGGAGAAAAATTACGTGATTTTACTTGGAACGAATTTGCCGACTGGTATGTCGAGATTCACAAAATAGAAAAGAATGATGTTGTTCTTACATTTGTTTTTGAAACCATTCTGAAACTCTGGCATCCATTTATCCCTTACGTTACTGAGGCCATTCATCAGACCTTCTATCCAGAGAAGAATACACTCCTGATGATCTCCTCTTGGCCTACATCTGATAAAACGACTGAAAAACCTTCACCAGAAAATCCATTTGACCTAATAAAAAATCTCATCATCACTATTCGTAATACCCGCGCCACCTATCACATCGAACCAGCAAAAAAAATTACGGTGAGCGTCAATAGCACGTCGGAAAGTATTATCAGCGCCAACGAAGCAATGTTCAAACGTTTGGCTCGCATCGAGGAAATTTTACACACTCACGAACAAAGCAAAAATAACACCATCCTGATACAGTCAGGATCCCTTCAGATTTTCCTCCACCTCGATGGTGCTATCGACACGAATAAAGAACGTATACGTTTCGAGAGAGAGAAAGCTGAGAAAGAAAAATATCGATCATTACTGAAGCTGAAGCTCGAAAACAAAAACTTCATAGACAGAGCCAAACCAGAAATTATTCTTGCCGAACAAGAGAAACTGAAGCTTATAGAAAAAGAACTTGCAGAAATCGACCATCACCTCATATCACTTCACGCATTATAAAATATGTCTTTTATCCTTCTCTTTGTTTTCGGTCTTCTCACATCAAGCTTGGCACTGCTCTTAGAATTTCTTATTATCAGCATCCTCTCCCTTTCCCTTAATTTCGGAAATATATTCTCACTCTCCATGCTCTTCTCCTTATTCATTCTCGCCTCTATCGAAGAACTTATGAAAGGAGTGCTCCTTTTTCGTTATCGAAACGGCGCTATTTTCCGAAAAAAAGCACCTCTGTCACGGCTTACGAAGATAGTATACGCCCTCTTCTTCGGCATAGGTTTCTCTCTCCTAGAAGGTCTCTTTTCTTTCCAGACAGACACAACTCTTTCTTTACTCCCATTTCTTCAAACAACACTTTTACACATAGGAACAAGTGCTCTCTTGATAGAAGCATTCCTCTCTTCCGAGCAGGAAGCCACTACCCTCTTCTCACGCAGGAACGTATGGTATGTATCCTCTGCTATTGGCATACATCTCCTCTTCAATATCATCGTTTTCTTTCAGGTATAGAGAAACCACCACATTACATAGTGACAGCTTGCGAATCTTCACAAAATCCTCTATACTGAAATCATATAAATGTAATATAAAATCTTTTAAAAAATAATTCTATGACGAAAGAAAAAAGCTCTTTTTTCGAGCGATTAACAGGAGCAAAAAACATTCAAAGCAATGGTTTTGGAGAACCTCTTCCTGTATATACCGAAGACCGTGAAGAAGTTATTTCTATGAGAGAACCTACTCCAGCGTTCGCCACCATACGAAGCGAAGAAACATGGGAGGCTACTGTCCCAGAAGAGAGAAATGATAATGATGGAGCCGAAGGACAACTCACTATTGATGTTTATCAAACAGAAAACGAAATCGTTATCAAATCCACTATTGCTGGTGTCAAACCAGAAGATCTCGATGTTTCGATCAATAATGATATGGTAACGATCAAAGGAGAACGCAAGAATGAGGAAGAGGTAGAAAATGGCAACTACTACTATCAAGAATGTTATTGGGGGGCATTCTCTCGTTCCGTGCTTCTTCCTGTTGATGTACTGCCAGAGAAAATTGATGCATCACTCAAGAATGGCATTCTCACTATCCGGCTACCAAAAGCTGATACGACAAAAACGAAAAAGATTCAAGTACGTGGTTTCTAATTTCTCCTTTACGGACCATAATGGTATGCTCCTGCCGATTCCGTTTTTATGGAGTCGGCTTTTTCTCTCTTAGGACACTATGAAAAGCACATTTTCTCCTTTCCTTTCATCCTCTCAGATATTCTTATCATTGCTGATACTATCCTTTTTGAGTATCCCAATGTCAGCACAAGGTGCTGTACCAACATCAATAACCCTCAATATCGGAGATAAAACAGAAATACTTTCTTCTCTTGATATTGACCATCTGACACATCTTGAAACAAACAATTATCCCTTGCTTCGCCATAAATCAACCATCGAAAATATTGATTTCTGCCCTACAAAGATTCTCTTCTGTAATTTTTCTCTTTCTCAATCAAGACTCTATTCTTTTTCTCTCATAACAAGAAGAACTCCCGATGCAAAGGCAATTGAAGACTACGTATCAACACTGGCAAATAAAACAAAACAAGAACCAGTAGATGCTCATTTTTCTGTGAATGAAAATAAAGTAGTAATAACAGAAAAAGAACAAATAGGACAAACCCTTGATCAACAGGCGAGCATCAGACTTATATCCTATGGACTGATACATGCAGAAGAAATGACAAATAATATTATGCTTCCTCTTATTATCATCGAACCAAAGATCAAAGCGGAAGACATGGACAAACTTGGGTTAGTAGAGCTCATTGGTGAAGGGAGTACTAATTTCAAAGGATCGACAAAAAGTCGTATCTACAATATCGAACGAGCACTCAAACAATTCCAGAATCTCATCATTGCTCCCAATGAAGAGTTCTCATTTGTGGAACATTTGGGCGAAGTCGACGGAGAACATGGATATTTACCAGAACTCGTTATAAAAAACAATCAAACAACCCCTGAATTTGGTGGTGGTATCTGTCAGGTATCGAGTACTGTTTTTCGTACGGCTATTTACAGCGGACTCAAAATCACTGCTCGTCGTAATCATGCATATCCCGTACACTACTATTATCCCTACGGTATGGATGCTACCGTCTATATACCAAAACCTGATCTCACATTCATCAATAATACTCCAGCCTCAATACTGATGCAGTCTACTATCGAGGGAACCAAACTCACCTTCCATTTTTATGGAACAAAAGATGGTCGAGAAGTGAAGGTTGACGGTCCTCATATTCTAGAACACAATCCTGATGGCAGCATGAAAACTGTCTTTACCCAAGAAGTCAATAACGCCGATGGACGAAATTTCATTCGCGATAGTTTTTGGAGTAATTACAAGTCCCCGAGTCTTTTCCCTCATCCTGGTCAAGAACCAAACCTGACATCAAAACCAAAAGATTGGACAGAAAAAGAATGGGTGGCTTACAAAAAAATACACCCCTAAACCACCTCTGGTCATTTTATATTGACGTCTTCTCTTTATTTTGATACGATAACTGTGCGTTTTATTTCTACAGAAAACGCTTTTTGTTTCGTTGGGCGCATAGCTCAGTTGGTAGAGCAGTGGCCTCTTAAGCCAACGGTCGCAGGTTCGATCCCTGCTGCGCCCACACCATCAAATAACCATCACGATACTTTGTCCTTGCCCCGATAGCTTAATGGATAAAGCAGGACTCTTCTAAGGTCTTGATGGGGGTCCGATTCCCTCTCGGGGCACACACATGAAATGGATATGACACGAAGTAAGCCAACTGCTTGGCTTACGTGAGAAATCGGACGTCGGAACGATATTTTGTCAGCAGACAAAATCGTGAGACGGTGCCTAGACAAACTTTTGTGTCGACGAAAGTTTAGTCGAAGGAGATTCCCTCTCGGGGCACACACATAAAGTGAAGTATTTAGAGTGGTGGCCATCGTTCAATGGTAGGACAATGGTTTGTGGTACCATGAATCAGGGTTCGATTCCCTGTGGCCACCCCTTTGAGCACTTTCTGGATTTCGTATGAATCAGGGTTCCCCGCCTACCGGACGGGCAAGGATTCCCTGTGGCCACCCCCTGAATATTTCTTCCTCTAAAAATAAAACACCCTCTTTTGGGTGTTTTATTTGCTATAGAGCAGGAAAACTCACGCATCCCTGTGGTCTTCCTTCGACTCATCCACGTAAATGAAACAGTTAGCTTACTCCCTGTGTGCGCTCGGAGGGGATCGAACCCCCGACCCTCTGGTTCGAAGCCAGATGCTCTAATCCACTGAGCTACGAGCGCGGATGCATACGATTAAACTTACTCCAAAGAAGCCTCGCCGTCAACACTTTTTTGTTTAGGAAGATTGTATTTCTCTATGAATTCACTGGGGCATTCCCACCATTCTGGACGAGTACGTTTTTCCCCTTCCTTCCAAAATCCAGGGAGTACATCGTTTTGCCAAGGTCCCGTATAAATCGCAAAATGAAGATGGGCTGGCCAAAAACCGTTCTCACTCGTTTCTCCTTCCCCCACGAAACCAAGAGGTTCACCAATAGCTACTTTGTCATTGATGCGTTTGAAGCACGTGCCAAGATGAGCATACACAGAGTAGAACACTCTTCTCGTACTTGCCTGTTTATGACGAATGATAATAATGTGTCCCCAGTTTGGTTTCTCTTTTGTCCCAGGATGAAAAGCAGAATAAACGACAGTACCTCGTCCACAAGAAAAAACATCAGTACCGGCAGATGTTAAACAATCTTCCCCAAGGTGAATCCCCCACAGTACTCCATCATACACAGAGCGTTTTCCAAATGGAACGCCGTTCACAATATAATCTTTGAGTGGAAATATGAATCTAGGAGTAATCAAATGTGCCATATAACATTGGTGTTATTTACGTCATATATTACCACAAATAAACTTTTTTGTCAAAAAGAAAACAGAAATAAATCCTTTATATATAAGGAATATAGTGCTTCATAGACATGTTTATGACTCATTGTCATAAAGAAGAAACAATATATTTTACACATCTGCTTTCCTGTATTTTTCCCATACAAAAACAAACGCCCTTCTTTTGGGTGTTTGTGTTATATTTTATGTAATAGATGCATCAATAGACCAAATATTTTTTTGAGGTAAGAGGGAACATACGCGCGGTATCTCTGAGAAATTGTCTCTCTTATCTTGGCATTTTGAGAACATCAATAACTTTTCCATTGATAACAAAATTGTCTTCGGGCGTCAGAAAGATTGGCTTATGCGCTTTATCAGTCGATTCTGGGAGTAAAGCAATCGTTTTCCCATCAAGCGACCGATAAGTTTTCACCGTGGCCAAACCATCAATCACAACCAATACACGATCACCATTGTGATATTGTTTTTCTTCGGCGTCCACCAAAATAAAATCCCCATTCTGAATCGTTTTCCCATTCACTTTCGCCTTGTTCATTGATGTCCCAGAAACCTGCACAGCAAAAACATTCTTATCCTTCACAAGACGCTTGGAGACCCGCATATACCCTTCTATATACTGATCTGCAAACATAGTCGCAGCACCAGCACTGGATGCACCGAAGACAGGCACTTGAATGAATGAATCTGCATTCACTCCTTTGAGAAGGATACCGCGATCCTCTGAAGTGCGTTCGATATATCCTTTTGCTTCCAAAGCATTCAAATAGAGAAAGAAGCTTCGAAGACTCTTGAGATGCAGTCCGAGTTTACTAGTCTCGGCTTTGATTTCTCTCACTGTTGGCATTTCGCCGTTCTCCGTGAAATACGTTTTAATAGCCTGAAGTACGATTTTCTGTTTTTGTGTGAGTATTTGCATACGATTATTTGTTTACATAACTTACATAAATCATAATACAATATCCCATTGCATGTTGTCAAATAGTATTCAGATAAATGCGGGCCTTATAAAATTTCGCCCGGCCACGAAGTACTCATAGTCATCGTAGCGTCGTTTTTAAAGACCATATAACGAGCTTTCAAGCTCTCTTCGAGAAGTGAATATTGCTCTTCTGGAGCAAAGAAAATACCAGAAGTCATAGAGTCAGCCATAAAGGCAGTGTCCGCCAATCCAGCACAACCGATAATCTTCTCTACTGCAGTGTAAGATTCCATATCAATCAAATGATTCCACTTGCCAAAACGTCGCCTGAAACCATCAGACATCGCAAGTCCTTGATTCGCAAGCTGGACGATACTCACTGCCATATCCGGTTTTCCTGGGTATTCTATAGCCACGAGGAAAGCACTTCCATCTGCTTTGGTCGTCGCGAACATATCACCTCCTCCATCTACAAGAAAATGCTTGTAGCCTGATTGCCTCAGAAGATGTGTTATCTTATCAATACAATAACCCTTACCAATACCTCCAAAATCGAAAGCTATTGGACCATCAATAAAAAGCATCTGATGTTTGAGTATCCACTGAGGAATATCATCTGCGGTACGGTTGAGATGAGGAAGATTGTGCTTGCTCCCATATCCAATTTCCTCCAAAAAACTCGCTACGACAGGATTGTATTTTCCTTTCGTCAGCGTACGAAGTATATCTGCCTGCTTCAAAAGTACAAACAAATCTGAAGAAACTGGATAGAATCCACGTCTAGAAGTACGAAAGGCATTTACTTCTGATTCACGAAGGAAACGAGAAAACCGTTTTTCAAAATGATCAACAAAATGAAGGATGTCCTTCTGTGTTTCTTCTGTAATACAAGAACCGTCAACTCGCACGAACCACTTGGTACCGAGTCCTGTAAAAGCAAATTCTTCCATCACAGGCGCTGTATTAAATTTGTGACTTGAGCTTATCAATAACGCTATTGAAGGCCTGAGTAGTATACGATGACTTAGCTACGTTATCAATTTGAGAGAGTGCACTCAGTTTCTTCCCAACAATCATTGCTGATGCCTGCTCAGTAAAGTTTTTCTTTTTTTCAGGAACTTCACCCGTTTTTGCATCCAGTGTCGTCAAGTGAGTAATAACATTATTCTCATCAAGCGAAAGCACGAAACGCAAGGTGTCTTGTTTATCTTCGGTTGCCATATAGGAAACTTCCGCGCTCACTTTTCGAACCTCTACAAATGATTCGGATGCGGTCACTCCTGAGACTGGTATATCATCGTCATCTCCGTCACGCCAATTCTGAATCACTTTCAAAAAATATCCATAATACACGAATGCAGTTGCTACGACAACAACCGCGATAAGAATGATCCCCTTCTTTATTTTTGGCATATATTTATTTTGATTATTCATTTTGAAACGTTTCTAGTATACACCAATGTACAAAAAAAAGAAAAATCTGCCAAAGCAGATATAAACATAAACCAAAAAATACTTGTCAATAAAAAAGAAGATCATCAAGCTTTTCAAAAGAAGCAAAAACGTCTATACTCACACTATGAAAGAACTCATCAAAAAAAACGTTGAAAAACATTCCTCTTCTCTTGAGGGGTTTGCACTCCATACCACGAAGCATATTGGATCGCCACTTTCCCTGGTGGTGCATACCTGTTTTTTTGTGGGTATTTTCTCACTCCAATGGTTCGGATTTGGTTTTGATCAAATTATGTTGATTCTCACAACAGCGGTTTCTCTCGAAGCTATTTACCTGTCTATCTTCATTCAAATGACTATCAATCATCAGGCACACAAACTTACTGCCGTCAGTAAAGACGTCGAGGAGATATCTGATGATGTCGAGGAGATTTCCAAAGACATCGATGATATCCAAGAAGACGTAGAAGAAATTAGCGAAGATGTGGACGAACTTGGAAAACAAGATGAGCGCAAGGCTCTCAAACATCAAAGTGAACAAGAAAAAATCTATCACATCGAAAACATCCTAAGAGAACTTCTCCAAGAAATCCGTAGCTTCGAAGATAAGAAGAAATAAAAAAAATACGAGGCTGTGATTCACATACCTCATATACAGAACACTTAATACGCCCAATGATTAGTTTTTGACTTTCGCTCGCTGTTTCTTCGCGATGGAAATTTCACTCAGCCTCTTGGCAATGGCACGAAATTTTTCTGTTTCGCTGATAGGCTTCTTCTCCACGAAATCTGCCGGATACATCGTGCCTCGTGAGCCATTTCGTTTCCAGAAACGGAATCGAAAACGCTTATCATTGACACGAGCTGACTTGAGCTTTTTTACGAATGTACTCGGAATCAGGAGAACATCATGGGATTTTCCATCAGAACCCACCATATCAGGATAGCGACTGATGCTGTCATAACCGATCCCACGTAAAGCAAGCTCTCGTTCGATACTCTCATTGGTAAACGCATCACATTCCACAAACCACTGCACTGTAGACTTGCCAGATTCTTTACTCATTTTCTGCTCCTTCGTTGAAGAGTACTCATAAAAAACATAAAAAGATCTTCTTTCTATGGATTATTATAGTACTCGTGTCTTCTCTCCTTGTCAATCAGAAATATTCTTTTTTATGTATATAAAGAAAAATCCCTTACGGAGAAGCAAGGGATTCCTTTCCAAAAAACGATTATTTCCTTACTTATTCCCCATTCTCTCAAAGGCACGAAGGACTTCCACAGGAAGGGCAAAAATAACGGTGTTCGATTGATCTGATGAAAGATCATTGAGCGTATTTAATGTACGGAGATGCAGAGCTCCATTGGCAGAAGAAAGAGTTGTTGCTGCTTTCGCCAAATTCTCTGCTGCAATCACTTCGCCTTCTGCTTTGATAATAACGGCTCGTTTTTCTCGCTCGGCTTCTGCTTGCTTGCCAATGACACGTTTCATCTCTTCTGGTAACGTCACATCCTTGAGCTCAACGGAGTTCACTTGGACGCCCCATACATCGGTGGCTTTGTCGACAATGATCCGGATGCGTTCTGCGATGGAATCGCGATTGGAAAGAAGCTGGTCAAGATCGGCTTCTCCCACAACATTACGCATCGTTGTCTGAGCGAGCTGTGAAACAGCATAATAGACGTTTTCCACTTCGAGAATGGCTTTGTTTGCGGAGCTGATACGATAATAAATAACCGCGTTCACAGTCACAGAGATATTATCTTTGGTAATCGCTTCTTGGTTCGGCACATCGACAGCGCGCACTCTCATATCAATCTTCTGATATGATTGAATCACCGGAAATATAAGTCGCCATCCTGGCGCCATCTCACCAGTGAATTTCCCAATAGTAAACTTTACACCGCGTTCATACTGGTTAATTTGTTTAATAGAAACAAGTATTATCATCACGGCAAGAATAAGAAAAAAAGTCCCCATAATTTGAAGTGTGTTTAAATAAGTAAAAAATGGTCCGGAAAGAACAATAAAAAGAAAAATGAGGACAAAAGGAGTTTGGATTTTCTCAATTGATTCTTTGATTTTTTCCGCATCACGATTAGGAAGATTGAGATTCATACAGCCTCCGATTACTGCTTAGGAGTTTCGAGGGGACAGGTCGACATTCCGAGGAGTGTATACAGTCCGCAGAAACGCATCAGTCCAGTCAAGAAGACAATGCCTCCGATGATCATCAGCCACCACTTCGCCAGAGAAAAACCAGCCAAAACAAGTATGACCCCAACTACCAAACGTACTATTCTATCAACGCCACCGACGTTATGTTTCATAGTTTTTTACTTATAGATTACAACGTTATTATACTACGAAAGGGCTAGTCCCAAAGAACTAACCCTTTCTCCTCAATTCCTCTTCCTCTCTATCAACCTACCCCCTCTTCAGATATACCTTTACAAAGCTACTTTTGAGCTCTGCTCCTTTGGCTGGCAATGCTTCAAGATTATTGTCTTTAGCTAATTGCAAGACTGCATCAAGATTCGTTCTGATAGCTTGAATTTCTGCATCATCATCAGTAATCTGTTCTACTGCCATCAGTTTCGCATTTGCCTCCTCATAAGCACGAATCACACCTTCTTTGTCTTTGGCGCTCGCAGGATCAACAACTTTCTCCATAGAATCATGAAAATCCATCAGCACGATAGCAAGCAGAGAAAAACCATTGCGCTTAAATAATTCTTGTGTAATAGGCCTCACCTTCTCGAGTTCCAGATGAGCTATTTTGAGATCTCCTGACTCCACATTTGTACGTACACCCTCGATAATATCACCTATAGCATACAGATCCTCGGTGAACTGGGCATCACCACGAAAAACATACGGGGTATAAGATGTATATTTCTTTTCAAATTTCGCATACGCAGAAACTAACGACTGATAATTATTCACAGACTCAGTCCTTTTTCCTTGTCCAGTTTCAAAGAGTGTTTGTTTATAAGAAACATTCATAGCGTTGAAATCTTCAATGAATATTTTCTTTGTGAAAAAATGACTCGCATATGCGCCACCCAAAAGCATCACTACAAGGAGAGTTGCAATAACAACAATCGATCGTTTATGAAATTCGGTATAGTTCTTCGTCATGCCGATATGCAGTACCGTATAAAGAGGACAAAAGCCTATGAAAGCTGTTACCAATAAAATAAGCGAGATTCCATACAGTACCATGCCGAGCACAGGTGATACAAAGAAAAATGCACCAAGAAAAAATACTTCTGCAAGCACAAATCGGATTACTCTCTCAACAACCCCTACATTTTTTATTATTTTCATAATTATTTCCTACTATTTATTATAGAAACCACCAAACGAAGAGCCTGGCCTAAACATATCATCTGACGAAGAAGGTCGCATTATTCCCTTCATCGGTCCTTGACGAGAGAGCACATCACTGAGCCCTGTCATATCAAGTACGAATCCAGTTGCTATGATAGCCAGAATAAATCCCAGTGCAATGACCCTAAAATTCATTTTATATGAAAACTCATATCGACGAAGAAGCCAAATACCGAGTATCAGACCAAAAAGAGCAACAAAAAGCGCCCACCACGGAAAATTGGAAACAAGCTGTTCCCATCTGTATGCACCCATCGGACCATGAGACCGAAGAGAGAAACGAAGCAAGCTAAAAAGGAATACCGAAGTCAGAATCGAGGCGGTGAGTCCAATGAAAGTAAGCACTGAACCAAAAATAAAATATATTCTCGGTCGCATCGTTATTTTTTCATGATGAATTCTCTCCATCACATTTCTCGTTACACTCTTTAATTCTTCTGACATACGCGTTTCATTACTTTTTTAGCTCGACTGATACGAATGGCGACAGTCCCGAGAGGGATATGCAATATATCACTGATCTCTTCATATGATTTCTCTTCGACGTACCGGAGCTCGAGTGGCTCTGAATAGAGAAGTGGTATCTCACGTAAACATTTTTTCACCGCATCAGTGATTTCTTGTTTGGTGAAATCATCTTCAATATTTTCATCGCTCGGGAAATCAATACCATCGAGCAGTGGCGTTTCTTTATGATATTTTTTTATGATATTCATCGCTTCATTATGAACGATGCGGTATATCCAACTCGAAAATTTTTTCTTCGTATCGAAACCCTGAAGATTGACAAAAGCCTTGATGAACGATTCCTGAACAACATCAAGAGACTGTTGTTCGTCTTTGATCAGACTTAAGGCATACCGAAGCAGTTTCCCTTGGTAACGATCGACGATCACAGCATAGAGTTCTTGATCAAAGGACCGTACCTTTTGCACCACTTCTTCATCAGAAAGATTTTCAGTATTTTGTTCCATAACGTCATTCTATCAGATATTCCCCTCTATCACACGAAACTCCGATATATATCGGAGTCGTGCGATTTCAGGAATGATGCGTTTAACGATTCATACCTCTGCCTGCACCTGCATGCTGGCCCCTTCCTTGTCCAGAACCGTTATGCAGTCCAAGACCAAGTTCCTCTCGTATCTTTTGTGCTTCAGCAGTTTTCCCTTCTTCAGAGAGCTCATGCGCCTCGGCAAATTTTGCAAAGTTATCCTGATTGATAACACGAGTCATATTACCCCTTTCTCCCATCAAGCTCTTCCAAGCGTTATAATCCCCGCTTTCGAAAGCTTTCTCCATAGCTTCGTGCCGTTCTTCGGTATAGTTTGGTCCTTTGACCGTACTATCCCCTCTATAAGCGGAAGCAACGGTAGAAATACCTGCTACTCCGACCAATAGTGCGAGTGCACCCAATCCTAATGTTGTTTTGTTCATATATTTACAGTATTACTTTTATTAAAAGAGATTGCGCGACATCTCTACTTCTACTACTCTTCTGCCTATCATTTTCTTTCATTCTCGGGAGTAACACCAAATAGAAAACAAAAAACATCCTAACAAAGGATGTTTCAGAAAAAGAGAATATTCTCTAAACAGTGCACTTGGCGCAGAGGCAACCATGCACCGCGATCAGTCCTTCAAAATAATTCTGCCCATAATTATAATGACGTTCCTCGCCTGCTTTGATATTTTTCTTCGCAACAATGAAGACTCGTCCACGACGATTGATGGCTTCACAGTTTGGCTTACATGAATGATTGATATAACGAGCGGTATTGTAACGCGGACTGCCATCAATATCGATGCGGCTACTCACATTGAAAATATAGCGGTTATTTCGCAGATTCCCCTCTACCACAGAAATGCGCTCTCCTATGTATTCAATAATCGTTGTGCCCTTATTCATCGGCACCACAGCAAAGAGTCCAAGACCAGCCGAGGACCGTTTGACTTTTACAAATACATTTTTTTCTCGCACTTGATTCATAGAGTAATTATATTTCTCATACACGAAAACAAAAAATCGCCCATATTGGACAATTTGACCTAAAACCTATCATACCTTGAAATATGGAAACTATCAAGGGATAAAAAACAAAAAAACCCATCTTGCGATGGGTTTCAATGTCTTACAGTACTACCTGAAGAAATTCCTTTATCTTGGGGTAGAGTGCGTCAAAATTATAAACAATTCATAATCTTTTGCGGTTAGTCCTTTTCGTAAGGTCTCTAGT
>PFHN01000008.1:25243-25613 GCA_002782305.1 Candidatus Moranbacteria bacterium CG_4_8_14_3_um_filter_41_13 | reverse complement strand
CGCTTTCGAAAGTAATGGCACCGTTTACACCGTTTCTCTCGGAAGAAATTTATCGAAACCTGACGGGCGAAGAGTCAGTGCATCTCGCTGACTGGCCGAAAACGAAGGAGGAATTGATTGATGAAAAACTGAATGAGGATATGGGGCTCGTTCGATTCATCGTTACAATGGGACTTCAAACGAGAGCTGAACATAAAATAAAAGTTAGGCAGCCCCTCATGTCTGTCATTGCGCGACCACTTGGGGCTGAAATGGAAGAGATTGTGAAGGATGAATTGAACGTAAAGTCGTATGAGAGTGATGGCTATGAATGGAAGGAGGGAGAATCATTTCATATGCTTGATCTTACAATTACGCCTGAACTCAAGCT
>PFHN01000008.1:0-25237 GCA_002782305.1 Candidatus Moranbacteria bacterium CG_4_8_14_3_um_filter_41_13 | reverse complement strand
GCAGGCGCGGGAAATCATCCGTGCGGTGCAGGAAGGACGCAAAAAAGCCAAGTTTAATGTGGAAGACCGCATCGTACTTGGGTACGTCGGTAAGGATGATGTTTTCGCGAAGTTCGAAAATGAAATTGCCAAAGAAGTGCTTGCAACGAAAACAGAGAATGAAAATCTCGCTGATGCAGAGTATACTGAGACCGTATCCATCGAGGGTGAAACCTTTATCTTTTCACTGAAACGGATATGAAATACGGTGTACAAAATTGGGAAGAAATCTCTCGTGAAAAAATATTTGAGCAATTTGGTCGTGGTATTGAAAAGAGAATCTACCTGTTGCCACATGGAAAAGAATCGGAGTTTTACCTCAAGACAGGACACTCAAGTATTTGTGCTTTAGCACTGACGAAAGAGAATCAGGTGATTCTGGTGAAACAATTCCGCCCTGGACCGAAGAAAATACTCATCGAAATGCCTGGCGGAGGCATGAATAAAGATGAAACGAAAGAGGATGCGATGACACGTGAACTTCTCGAAGAAACTGGGTATCGAGGTGAGATAGAATTTGTCGTAGAAATCCTCCCTGATGCGTATTCGACGTATACAAAGAACTTTTTTGTTATAACGAATTGCGAGAAAATATCTGAGCCACAAATCGAAGACAATGGAGAAGAAGTCGAAGTCGTTTTGATGAACCTCGAAGCATTTCGTACACATCTTCGCACGGGACAAATGACCAATATTGAGGGAGCATATCTCTGTTTAGATTACCTTAATTTACTGTGATTTTCTCGTGTGAGATAATGGTTTTATCTCGTACCAATAAACCACGACCGTGGATAATTGGTATAATCGGAGGAGTATGAATTTTTGATTTTTTGTTTGATTATGAAATATGGAAATTCGTTACAACGCTATCGTGCTTCGAAAAAAGGAAGTGGGGGAAACTGACCGGATCTATACGCTTTATACAGAAACAGCAGGGAAGGTTTCGGTAGTAGCCAAAGGCGTGCGGAAATCTGAGGCCAAATTGGCAGGGCAACTCGAAACGCTGATGCAGGGACTGGTGATCGTTGTGAAAGGTCGTGGCGCAGGGAGAATCGCTGGCGCTGTGGCAGAGAATAATTTCCTGGCTTTGCGAAGCGATGGAGATATATTACGAAGTGTACTCGAATCTGTGAATATGTTTGATCGACTGATAGAATGGGATGAACCTGACGCAGATCTTTTCCGTCTTCTTTTTTCGTACCTTGTCACAGTCAATGAATATGCGGGGCAGAATAAGAAGGACAAGATGATGCTTCTTACTGCAGCTTTTCTCTTTCAGACTTTCTCTCTTCTGGGCTATGCTATCGAAACAACGAGGTGTGCTCTTTCTGGCGCGAAACTGACTACAGGAAAGAAATATTTCTTCAGTCCCAGTGCCGGAGGGGTGATCAGTGCTGAATTAGCTGTATCAGCGGAGAATATTTTTCCTGTGAGTGAAAATATGATCAAGCTTCTCCGTTTTTTTCTTACACAAAAACTTGAGAGCATCGCAAAAATACAAGTAACTCGAGAGGAATTACATGAAAGTGTCTTTGTTGCGAAACGTTTTTTCGAGTGGATAGAAAGGTAAGAAGATCAAGAATGAGTGTTGTGAAGCGTGCTCTTTTTTGATATAATGAAGACAGAAAAATCAATATAAAAACATACGTCTATGGCACTCCAAGACCTGAACGAAAAATTGTATAGTCGTGATGCCAAACTCAATCGAGAACTACAAGATACTTTTGATCCCGAGACAAAAGTCTCAGAGAATATTGCTCAAAATAAATTCCAAGAAAAAGAGTTGTGGCAACAGCCAGTACGAGGAATGGATCCAATCGAAATCGTGAGTGATGTGACCCACAGAAGGAAAGTGAGACTGACAGCGTTTATTGCCAGTGGGTTTATTGTTGTTGCGTTGCTTATTGGTGGCGTGCTCAATATTAGATCAATGCTCTTCGATGAGGCAAGTGTTCTTGTCTTGATCTCTGGGCCGAAAGACGTGGTCAGTGCTGAAGAAACAACATTCACAGTGAGCTACGCGAATGATAACTGGGGAAAATTACAAAATACAGAATTAGAGCTTACGTATCCTGATACTTTTCACATCATAGAGGATGCTACTTTGAAAGTGAATGGATCAGGGCGAGCCACTATTACCTTAGGTGAAATGCCTGCTAATACGCAGAAGAAATTTTCTTTCAAAGGGAAATTCTATGGTTCCAAAGGTGACAAAGTGACGCTTCAGGCTACACTGAAATATGCTCCGAAGAATCTTTCGTCGGTACTTGAGAAAACAAGTCAGATGGTCGTCACACTGGCTTCATCGCCACTTTTCCTTGAAGTGACAGCGCCACTTGAAATCGTTACCGGACAAAATATTGAATACGTTGTCGATTATGGCAATAATAGCGATAAAGCTTTTTCTAATATTCGAGTAAAAATGGATTATCCTGCAGGTTTTCAGTTCGTGAGTGCTGAGCCGAAACCATCCGAAGGGGATACTGTCTGGTATATGGGTAATGTTGGTACGTATGAGAAAGGGAAAATTACGATTCGTGGTATTATCACGGGCATACAGAAAGGATATAAGAGCGTACGAGGAACGATTGGTTTCTATCGAGGAGACAATACATTTGCAGTATATTCTGAGAATGAACGACAGACACGTGTTGTCGCTTCACCACTTTCGATTTCTCAGACAGTGAATGGACTGGCTGAAACTACTGTTGGTGCTGGAGAATTACTACAGTATACCATTCACTACAAGAATGACGGGGATATTGGACTGCGTGATGCTATTATCACTGCACAACTTGACCCAACCTTTCTCAATCTCAGTCGATTATCGTCACCGAAGGGATCGTATGACGGAGTCCATCATATGCTTGTATGGAAAGCCTCGGATGTTCCTGCTTTGAAAAAATTGGAAGTAGGTGCTGAAGGATCAGTGTCGTTTACTGTTCCTGTTATGGACACACTCAAGAGTGATGCAGGAAAAAACTTGGTCATACAGACTACCGCAAAAATCGATAGTTTGGATATCCCTACGCCACTTGGATCGAATAAAATCATAGCCAGTAATACCCTTGCAGTGAAATTGAAGTCGGATGTCGCAATTGATGCGTATACCCTCTATACTGATACAGTATTGCCAAATAGTGGTCCAGTACCACCAAAAGTTGGACAAGAAACGAGCTATACGATACATTTAAGCGTCGCTCATAGTTTGAGCGATATCAAAGATGCTAAGATGACAATATTGCTTCCTGCAGGTGTTCAGTATAAAGAAAAGTATAGTCCTCTCGATGCCTCATTTGTTTACAACGAACGAAGTAATGAGATTATATGGAATATAGGGACTATTTCAGCGGAGGATAGAGTGAAAGACATTACTTTTCAAGTGTCTATTCTTCCGGGTATCGATCGACAAGGGAAAGGCGTAGTTTTGGTCAGTGCTATGAATCTGACAGGAAAAGATGTTTTTACCGATCAAGAAATTAATAAGGCTGGTCCTGGGTCAGATAACACTTTGAAGAGAGATACTGTATATGGACAGATGCTCAGAATAGGAGATGTACAACCTGCGGATTAAGAAAAATGATTGCGTGTATGATAGGGTGGAATATGGAAGAGGTAGAAAATAAAAAACGACGAGGCATTCTCGTCACGAGAAAAGGGAGTTTATGTACTCCTTTTTTTATGCCGGATGCCACACGGGCGACAGTGCGCGGTCTGTCGTCAGAACACTTAGAAAAGATTGGTATCGAGGCACTCGTAGTCAATACCTATCATCTGATGCTTCAGCCTGGTGAATCACTCATCAAAGAAGCGGGTGATATACATTCGTTTATGCATTGGGACAAACCAGTGCTCTCTGATTCTGGTGGATACCAAGTCTTCTCGCTCATTCATAAAAATCCTGATCTCGGACGCATTACCGAAGAGGGGGCTCTGTTTCGTTCAGTACTTGATGGATCGAAATATCTCCTCACTCCTGAAAGGGCCATTCAGATAGAGTTTGACCTTGGTACTGATATGATAGTGTGTCTTGATGATCCTCGTCCCAATGAAGCCAGTAAGCAGGACATTATCGAAGCGGTTGATAGAACGATACGGTGGGCACGGCGTTGTCGTGATGAATATGATAGACAGGTAATGCTTCGTCATCTCACAGATGAAACACGTCCGATGCTTTTTGGGGTGGTACAAGGCGGAATGCTCCTTTCGGAACGCAAACGCTGTGCAGACGAACTTATCAAAATCGGATTTGATGGGTATGGTCTCGGTGGTCGGCACGTCGATACCGAAGGAAAATTTTTAGGGGATTTGATGGCTTCGCTCGCATCATTTATTCCCGAAGACAAAGTGCGGTTTGCTCTTGGCGTAGGAAAACCTGAAGATATTGTTCGTCTATACTCTGTTGGTTGGGATATGTTTGATTGTGTCATTCCGACTCGTGAAGGTCGCCACGGACGATTGTTCGTATGGAAAGAAGGAGAACAGATAGATGAAGAACACCTAGATTTCTATGAAGCGATCAACATCAACAATGAACAATTTACCAAAGATTTTACCTCTGTAGATCCATCGTGTGATTGTACACTCTGTACACAGTACACCAGAGCGTATGTGAAACATCTGTTTCGGGTAGGAGAATCACTTGGCTTTCAACTCGCTTCTGAACACAATCTCCGTTTCTATATGAAACTGATAGAGAAATTGCGTTCATAAAACTCTTTTTCTGTATTTACGACCGTGGATATATGTGGTGATATTTATGGAGAAAAAATGAAAAAGCGCGGACGTAGCATCTACGGACGCGCTTTTTTTGGTCTTTCTCTTTTAATTATTAGTCCATGTATGTCCGCAGGTGCAGGTATAGCGGATCGTGCCGTTGTAATACCGATTCTTCGAGATCGGTTTTTCTTGAGAGAGTCGTCCATAACCCTTGCACATCGGGCAAGGAGCTATTTGTTCTGGTTGGAGTATTTTCCAGAAAAGGAAGAGAAAACCACCGCCACAGATTACAATTACCATAAGAAGAATACTCAATTCAATCTCCAGAAGAAGGTATAGGTTGAAAAAAAGTACAAGACCTTGTACACTCAATGATATGAGAATACCTTGGATAAAATACAAGAAACGAGTTTTTTTGTCAAGGACATTTTAGTGATAATAATACTTTTATGAGCGAAGAAAAAAATGATGTGTTGGAGAAGATAGTATCGCTTTGTAAACGGCGGGGTTTTGTGTACCCGTCTTCTGAGATTTATGGAGGGTTTGGAGCAGTGTATGACTTCGGTCCGTACGGAGTGGAGCTGGCAAGAAATATTCGTGAAGCCTGGTGGACTGCGATGGTCCGCGATCACGAGAATATTGTCGGTCTCGATAGTGCGATATTTATGCATCCGAAAGTGTGGGAAGCCTCAGGACACGTGAGTGGATTTTCTGATCCGCTTGCCGAGTGTCGCAAATGTCATACCCGCGTACGTGTTGACCATCTTCTTGAGGAGGCAGGGGTGTTCGCAGATGAGAAAATGACGGAAACAGAAATCAATGCGCTTTTCTCTGAAAACAAAGAAAAAATAGTCTGTCCAAAATGCGGACAGAAGGACTTTACTGAAGCCAAAGCATTCAATCTGCTCGTACAATCAAACCTCGGAAACTTCACTGGGGACTGGACCAAGGAACCGACCTATTTGCGAGGTGAAACGTGTCAGGGGATTTATGTTAATTTCAAAAACGTTTTAGATTCATCGCGTGTGAAAGTGCCATTTGGTATCGCGCAGATCGGCAAGGCGTTCCGGAACGAAATCACCGCTCGTCAATTTATCTTCCGTAAGCGTGAATTTGAACAAATGGAAATGCAATATTTCGTTCATCCGAAACAAGCGGAAGCGGTGTATGAAGAGTGGCGAGTCAAACGTTTTCAGTATTATCTCGATCTGGGTATCAAAAAAGAACATTTGCATTGGCACCAGCATGAAAATCTCGTTTTCTATGTTAAGGTTGCCTGGGATATTGAGTACAAATTCCCTTTCGGATTCAAAGAACTCGAAGGTATCCATAACCGCAGTGACTATGATTTGTCGCAACATTCGAAATTTTCTGGCGTCGATCTCTCATATCGTGATCCGCAAACCAATGAGAAATATATACCGTGGATTGTCGAAACCTCTGTCGGTCTTGATCGTACGTTCCTCGCTGTGATGACTGAAGCCTATACAGAAGAAGTGGTGGGTGAGGACACTCGCATTGTGCTCAAGTTCCCAAAGAAACTCGCGCCAGTGCAGGTGGCAATATTTCCACTGATGAAGAATAAACCAGAGCTCGTGGAGAAGGCTCGTAAGATATTCACAATGCTGAAGAAAAATTTCCGTGTGGAGTTTGATGACAATGGTAATGTCGGCAAACGCTATCGTCGTCAGGATGAGATCGGTACGCCGTATTGCGTCACCGTGGACTTTGATACAATAGGACAAGGCGAAGACAAAACGATCGAAGGCACCGTCACTGTCCGTGATCGTGACACGATGGAACAGACTCGTGTGAAGATTGAAGAACTTGAAAAATATTTCTTATAAGAATTTGCATGAATCAGAATGCTCAAGGAATAATTACAGAATATCTGAACTTTTTCCCTCAAGAAAAAAGAAGACTTACAGAAATTATTGAGAGATTTCCTCTTGGCAAGAGTATTGTTTCTCGGACTGATTTTATTGGACATATTACGGTAAGCGCATTTGTTTTTTCTCCCGATAAAAAAAATGTCTTGCTTATCTATCACAAACAATTACAAAAATTTTTGCAACCAGGGGGACATATTGAGAATTCTGATGTGAGTTTGCTGGATGCTTGTCGGCGTGAGCTGAAAGAAGAAACTGGATTACAAGACCCCCTCTTGTTTAATCTTACAGGACATGAAATACCGATAGATATTGATATTCATTTGATTCCGGCGAATAAAAGAAAGAACGAACCAGAACACCTCCACTATGATTTCTGTTTTGTTTTTGTTGCTCAATCGACAGAAATAGAGATACAAAGAGAAGAAGTAACGAATTATAAGTGGACTACCGCGAGTAAAATTAAAGGCAACGAGAGATTAAAGAATATTCTCCAGAAAGTGAATTTTCTCCTTGACCAGAAGAAACCAATGATCTTTTTTCGGTCAATCATAGGATGCTCACGTCAAGATGTTTCATTTTTCGTTGTAACACATATTTTAAAGGACCGACCATTTTTTTTGGAAGCACTTTCTTCGCTGGGTAATATTGAAGGAATTATCCCAAAATCGAATTCTATAAATAAGGAAGTCCTAAAGGTGATCAGTGATAGATTTCCTATTTTACCACTCACGAAAGCGTCTTTATACGACGTCAATACTCTATCTCCATATATTGAGAAATCAAAGAATCGCATTATTTTATTAGATATTGGAGGCTATTTTGCACCGATTATTAATGAATTGAAAGAACAATTTCCAGAAAAAATTATTGGAGTAGTAGAAGATACAGAAAATGGATATCAGAAGTACGTAGCGTTACCATCTCTGAACGTCCCTCTATTTTCTGTTGCGAGAAGTGTGCTCAAGGAAAATGAGGATTTTCTTGTTGGAGAATCTGTCGTGTTTTCCACGGATGCTGTGTTACGTGAATATAATATGCTCTTTGACTATCTACAGTGTGGGGTTATCGGATATGGGAAAATAGGAAAATCCATCGCATTCAACTTGCAAAGAAGAAACATAAAACCATATGTATATGATATGAGAGCAACAAGAGAGGTGGAAGCTGTGAATAATGGCTGTTATGTGACAAGTAAGAAATATCTCTTAGAGGAATCAGGAATCATTTTTTGTGCTACGGGAAATGAATCTTTATCAACGAATGATTTTACTTCTTTAAAAAATGGAGTCTTTATTATCTCTGTTACTTCTTCTGATGATGAAATGGATCTCTCTTCACTTGAAAAAATCTATGCGAAACAGGAGATAACGACTCATATTACAAAATATTATAATGAAAATAATTATTTTTATCTTGTGAATAAGGGGAATGCTGTTAATTTCATTCACGGTGCGGTTGTTGGATCTTCTATCTTTCTTGTGCAAGCAGAAATTCTCCTTTGTGTATTGGAACTCTCTCAGAAAAAATGTCATAATGGAATACAAGAGCTTCAATGTGAAAAGCGGGATGATATTGCTGAAAAGTGGTTACAGGTGTTTAATAGAACATTAGAGGAATAGACGAATAGAGAGCATAACGTCACTGTAAGAGATACATTTTTTATAAGTAATCAATATAACATTTTTTTATGAAATTCAAGAAACACACATTGAAGAATGGACTGCGTATCGTGCTAGCACCGATGCATGAAACAGAAACGGTAACGGTGATGGTGATGACTGGTGTTGGATCACGGTATGAAACACGAGCTGAAAATGGTCTGGCTCATTTCCTCGAGCATATGTTTTTCAAGGGGACAGAGAAGCGTCCGACAGCGATGGATATCAGCCGTGAGCTCGATGCCATCGGCGCTGAATACAATGCATATACAGGTAAAGACCGTACGGCATATTATGCCAAAGTAGAGGCTCGTCATTGGGAAACCGCTCTCGATGTCGTTTCGGATATTTTCCTGCACGCGAAACTCGAGCAAGAAGAAATTGACCGTGAACGTGGCCCGATTACTCAGGAGCTGAATATGTATGAAGATACGCCGATGCGTCACATCAGTGACCTTTGGGAAATGCATCTGTACGGTGATCATCCACTCGGTTGGGAAATTATCGGCACCAAAGAAAACATCAAAGGGTTTCAGCGAAAGGATTTCATCAAATATCTGAATCGTGGATATACTGCGAGTAACGTCGTGATTGGTGTAGCCGGAAAAATGGATGAAGTAAAAATGAAGAAAGAAATCCTGAAACGATTTAAGAATATTCGTACAGGAAAAAAACCTGTCTTCAAAAAAATCTTTGAAAAGCAAACAGTGCCAGGTGTGTTCCTCCAGCACAAGAAAACAGATCAGACACATATGCTCCTTGGTGTCCGCACCTACCCGATGAATCACAAGGATAAATATGTGCTCTCAGTCATTGCCACGCTCCTCGGAGGCGGTATGTCGAGCAGGCTTTTTATGGCAGTACGTGAACGAAGAGGCCTCGCCTATAGTGTTCATACCTCAGGGGAGAATTATTATGACGCCGGCTACCTCGCGACGCAGTGCGGTGTCGAACATGAGAATCTTGAGAAAACGATTGCCGTCATTTTGGATGAATACAAAAGGATGACCGTAGAAAAAGTGGATGCTGAAGAACTTCTCAAGGCCAAAGAATACATCAAAGGAAAAATGGCGATGGGATTTGAAGGGTCGGATGATGTAGTAGAATACGTTATCACACAAGAAACATTGTATGGAAAAATTACGACGCTCGAAGAAAAACGGAAAGCCATTGATAAAGTAACGGCAAATGATGTGATACGAGTAGCAAAGGATATTTTCCAGAATAAAAAACTCAATTTGGCGATCATCGGACCACACATACACAAAGAGGAATTGGAAAAAATCGTGAAATTATAAGAAGACCGAGTATGAATGATGAACGTGTTTCTATCGGGGTGAAAATTGCTATCAGGCTGGCGCTCATTGGAGCTGGCGTGTATTTCTTGTATCTCATCCGCAGTGTGGTACTACTTGTCTTTCTCGCCGTGCTCACTTCGGTAGCTCTTGCTCCTCTTATCTTGCGTTTACAGAAGATGAAGTTGTCCCGTACGTTAGCAGTTATTTGCGCTTATACTCTTCTCCTTTTTGGAAGCCTCATTCTTCTTACCTTTCTCATTCCGCTTTTCTTTTCAGAAGTAAAAGTTTTCCTTCTTCATTCTCCAGAATATGAAGCGTATTTCGGAACACTGCTTTCAAATGTAGAAGTATACCTGATGTCATTTGGTATCGACTTCCAAAAAGAACAGGTTTTGCAAAGTATTACAGGTGGTATCACCGGAGGTTTATCTCATATTGTCGCGACTACCGTAGGCATCTTCCAAAGTTTTATCCATCTGGTAGGTTTTTTCTTCTTATCTCTCTATCTTTCTTTGGAAGAGAAGGGTATTGAGAAATTTTTCCTTCTTTTGACACCCAAAGAATATCACGCGCAGGCATTGTCGATTGTTTCTCGTATGCAAAGGAAAGTGAGTCAGTGGCTCTTTGGGCAGATGCTCCTTATGCTTATCACTTTTGCAATGTACTATATTGGTCTTTCTCTTCTGCATGTACCATATGCTCTCGCGATAGCATTTTTTGGAGGCGTGATGGAAATATTGCCCTATATCGGACCAGTGATAGCTGCCGTGCCGGCCATACTGGTAGCATCTTTTGTATCACCTCTTCTTGGTATCTCGACCTTTATCTTTTACGTCATTGCTCATCAGATCGAAGCACACATCATCGCTCCTCAGGTGATGAAACACTCTGCTGGACTGAATCCGGTTGCGCTTATTATTGCTATCCTTATCGGAGCGGAACTAGCAGGACCACTCGGTATCATTCTTTCGGTACCGATGACGATGATGATCTCCGTCTTCGTGGATGATTTGATGGTGAAAATACAAGATATAGTACAACAAGAGAACAATTAAATAGATAAAATACATTTTTATGACAGGAACACTCTTTATCGTCGCTACTCCTATCGGCAACCTTTCAGACATCACGCTTCGAGCCATCGAGACACTGAGGTCAGTTGATGCTGTTCTTTGTGAAGATACGCGTGTGACGAGTAAACTGCTCAAACATTATGAACTACAGAAGTCGACCCTTTCGTGTCACGAACATACCGAAGAGAAGAAGCTTCTTCAGATTGTCGAACGTCTGAAACAAGGAGAAAATTTCGCTTTCGTTTCTGATGCGGGTACGCCGGGATTGTCTGATCCTGGAAATAGACTCGTAGCATTTGCAGTACTCGCTGACATTCCAGTTATTCCTCTCCCAGGAGCATCCGCTTTGGGAGCGATTGTTTCTGTGGCCGGTATTGATATGCGTGAATTTGTTTTCCTCGGATTTCCACCACACAAGAAAGGACGTGAAACATTTTTCAAAAAAGTGGTTTCGTCTGAATATCCAGTAGTGTATTATGAATCCCCACACCGAGTCCTAAAGAATCTCGAACTTCTCGAAAGTTTTGCCCCCGAAACAAAAGTAGTGCTTGGACGTGAGCTTACCAAGATATTCGAAGAAGTTGTGCGGGGTACGGTAGGAGAAGTGAAAACATACTTCATCGAGCACGGAGAAAAAGTGAAAGGGGAGTTTGTGATTATTGCATATTAACAAAAGAAAAAAGCCTGCTGTACGATGTACAAACAGGCTTGAGGTGAGGGGAGACTTATCCTGTAATGCTTATTCTCCTAGTAAGAATTGAATTTTTGGGAAGAGCCAGTTGGCCCAGTCGCCGTTGGCGAAGGTGCAGTTGCTGGCATCGATTATACACATCGTGGATTGCATTGTGTAGACCAACAATAGCAATAAAAAGAAAGCAATAAGAGACAATTTCCTGTCCAGAAGATCTTCTTTACTAGTCATGATGTGCTCCTTGGGGTTGTAAAAAAACGAAATTGTGTTAATGTCTATTATACACTAAAAAAGAGTATTTGTCAATATATATGCAAGAAAAAACTATGAATAAGCCATTTTTTATCACAACAGCCATCGATTATGTGAATGCTGACCCTCATGCTGGACACGCCACAGAGAAAGTGATGACAGATGTTATTGCGAGATATCACCGCGTCATGGGTGATGATACGTATTTTCTCACGGGTTCGGATGAGAATAGTTTGAAAAATGTACAAGCAGCCGAGAAAGCCGGAACATCGACGGAGGCACTGGTAGCTCTGTATGCTGATGCTTTCAAAAACTTGTCTCATTCTCTCAATCTTTCGTTTGATCAATTTATTCGCACGACTGAGAAAAAACATTTTGCAGGAGCAGAGAAACTCTGGAGTGCGTTCAAACCGGAAGATGTATATAAGAAAAAGTACAGCGGTCTTTATTGCGTTGGTTGTGAAGAGTTCAAAATGGAGAAAGATTTGGTAGACGGGAAATGTCCTGATCATTTGAAAGAACCAGAAATTGTTGAGGAAGAGAATTGGTTTTTCAAACTTTCAAATTATCAAGCAAAACTTTTGGAGTTGATAAAAAATGATGTGCTGAAAATTTACCCCGAGTATCGAAAGAATGAAGTCGTTTCTTTTATTGAAATGGGTCTTGCAGATTTTTCTATTTCGCGTTCGGTGGCGCGTGCCAAGAATTGGGGAGTACCTGTGCCAGGAGATGAAACACAGATTATGTATGTGTGGGTTGATGCGCTCTCGAATTATATTACGGCGCTTGATTATGCAGAGAATGGAGCACTCTATCAGAAGTACTGGGCTTCTCAAGGTGAGAGAGTCCACATCATTGGTAAAGGCATCCTGCGTTTCCACGCTATTTATTGGCCAGCTATGCTTCTTTCTGCTGATCTCCCTTTGCCGACAGCGATTTATGCTCACGAATATCTGACTATCAACGGACAAAAACTTTCGAAGTCACTCGGGAATGTCATTCATCCTGATGAGCTCGTAACAAAGTTTGGGGTTGATGGTACGCGGTATCTTCTTCTCTCGGCACTTCCATACAACAAGGACGGAGATCTTTCGTGGGAAAAAATGACGGAGAAATACAATGCCGATTTGGCGAACGGTCTGGGTAATCTGGTTTCGCGTGTGCTCAAACTTTCGGAACACATTTCTCCTAGCAATACCATAGATCTTCCTACAAAGCAGACATTTTCTCCAACATTACAAAATCTTTTAGGTGAATACAAACTCGCAGAATCTTTGCAGTGTATTTGGCAGAAAGTTTCCGAAGCCAACAAATATATCGATGAAACAAAGCCATGGATACTGGTAAAAACTGATCAAGGGAAGTTTGATGCTGTGATGATGAAACTGCTCGCAGATATTGGTGATATTGCTTTTTCACTCACGCCATTTCTGCCAGAGACAGCGGAAAAAATTCATATTGCCTTGAAAGAACGAAAGACCGTACCGTTGTTTGAAAGAATAAAATAATTCTCGATGATGGGAGAGGGAGTTTACAGAAAAAATTCCTTTTGAGACACATTCGTGACCCTGCGAGTCCCTCACTCTGTGGAATCCTCCCTCTTTCGCTTTCAGCGAAAACCATGCCCGTTCAGATTCCAGCGGTCTCAAAAGAAATATTTTTCTGTCAACTCTTTTCGATACTTTTTCACTCGTTATTCTATTTTTTTATGATTGATATTCACACACATTTGTATTGGAAAAGTTACGATGCGGATCGGGACGCTGTTCTGGTGCGCGCTCATCAATCTGGTATAGAAAAAATGTTTGTGATTGGATGTACTTTGGAAGAAAGCAGAGAAAGTATAAAACTGACGGAAAAATACGATGAACTTTTTGCAAGTGTCGGACTCCATCCACACTTTTTCAATGCATTAGTACAAGAGAAAAAAGGAATAACAGGAGAAATCGAAGCGTTGAGAACCATTGCCCAATCATCGAAGAAAGTCATTGCTATCGGAGAATGTGGTCTTGATTATTACGCTCACGAAGAAGGAACAGTAATAACCGACCAAGAAAAGATGCTCCAGAAAGAGGGTTTTCTTGCGCAGATTACGCTCGCCAAAGAGCTTCGTCTCCCGCTCATTATTCATAGTCGTGCATCTAAGGGGCAAAGTGACGCCTATGAAGATATTCTTGAGATCTTGAAAAATGATATGTCACTTACTTCCCATAAACTTCCTTGTATTCTGCATTGCTATATGGGCGATACCGAAGTGACGAAAAAGTTTCTCGATTTACCGTTTGTCTTCTTCTCTTTTACGGCGAATATTACCTATCCAGTGAAGAAGACTCTCGTGGGGACAAGGTCCGATCTTACAGAAACGGTAAAAATGATTCCTTTGGGAAGATTGTTTGTTGAAACAGATTGTCCATTTCTCGCCCCACAGTCGAAGCGAGGAGAGAGAAACGAACCGAGTGCTGTTTTAGAAGTAGCACAGAAGATAGCTCGCATACAAGGGAAGACGCTCTGTGATATAGAAGAAGCAACCATGGAGAATGTGAAAACGGTATTTGTTATGGTATAATAGGAGTACTCACTATTCATTACATATTGTTTATGGAAGATTTTGAATTATTAGCAGTAGAGGATCTATCAGACAAAGCATATATACCAAGAGAACAGCGACCTGGTTTTGAGAGTAGCGCTGCCGGGGGGCGTATGGTAGAACGTGAATTTATTGAAGGATTGAAGAGAGATGAAGCAGTCGGAAAAGCAGAAGATTTACGCAGTGCTATTACTGAAATGAACAATCAAATCAATCATATACAAGCTTCGATAGAAGTGTTAGTAGGGCGTATGGAAGCAGGACGAAAAATCAAAGGTGCAGAAGATTTGCAAGCGAAACTTGCAGAAGAAACAAATGCTGAGAAAAATATCTTGCTGGGAGAAAAAATGAAACTCGAGGAAGAGAAAAGAGTACTCGAATCACAGTTGGAAAAACTCTAAAATATTTTTGTTTGACTGATAGTTCACTTGCTGGTAGAATAGAAGCGCTTTTTATTCGAATTTTATGGACCCCGTTAGAGATTCTGATGGAATATATCTAGCGAAACGAGTCTAAGAGAAGAGAAGAAAGAAAAGTTGTCAGGAATATAACTATTATCTCTAACGGGGTGGAAATATCAATCGCTGCGGAAAAATTATTTATGCTGGGGACTTTCCCTGTAACAAACTCTTTTTTGATCGCTTTTTTGGTGAGTTTTGGATTGATAGTCGTAACACGGTTTGTCGTGCAGAGAAAGGAGCTCATTCCTCGTGGGTTGCAAAATATTTTCGAGCTCATTGTCGAGGGACTTCTGTCATTCATTGAGAGTGTGACAGAAGACAAGGCACAGGCAAGAAAATATTTTCCCCTTATTGCCACCATTTTTTTGTTCGTTCTATTTTCCAATTGGGTGGGACTCTTGCCTGGTATGGGAACGATTGGGCTTGCACACAGCGTAGATGGACATACGACGATTGTTCCCTTCTTACGTAGTACCTCAGCCGATCTTAATTTTACGCTGGCACTTTCCCTTATGGTAGTGCTGACGATACAATTTACAGGCATTGCAACACTGGGACTTTTCGGGTATGGGAAAAAATTCTTTGTGAGTCCGCTTCACAAGCCATACGTGCTCGGGACAGTGGTAGGGCTTCTGGAACTTGTCAGTGAATTCGCGAAGTTTCTCTCTTTTTCTTTTCGTTTGTTCGGAAATATATTTGCTGGGGAAATCCTGCTCATTGTGATGCTTCATCTCGTTCCCTATTTTATTCCATTACCGTTTCTGTTTCTCGAAGTGTTTGTTGGATTCATTCAGGCTGCCGTATTTGCTATGCTGACACTTGTTTTCCTCAAAATGGCAACACTGCCGGCAGAACATTAGAATATGTGAGTTGGACAAATAGTGAAAGATGCTTTAAAATAGATAATTAGTTATCATTAGTAATATATTAATTCATAAGTATAAATAAAGAGTATGGATGTAGAATCAGCAAAAATGGTGGGTGCAGCTCTCGCTATCGGATTAGGCGCCATCGGGCCTGGTGCAGGTATGGGTATTTTGTTTAGCAAGGCTTTGGAGGCTATCGGACGAAATCCAGAAGCTCAATCAAAGATCCAACTGACAATGTTCCTTGGTATCGCTTTTACCGAAGCCATTGCAATTTACGCATTGGTTATTTCTCTGATGATCCTTTTCAGTTAAAAAGTGTAATTAAAGATTTCTATGGAGGCTTTGTCGAATTTGGGTATTGATTGGAAATTGTTTCTGGCACAAGCGGTCAATTTTTTGATACTGCTCTTTGTGCTTCGTCGTTATGCTTACCAACCAATGCTTGATTTTCTCGAGAAACGCACCGCTCGCATCGAACAGGGATTGAAGGATGCACAGTCCGCTCAAGTAAAACTGAGTGAAATGGAAGCCAAAGAGAAGGCTATTCTGGCAGAGGCTCATACTGAAGCTCGGAATATTATCGCTACTGCCGAAGAATCAGCCAAGAAACGCGATAGCGAACGCGAGAAAGAAACGGAAGCCAAAGTGGAGCGTCTACTCGAAGAAGCTACTGTGAAGATTCGTGAAGAGAAAAATACCGTGATGGCAGAAGCGAAAAAAGAAATCGGTGAATTGATCATTCTTTCTGTTGAGAAAATTCTTCGTGAAAAAATAGACGCGACGAAAGATGAAAATTTGATCAAAGAGATGGTGAAGTAAAAAATCTATGCGTCCAACCGCTTCACAATATGTACGGGCACTCGAAGAGCTCTCGCAAGAGAACATTCTTCCAGTAACCACTATCGCTCAGAATTTTGCTGATTTTTTGAGGCGACGAGGCGAATCGAAGAAGCTTGGTGCTATTTTGAAACAATTAGAGAAAGGAGAAGCACTGCGAAAAGGAAGTCTTGCTGTTACTGTCATTACAGCACATCCACTTTCTCCCGAGATGAAGCAATCTCTTGTGAAGAAAGCAGAAAATATTTTTCCTGAGAAAGAAATTATCTTTTCTTATAAGATGCAGAAGGATAATATTGGTGGTGTTTGTTTCCAGACAGATGAAGTCTTATATGATGCGACTGTGAAAACTCGGCTCTTGGCCCTTGAAAGAGTGATTCAAAGATAGATATTTTTATGATACATATTTTTTAAAGACGTAATTGCTAAAAGTTATTTCTATGAGCAACCCACTGATTCAAGAATTAAAGAGACACATTTCTGAATTTCATCATGAGGCGAAAGTTGAGGCCATTGGCACGGTGCTTGAAATCGGTGATGGTGTGGCCCGTGTGGCCGGACTTTCAGAAGTGATGGCAGGAGAAATGGTGGAGTTTGAAAATGGCGCTGTTGGTGTAGCTCTCAATCTTGAGGAAGGTGAGGCGGGAGTGATGCTCCTTGATGAAACAGGGACCCTTGGTGAGGGTGCTATTGCCAAAAGCACAGGAAAAATCTTGTCAGTGCCAGTAGGCGAGGGAGTGATTGGCAGAGTTCTTTCTCCTCTTGGTCTACCTATTGATGGCAAGGGAGATATCAAAGTAAGTGGCTATTATCCCGTGGAAAAGATTGCTCCTGGTGTGATCACCCGTCAATCGGTCAATCAACCACTCCAGACTGGTATCAAGGCGATTGATGCTCTTATTCCGATTGGACGAGGGCAACGTGAACTCATCATTGGTGATCGGCAGACAGGGAAAACAGCTATTGCTATCGATACGATTATCAATCAAAAAGGACAAGGAGTGATTTGTATTTATGTGGCTATTGGTCAGAAGGAATCGAAAATTGCTCGTATCGTAGCAGAATTCGAAAAGAGCGGTGCGATGGCATACACAACGGTAGTCGTAGCGGGAGCTTCTGATCCTGCAGCACTTTCTTTCATCGCTCCGTATGCAGGCTGCGCCCTGGGTGAATATTTTATGGATCAAGGCAAAGATGTTCTTATTATTTATGATGATCTTTCGAAACACGCAACAGCGTACAGACAGATTTCTCTCATTCTTCGCCGTCCACCAGGACGCGAGGCCTATCCTGGAGATGTTTTTTATGTCCATTCTCGATTGCTCGAGCGAAGTGCCAAGCTCAATAAAGAAAATGGTGGAGGCTCGCTCACGGCCCTTCCGATTATTGAAACGCAGGCGGGTGATGTGTCGGCTTATATTCCAACGAACGTGATTTCCATTACCGATGGTCAAATCTATTTGGAGAGTGATTTGTTTTACAAGGGTATCCGTCCAGCACTCAATGTAGGCTTGTCTGTCTCACGCGTGGGCTCATCGGCTCAAATCAAAGCGATGAAACAGGTGTCGGGAACACTCCGTTTGGATCTGGCTCAATTCCGAGAGCTGGAAGCTTTTGCCCAATTCGGATCTGATCTGGATGAAAAAACAAGAACCCTCATCGAACGTGGTCGTCGGGCAGTGGAAATATTGAAACAACCACAGTATGCACCACTCTCAGTTGAGAAAGAAGTGGCTGTCCTCTACGCTTTGACGCGTGGCTATGTCGATGATATTGCCACCGAAGAAATGAATCGTTTTGAAAAAGAATTTGTCGCGTATCTGAATAATGAAGGGAAAGCAGTATCCGAGATGATAGTGAAGGAGCGGGCGCTGACACCTGAAGTGGAGGAATTGTTGAAAAAGAACATTGAAGAATTCAAGAAAAGTTTCATGGTATAGTTTTCAAAGAAGGCTTAATGAAAAAATAGTATGGCAAGTGCACGAGACATCAGACGGAGAATAAAAGGAGTGAAGGGTACGGGGAAAATCACCCGTGCCATGGAGATGATTTCCGCTGTCAAAATGCGTAAGGCTGTCGCCACTGTGCTCTCTATCCGTCCGTATGCCGAGAGTGCAATTGCGCTCCTTTTCCAACTGAAACGGGCAGTGGGCAATGAAGGACATATTCTTTTGACAGAGCGTCCGGTGAAAAGAGAATTGTATGTCGTTATTTCGAGCAATCGTGGTCTTTGTGGGGCATTCAATGCACAAATTGTGAAACATTTGAGGCAAACATTGAAAGATGATGCCGATCGAGAGCGAGTATTTTTGACTATCGGAAAGAAAGGAGAGAATGCAGTACGGCGGATGCTGGCGACTCCGGGTAAATGGGGAGGAATTATTGCTTCTTTCCCCGATGTCCTTTCAACACCGACTATTCTTGATATGCGGGCGATTGCCAAAATTATTATTGAGGAGTTTGAGATGAAGAGGGTTGATCGAGTGGTGATGGTATATACTGATTATATTTCAATGCTTTCTCAAGAAGTGAAGGTGCGAGCCCTTTTGCCAGTAGCCATCAAGGATACAAAGAAAGCAATGCACGAGATGGGAGGAAAACAAGAAGAGGGGGTATCCATCAATGCTGAGTATATCATTGAACCAACTCCGAAAAAAGTTTTGTGGCAAATGATTCCACGACTTCTCGAGATGGAACTCTACCACGCTGTTTTGGAGAGCAATGCTTCACAGGAATCATCTCGCATGATGGCGATGCGCAATGCTACCGATGCTGCCAAAGATATGGTTTCCGATTTGACACTTGCTTACAATCAGCTTCGTCAAGGAAAAATCACCCAAGAGATAGCGGAGCTTTCTGCTGGGATGGCGGCGGTACAGAAATGATGAATCAAGCGATAACGGATTGTGAATGACGAATTAAAAAAAGAGTATATGAAGAAAAAAGAATCAATCAGTATTGTCACGAACGCATTGAGAATCGGGTTTTTTGGTTGCGTGGGGAAGAAGAAGGACTCTTCCATATTTCTGTAATTTATCTAAATATTCTCTTAATTAAGCAAAAAGTATGGAAAAGAACACAGGAAAAATAATCCAGGTCATTGGGCCGGTAGTGGACGTAGAATTTTCCACTGAAGGCGGATCCGCCTCGGGCGGAGGGGTATCGAATTTGCCGAATATTTATGATGCTCTCGAACTTCATGTAAATGGAGTAAAACTCGTTGCAGAAGTACATCAACATCTCGGTGGTCATCGGGTGCGTGCAGTAGCTATGGGAACCACTGATGGTGTTCGTCGTGGTACGAAAGTCATCGCAACGGGAGCTCCGATTTCAGTGCCAGTCGGTAAAGCGGTGCTTGGACGAATGTTCAACGTGCTTGGTGATACGATTGATGGCCACGTCGACAACCTAGAAGGGAGTCAGGCGGGTAAGCTTGCGGATGCGCCGAGAAAATCTATTCATCGGAGTGCTCCAGCTTTTGATGAACAGTCGACCAAGGCTGAAGTTTTCGAAACGGGAATTAAATCTATTGATCTTTTCTGTCCTTTTATGAAGGGTGGTAAGGTGGGATTGTTCGGTGGTGCTGGTGTTGGGAAAACGGTTGTGATCCAAGAGCTTATTCGTAATATCGCACAAGAACACGGTGGATATTCTGTTTTTGCTGGTGTTGGTGAACGTACTCGTGAAGGGAATGATCTCTATTTTGAAATGAAAGAATCGGGTGTTCTCGATAAAACAGCTCTCGTATTTGGCCAGATGAATGAACCGCCTGGATCACGTCAACGGGTCGCTCTCACAGCGCTCACTATGGCAGAATCATTTCGTGATGATGAAGGGAAAGATGTACTTCTCTTCATTGATAATATTTTCCGTTTTACGCAAGCAGGTTCGGAAGTATCAGCTCTCCTCGGACGTATTCCGAGTGCTGTTGGATATCAACCGACACTCGCTGAAGAAATGGGTGGGCTCCAAGAAAGAATCACTTCAACAAAGAATGGTTCTATTACTTCGGTGCAGGCGGTTTACGTGCCAGCTGATGACTTGACTGATCCAGCTCCAGCCACCACTTTTGCTCACCTTGATTCAACGGTAGTGCTCAATCGCGCCCTGACTGAAATTGGTATTTATCCAGCCGTTGACCCGCTCGATTCGAGCTCGACCATCCTCGACCCTCAAGTTGTGGGAGAGAGACATTATACCGTAGCACGAAATGTGCAGAAAATTCTGCAAAGATACAAAGATTTACAGGACATTATTGCTATTCTTGGTATGGAAGAACTCTCTGATGAAGATAAACAGACTGTTGCTCGTGCTCGTAAAATTCAGAAATATCTTTCGCAGCCATTTTTCGTTGCAGAACAGTTTACAGGAGCGACAGGAAAATATGTGAAGCTCGATGAGACCATTACAGGTTTCGAAAGAATTCTTTCTGGAGAACTTGATGATATTGCCGAGCAGGCATTTTATATGAAAGGTTCGATTGAAGAAGTGATTGCTGAAGGAAGAAAAAAATAATTGAAGATTGTAGATGTTAGATTGAAAAGTAAGACCTAAAATCATAAATCTCACATACGTAGCGATATGGCGTTGATAAAATTCAAAATCGTCACCCCAGAGAAAATAGTCATTGAAGAAGAAGTCTATCAGATTACGCTTCCTGTTTTGGGCGGAGCAGTGACTATTTTACCGCATCACATACCTTATATCGGAGCACTTTCAGCTGGAGAAATTATCTTTCGCAAGGAACCAAATGGCAGAGAGATGAGTCTTGCAACCTCGGGCGGGTTTGTAGAGTTTCATAATAATACACTTTTACTCTTAGCAGATACTGCCGAACGAGCGGAAGACATTGATGTAACGAGAGCCGAAGAGGCACGTAAGCGAGCTGAAGCGTTGAAACAGGAACGCCTCACGATGGATGATGAAGAATATGCTCGTACCGCTGCGATGATTGAGAAAGAGATGATACGTGTACGCGTCGCACGTAAACATCACAGCAAGAGAAATATTTCCCTTGATAACTAACAAGGTAGTGACAGAAAAAATGGTGAGCAAGAAAAGATGTCTGGAAGGGCATCTTTTTTGCTTGCTCTGAGTGGTGTATACTAGAAGGTACTAAAGATATATAATATGATTCCACATTTTTCATCAGAAAAGAGACCAAGATTGACGAAGAAACATATTCTGTTTTCATCTGGGGTAGTTTTGTTTGCCCTTGGTGGTTCGTATTTTGTTTCCTTTACTCCCAAACAAGGAGAGCAAGAAGAATTGCCTTCTTCTGTGCAAACGAAGCAGTCTGTCCCTAATCTTTCAGAATGGGTTGATGAACATCCAGTCATAGAAGAAGCGCCTGCTTTGGCAGATGAAAAAATCGTACTGCGTGAAGTGTTTCCTGTGCCACCACCTCCATCAATGGAAAAAATGAAGAAGCAAGGATGCGTCGCTGACGGGTTCCTTTCTGGCTATGGCGGAGATGTGAATAGTTCGATAGCACTTATCAATCGTTCGCAGTGTTATTATCTCCACCGAGCACTCGAGACATGGCTTCGTCCACCAGATTTCGAGTTGGCACGTAAAATACAATCAAAAGTCACAAAGCCAAATACCGTCTACGGAATGTTCATTGCGGAAGCTATCAGCACGAATGAAGACTATTTTTATCCTAAAGAAAACCGCAGTTTCAACTTTAGTGAAATGTGTCGTAAGGGGAGTAAAAACTATTGGGGAGAACACACTTGTAAACCATCTCTTGAGAAGGAAGAATATCGGAAATATGTGCAGTATATAGCAGAGCAGGCGATGGATATGGGTATTCAGAGTTTTCTTTTTGGGCAGGTCTTCTATCAAGATGCGGGCAATCTTGAGGAAACAGTGATGCCACAGGTCATTCACGATATGCGTGAATATGCTGGCTTCATCGGTCTAAAAATAGTAGTGGGAGCACAGACCAATGATATTACGGATGAGAAATACCTACGTACATTTGACTTTATTGAAGGGGGCGTCGGGCTACGAAGTGATGGGAGTATCGAAGATGGCGCATGTTTTTCGAGATGGTGGAAGGGTCCTGGGGATTGGTGTTGGGCACTTCTTTGGCATCCACAATTTTCGAAAAAAGCGAATAATGTCTTTGTACATCTGGATTGGAGCGGGAAACTCGGTGATGATATGAGTGTCTTTACTCAGATGGATAAGAATGAAAGAGCGAAGACACTGCAATCCTTGCATAAACACTTCACATCACAGAATACCGGCTTTCTTTTGCCATTTCTTGCAACACTCTATAAAGAAAACGGAGGGTGTCACGGACCGAAGAAGCGTTTCTATTCGGCAAGCAACAAATATTCTTGTCAGGATGAAGATATAATGAATACCATTCTTCTGAATAGGAAATAAATCTTCGCAGAGAAATCATTTTTTTGCTATACTGGAGTTGTTTATTCTTTCAGGAATATTTCTTATGGTTGAAGCAAAGAGTAAAAAATTTCAGAGATGCAAAGAGGATTTTCAGTGTGAACACTGTGGCATATCTGTCGTTGGAAATGGATATACGAATCATTGTCCGAAATGTTTGTGGAGTAAACATGTAGATGTCTTGCCAGGTGATCGTCTTGCTGTGTGCCAGGGTATGATGGAGCCTCTTTCACTAAAACAAGAAGGAAATGGAGGATATCTTCTCGTGCACCACTGTATCAAATGCGGATATGAGAAAAGAAACAAAAGCGCAGAAGAAGATGATTTTGAATCACTCTTACTCCTCTCGCGAAACATAGCAAACAAATAGAAAACAAAAAAATATGGAATGGAAAAAAATAGCGATACGGGATGTCACCCAAGTTTTTTTGGAACTCCAAACATCCAAGGCAGGGCTTTCGTCTACACTCGCAGAACAAAGACTTGCCACTTCTGGACAAAATACATTGAGTACAGATTCTTTTTCGCTGTTTGAAATGGTGAAACGGCGTTTCCGTTCCTCTTTTTTGTATCTTCTTTTAGGCGCAGGAGCACTGTCGTATTTCTTAGGGGATCATATTGAAGCGGGACTCATTCTTCTTTTCATTTTTATCAATATTGGACTTGAGGTGTATCAAGAATATCGCGGTGAGAAAGCTGCGAAACTTTTGAAAAAGTATCTCGTACTTCACTCACTTGTACGGCGAGGAGGGAAGGTAATAAGGATTCCAAGTGAAGACATTATCTTTGGTGATATTGTGCTGGTAGAGGTTGGGGATAGATTGCCTGCCGATATGCGTTTCTTTGAAAGTTCTGGACTCGCTATCAATGAAAGCATTATGACAGGGGAATCGGTTGCTGTATCAAAGAAAGTAGAACGCTTGAAGATTATTCCGACTGAAATGTTTGAAGCACATAATATCGGTTTTGCAGGAACTATTGTAACCGCAGGACGTGGTGAAGGTATTGTATTCGCGACCGGATCGTTGACCGCACTGGGGGATATAGAATCGATGGTTACAGAAACAAAACATGAAACAGGTTTTGAAAAGAATATTGCTTCTTTTAGTCGGTTCATCGTGAAATTTGTTGTTATCACACTTGTACTTGTCTTTGTTGCGAATATTTTCATCAAAGGAGACTCAGTGAATATACCAGAGCTCCTTATTTTTTCTCTCGTTTTAGCAGTATCGGTTATTCCTGAAGCGCTCCCAGCTATTGTGACCATTGCTCTTTCTCGAGGAGCACTCCGTCTTGCAGAGAAGAAAGTCATTATCAAACGCTTATCAGCCATCGAGGATTTGGGAAGTATTGAGATTTTGTGTACCGATAAAACAGGGACGCTCACTGAAAATGTCCTCACCGTAAGCGAAGTGATGTCTACGGATGTATCGAAATGTCTCTTCCTTGCATCAGTGTCGTCTCTCGAAACGCCTGTGTCAGGAGGGGTACTTCATGATGCTTTCGATAAGGCTCTTTTCAAAAAACTTTCGTCAGAAGAGCAGTTGCGTGTTGTATCGTTTCATCGTATTGATACGATACCTTTCGACCCAGAACGAAGAAGGAATAGTGTCCTTATCGAAAAGGGAGATAAGACAAGGGAAATTATTGTGCGTGGTGCTCCTGAAGAGATTTTGCGACTTTCAAAAAATGTCGACTCATTCACAATACAAAAAGCTCTCAAGTGGATGGAAGAAAGAGGAAAGGCAGGGGAACGTGTACTCGCCGTTGCGAAGAGAACTTTTTCGGTGAAAGGAAAATATACATTGTATGAAGAACAGCAACTCGAGTTTATTGGACTTGTTTCTTTCACAGATCCGCTCAAGACAACAGCGAGGGAAACATTGAAAGAAGCAAAAGCTTTGCAGGTGCAGGTCAAGATTCTGACAGGAGATAGCAAGGAGGTCGCAGGGGCGGTCGGATATGCAGTAGGTCTCATTCATTCCAAGGAAGATGTTGTTACAGGCAAAGAGTTTATGGCGATGAACTACGAGGAAAAGCGTCGCGCTGTACTGACTTCTGCTGTGTTTGCACGCATTTCTCCGAGAGAGAAATATGAAATTATTAAAATTTTGGAAGAAAAATATGAAGTAGGCTTTCTCGGTGAAGGTATCAACGATGCTCCGGCACTCAAGATAGCTGATGTCGGACTGGTCGTATCAGGAGCTTCGGATGTGGCGCGAGGGACAGCGGATGTTATTTTGCTTGAGAAGAGTCTCGAAACAGTGGTTGATGGTATCAAAGAAGGACGAATTATTTTTGCTAATATTTTGAAATATCTCAAAATAACACTCACCTCAAACTTTGGGAATTTCTATTCTGTTGCTTTGGCATCATTGTTCCTTCCTTTTGTGCCACTCCTTCCAGTACAGATTTTACTTCTTGATCTTTTATCTGATTTCCCGATG
>PFHN01000054.1 GCA_002782305.1 Candidatus Moranbacteria bacterium CG_4_8_14_3_um_filter_41_13 | reverse complement strand
TCGCATCAGGAGAGATGAAAACGATGCGGAGCTTACTTCCTTTGCCACGAACACTAAACTCTTCCTTATCCAGATTTACATGGTCACGATCGAGACTGACGAGCTCTGATACACGGAGCCCAGAAGAGAACAGGAGCTCGAGTATTGCTCTGTCACGAAGATTCCTTTCTGTTGTTCCGTCAGCAGAGGTGAGGAGTCTTTCTACTTCTTCATATTCAAGGAAGTCTACCTGACGATCAGGAGATTTCCCTATTTCAATTTTCTCAGCCGTGAGGGTTTTGATATCTTGTCTCGCAAGATATTTGAGAAAAGTACGGATGACTACCGCGTGGTAAGACTGAGTACTTTTTTTGAGAGTCATCCCTTCTCTCGTGACTTTTCTGTTGAGGTAGATTCGATATTCGTGTACTTTTTCAGCAGTGATATCTTGGGGGGTTTCTATCTTTCCCCACAGAAAGAAATAGGAAAGTGTGCGGATATAGCTGTCCACAGTGCGTTTTGATCTATTCATCTCTATTTCGAGATGATCACAAAATTGCTTTGTTAAAGCCATTATTTCTGTATTTTTTTGTTTCTTTGAAAGCATAGGAAAGATACAAGCAAATGGAGAATAAAATATGAGAGATAGTAAAAAGTATTCTCTCTGATACTCAGAGTATACCACATTTTGCCTCGAAAAAATGAAAGTGCATTTTGAAAAACAGTCTTTTTCTCTTTCGAAAATTAAAAAGCTTTATATGAGCCAATAATTTTTTTTATGCACATAGAATAAGCTTTATATGAGCCATAAAAATGGAAAAAGAGTCTTTTATAGATTGACGGAGGGTATAGAAAAGGGTATACTGAACTTTGTAAAAATTAGGATAAATCCTCGATGGTTATTTTGTTCTTCTTTTGAAGAGAAAATATATCTACAGTATTTATTAGTTGAAAGGTGAAAGTTTTATAAAAACTTTATCCCCAATTGCTTTTTTGAAAGCTCGCATGATGGCGGGCAGAAGACTCGTGCAGTCTTTTTTCTTTCATATACAGAAAAGATACCAAGAAATCAATATGCATCGTTTCACGAGGGATCTGCATACACATATTCATGAGTATCAAACCCATCTTCTTCATTCTTTGAAAGAGGCTTCTGGTTATCGTGTCGTCCGTGTCTTTCGAAACTACTCTGCTTTTTCTATCGTGGCCTCGAGTACCCTTCTTGTGTCTGCCAGTAACTTGACTCAGGGGAACGATGCGAATAGTCCTTTGTTTGGATACGTGAGTGCTGAGAGCGCTAGTATTGCCTCTTCACCGAGGAAATACAAAGCAGCACAGGTGAGTAAAGGAGAGAATCTTTCTTCTGTGCCACTCGCTAATACCTCTCTTACTATTGATCCAAACCAGAAAGACGAAGTTTCACTCCTCGATATGCAGGGACAACTCACTTCGAATCAAGCCATACTTTCGACGGAAACAAGCTCTATTTCGAGAGATCCAGAAGAAGAAGGTGGCGTCAAAATCTATACTGTAGTAGAAGGCGATACGGTGAGCGGTATTGCTTCGAGGAATAACATTACTGTGAATACCATTTTGTGGGCCAATGATCTCGATAATGTTGATCAGATAAAGCCAGGAGATCAGATATTTATTTTGCCTGTCGCAGGATTCTCCTATGCCGTGAAAGCGGGAGATACACTTGATTCGATTGCCAATAATTACAAGGCAGAAAAAGACAAGATTATTGCCTACAATGGATTACCAGCCAATGGTGAAGTTTCTGTTGGTGATGTGATTATTATTCCTGGTGGGAAGAAGGAAATATCTGCGCCTCGTACTGTGAATACGGGCGGAACCATCGAGCGTCGTGAATACGCTTCTTCGACAGGAGGAACTGCCAAAGACGTATCCTCTGGCTTTCGCACGCTTGATGGCAAAGCAGGTACAGGACACCGATTCCCATTTGGTTGGTGTACGTGGTATGTAGCATCCAAGCGTTATGTCCCATGGAGTGGTAATGCTGGAACATGGCTCTACAAAGCAAAAGCACTCGGTTACAAGACGGGCCGTGCTCCGAAAGTGGGTGCTATTATGGTGACGACAGAAAACAGATACTATGGCCATGTGGCTTTCGTAGAGAAAGTCAGTGGAGATACTATTACCGTGAGCGAAATGAACTATGTGAAGTGGGGGAAAGTTGATCGCAGAACGCTTTCTGCGAGCAGTCGTTCAATCAAAGGATTCATCTACTAGGACGAGCGATGAGAAGAGGAGAAACAGAAGGAAGGAAGTGTCGACACAAATCCTTCCTTCTTTTTTTTATTGTGGTATACTGTATGTAGATAATTTTTTGACTCTCTATTATTTGAGAGATGTATGGTTTTTACAGAAAAAAATAGAAAAAAAAATCGCCTGATCTTCTTTTTGATACTCCCTTTTTTTTGTGGTGTTATTTTTTTGACTCAAACGCATTTTGCAGAGGCTACATGGTATGACCCAAGTACATGGGTGAATGAAATTCTCTATGGTATTTTTGTGATGTTTGGAATCTTTGCTTCTCTAGCTATTACGATTTTTGAATGGGCAATCAAGCCAGAAAGTATCCAGGAACTCATGAACAATCCAGGTGTGTATGAATCATGGAAATTCATTCGTGATTTTTTCAATCTTTTCTTTATTCTTATTTTGCTGTATACCGCCTTCTCTGTCATTTTCCAAATTGAGAAGAATTTCAAGAAAACTCTCCTCAGTTTGGTACTGGCAGCACTGTTCATCAACTTCAGTTTTCCAGTATCGAGAGCGCTCATTGATATGACCAATGTCCCGATGTATTTCTTTGCCAATCAGATGATGGCGAGAGAGGGTGGGAATACAGATCTCTTCGGTCAGGTGATGTCCGCGACAGCTCTTGAAACCAAGCTATTACCAAAGAAAGATGAATCAGATGTATCTCGTATCTTGATGGCCATTGTTTTTCTTTTCATTTTTTCTGTCACACTCCTCGTTTTATCTGTTATGTTTGTGATTCGCCTTGTAGTGCTTGTTGTTTTGGTTATGTTTTCATCCGTGGGGTTCGCTGCTTCTATTATTCCAAAACTCGACACATATGGTAAGATGTGGTGGGAAAATTTTTGGAAATATGCTTTTTTTGGTCCTGCAGCGATGCTGATGCTCCTTATGTCTGTGCGAGTTTTTTCTTCTCTGGGAGCGGGTACGGCGGGGACGAGTAGTAAATTGATACAGGGTATGCAAACGGTTGCAGGAACGACATCGATAGAGCCTTCTTTCTACGCTTCGATGCTCCTCTTCACTATTCCAATCATTATGCTTTGGGTAGCGATGGGGCTTGCTCAGAAAATGTCTATCGCCGGTGCTGGTTCTGTTGTGGGTAAGGGTCAAGCTTTCTCCAAATGGATGGGGAAGAAAGCGTATAATAATCCTCTAACAAATAACGCTTATACAAGAGGTGTTGTTTCTGGATTGAAAGAACGTGCGGAAAATAATAAGGTTCTTAAGTTTGCTACGCCGAAATACTGGAAGGATGCATCAAAACAAAAAGAAGAAAGAGTGGCTGGTCGTGTCGGTAGTGGCAGAGATGGTTATAATCGTGTTGTAGAAAATCAACATAATAAGAAAGTGGCAGAAGCAGAGAAGAAGATGGAAGAAGAGCGCATGAGTGAAGGAGAACTCCGTAGAAGGATGAACGATCGAACTAGTGGTACGGATAATGCTGAAATAGAAGCAGCAACAAGAATCTTATCGAAAAAAGACATGCTTCGAAATGGCGCAGAAATGAACGAAGCTATAAGTGCTATGGCACATGCTAACAGAAGTATGGCTGGTGCAATCCCTGAAAAGACAGAGGAATTAACCAAGAAAGCTGGGGCAGAGATTTATAACATGGGAGCTGATCTTGCTGCTGCAATTGGACGTTTAGGAAATAATACGAAGGCTATCGTTGCGCTCATAGATAAAGCGAGTGACAATGCACTTAATATGTCTGATGCAGAATATCAGTCAATAGCCAATGTAAACCCAGCTGTTAAGAATAAGCTTGATGGCAAGATGAGAAAAGAAGGGCGTACAGGGACACTTGTTTCAGTGGCAGCGTCAGCACCAGGAGGGTCTGCGCAAGCAGCTGTCAAAGATCTTTTTGATGGCATGACAGCAGAAGAAGTCGCAAAACAGAGAATCTTTACTGATCCAAGATATGCAAATGAGGCGCGTCAGCACATAAGAGATCTCGAAGGGTCTGGAATAATGGAAGATGTTCAGCGAGTACAGGAAATCAGAAAGAAGCTTAATAAATCAGTTAATGATGCCATCGGTTAGGAGAAAATAATACTATGACAGAACAACAAAACAGTGCAATTTTGATTTATTTTCCCATGATGGTTTTTTCTGATGGATCTGTTCAATCTGGAAAATGTGGTGCCAATGCCGAAGATTGGGATGTCCTACGATCATTACCAGAGAAGGAACAAAACATCCTCACCTCTAAAGAAATATTCTTTAAGATACAATCTTTACAGGAAAAGTTTGGTATTAGTAATATGTCCACTGGATATATAAGTCTTTTCATTCGCAAGATATTCTTCAAGGAACTCACGCTCGAAGCATGTGAAGCGAAAATTGGCTCGATGCTTATGACCACTGGTGGTGGCGACCCCAATCAGGCAAAAGCTATAGTACAATTTATTCAAAAAGAGATCCTCACTATTGAGCCAAAGTTGGTAGTAGAAAAAGAAGAAGAAATAATGCCGAAGAAAGTGACGATGAACCTTCCTGTACTGCAGGCTCTTTCTCAATATGAAAGATTAGGTGACCAACTCATTACCAAAGAAAGAATTCGTATCAAAACACAAGGTGAACCTGTTCGTCCATCGCTTTCATATTGGATCAAGTATTATCGTGATGAACTCGGTGTGGGACACCACGACAGCGTAGCGATTGGTGATTTTTTATTCCGCTCTGAAAATGGTAAGAAACTTTCTCCAATAGAAAGAGAGTATGTCAGTTTGCTTATCAAGTCTATCGAAGGAAATTTTCCACTTTCGATTGATGTGGAGAGTCAGGAAATCATTTTTCCTATAAGTAGTGATGTGACTGTAGTGGCTACGAACAAACCGCCTGTTCAGATGACCAATAGGTCACCATTTACTTTTGGGAGTCAAAAGGTAACTCCAGTGAATGATTCAGTGCCGAAAGCAAGAGAGATTCATATGAAACCAGGACTGGCTTTTCATCAAGGAGTAGATACTCCTTCTCCTTCAAGTGATAATACACTCCGTTTTTCTTCGAGTCATATTTTTCCGGTAGAGAAAGAAATGTTGACACAAACAATGGAAACGAAACACGAGGTGAAAAGAGAAGAGAAGAAAGAAGTAAAACCATTTGTTGTGACAAAAAAAGCCGTTCCTGCAGGTTCTCTGTCAGGAGCTGTGCCATTTGTGATGCCAGACATACCTATAAAGAAGCCAAGGCCAAGAGTATTTGAAGATGCCAATCCATTTATTATTCGCCCATCACACAGAGATAATTAGTACATTCAAGTGAGTGTGATATAATAAAGAAACAGTGAGAAGCTCTGTCTATTACCAAACGAAGTGAGTGAAGCGAAAGTTTGCCTCTGTCTGTTATTTTTTTGTTCTGAATGTATATGATGTTTAGTGTTCCACAATTTATTGATGTCGAAGACAAGATCGCAGGCCCACTTACTTGGAAGCAGTTAGGCTGGATGATTGGTATGGGTACAGTGATTATGTTATTTTTCAAACTATTCGATACCACACTTTTTATCATTGCGACCATTCCGACTGTCCTCCTCTTTGTTATTTTTGCTTTCTATAGACCAAACGGCTTTCCGATGACGACATTTGTTTTCTATACAGTCCTCTTCCTTTTTAGGCCAAAAATAGCAGTATGGAGACGCTCTGCTGAGAAGAAGCCTGAAGTAAAGCCAGTTGATATATCACAGTCACATAAAATAGTCCCATCGAAACAAATGAGTGAAGAGAAGCTTCGAGCATTTGCAAAAATACTCGACAATCAGAATATGGATCGTAAGTAAGAAGAAAAAGATAAAAGATAAAAAATAAAAGTAAGAAAATGGAATTTTTGAATCCAAAGAAAGGGACACAGGGAGGATCGAGTACACAACAGTATGTAGATGTGGATAAGATTCGCGATGGTGCCATTGTGATGAAGAACGGATCACTTCGTTCGATACTTCTCGTCTCTTCTATTAACTTTGACCTGAAGTCTTCTGAAGAACAAGATGCTATTATCGGTCAATATCAATCCTTTCTTAACTCTCTCGACTTTCCTCTCCAGATTGTCGTTTCTTCTCGTCGTTTCAATATCAATCCATACATCGAACTTTTGAATGGCGCAGAAAAGGAACAAGAGAGTGAGTTACTTCGTTTTCAGATTAGTGAGTATAAGCTTTTTATTAAAAACTTGACGGACATTTCGAGTATTATGTCGAAATATTTCTATGTCGTTGTCCCTTTTTCTCCGGTAGAAGACAAAGAGGGAGGCTTGCAGAACAAACTCTTTGGTATCTTTCGTCCCAAAGAGGCTTCAGGAGGAGGAACAAATCAACGTTTTGAAACATATCATTCTCAGCTCTTACAACGAGTAGAACATGTCATACAAGCGCTTAGTGGTACAGGCGTACGCGTTGCACCGCTCAATACTGCAGAAATTATCGAAATCCTCTATAACAGTTACAATCCGACACTCTTCACTGCTTCGGTAGTAAAAGATATTAACAGCGTAGAAATATCATCTTTCTAAAAAATAAAAGCATTCAAAATCATGACTCAAGGTATCGAAATTATTGATAAGAAAACAGATTCGAAAAAAGCTCCTTTTCAGAAGAGAATGTTCTCAATTTTCGATTCTCCAGAAATGAGTGAGGGAGAAAAGTTGTATCAAGAAGGCCTCACCACTATCCGTGACTTCATCTCTCCGCCAGCGATCAAGCTCACGCCGAATACGATGCAAGTAGGAGAAGTTCTTTCTCGTACGTATTTTGTTGTAGCATATCCGAGATTTCTTTCTACCAACTGGTTTTCTCCTATTATCAATATCGATTTTTCAATGGATACAGCCTTCTTCATCCATCCGATCGATACGGCAGAGATATTGAAGAATCTCCGTAAATCTTCCACTCAAGTTCAATCACAGATGAGTATCGAAGCCGAAGGAGGGAAGATTAGTGATCCTGTGCTTGAGACGGCTTTGCAGGATATCGAATCACTACGTACCAATTTACAACAAGGAACAGAAAAATTTTTCCGCTTCGGACTGTATCTCACAGTATACGGTGCAGACGAGAAGGAACTCAGTGATAAATCTCAGCTGATAGAATCTATTCTCGAAGCTCAGCTCGTATATGTAAAACCAGCTGTGATGCGTATGGATCAAGGTTTTATCGCTACAAGACCGCTAGCCAGTGATGTACTTGACGTGGCAAGTAACCTCAATACCGAACCACTTTCTACTACCTTTCCTTTTGTGTCCTCTGATCTTTCTTCAAATGAAGGTATCTTGTATGGCATCAATAGACACAATAATAGTCTTATTCTCTTCGATCGTTTCAAGATGGAAAATGCGAATATGGTGGTTTTTGCTAAGTCTGGTGCTGGAAAAAGTTATACGGTAAAATTGGAAGTCCTCCGTTCGATGATGTTTGGTGCGAGTGTTATTATTATCGATCCAGAAAATGAATATAAACATTTGTGTGATGCGGTAGGAGGAACCTTTCTTAAAATTTCTCTTTCTTCTGATGTGCATCTCAATCCTTTTGATCTTCCGACAAACATCGGTGATGAGAATAGCGCAGATGTTTTTCGGAATTCTATTGCAAGCTTGATCGGACTCCTTCACTTGATGCTTGGCTCTATTACACCAGAAGAAGATTCGATTATCGATCGTGCGATACGAGAAACTTATGCAATGAGGGATATTTTGGAGTCAACAGATTTCTCGAAACTGACTTCTGCTTCTTTCCCGACGATGTCTGATTTGTATGCAGTACTTGAGAATATGGAAGGAGCGGAATCGCTCGCAGCACGTTTGGAGCGCTACACCGAAGGTATCTTTGGTGGATTTCTCAATAAACAAACAAACATCGAGACAGCGAATCAGTTGGTGGTATTTAATATTCGTGATTTAGAAGAAGAATTGCGTCCCATCGCGATGTATATTATTCTGCAGTTTATTTGGAATGAGATCCGTGCGCATATGAAGAAGCGTATCATCGTCGTTGATGAAGCGTGGATTATGATGCAACACGAAGATGCTGCCTCATTTATCTTTGGTATTGCCAAGCGTTGTCGTAAGTATTACACCGGACTCACAACTATTACCCAAGATATCGGGGATTTCAATGTCTCTCGTTATGGGAAGCCGATTATTACCAACTCTTCGATGCAGCTACTTCTCCGTCAATCTCCATCATCGATCGATTTGGTTGCAGAAACATTTTACCTGACGGATCATGAGAAATTTCTTCTTCTTGAGAGCAATGTCGGAGAAGGTATTTTCTTTGCTGGAGCGAAACATGCCGCGATCAAGATCATCGCTTCCTACAGTGAAGACCAGATTATCACGTCAGATCCGAAACAGCTTCTTGAAATAGAACAAGCCAAAGCAGACTTCGATGCAGGAAGGTAGAGAATTGTTAATGGTGTATACCTATGGCATTACGCAGAGGAAGAGAGAAGAGAAATCACTCAGAAAATCCGAAGTTTACCGGAGAGAAACCGTCACTTTTTCTGTACGGAGGTGTTGGGATTATTGCTCTTTTCAAAGACTTGCTTGATCTTGTATTTATCGGTTCCCTTCCAGGCATTGGTACTATTATCACTATTTGCCTCTCCTTTCTTATTTGGATTCTCTTGACGATGTTTGATCGATCAGGGGGGGCACAGAATATGCAGATCACGCGGGGGCTTATTGTTATCTTTTTTGGGCTCGTTGAGGCGATTGGTTTTGGTCTCAATTTCCTTCCTATCGAAACAGCGATGGTGTTTGTTCTTTATGTTTTAGCGAAGAAAGCTTGGAAAAAAGCAAAAGAAGAAGCAGAAAGAAAATAAAGTTTTTTAAGGGACAATGTAATTGAAAAATATCTTATTAAGCAATGTTATCGAATATACTACAACTTCTTTCTCTCTATAGGCGGTTTTTTACTACGGGATTACTAGTGATCTTCTCTCTGGTTTTTCTTTTTTTCTTTACCGAAAGTGCCAGTTTCAGTCCTGTCTTGCAACGTTTTATTGTTAGTCTCGTTTTCCTTTTGATAATTCCGCTCGTCTATAGTAGAATGGTAATGAAAGAACCTCTGAGTAACATTGGTTTTCGGAAGGGGCATTTTTTGACAGGGTTGTCTCTTGGTATTCTTTCTGTCGTTTGTGCTTTTGGTGTTTTTTGGTGGCTTGTTCTTTTCTTTCCATCATTTAAGGAAGCTTACATACTTCCAGGACTCGTCCAGACAAGCTTTTTGTGGTTTATTTTCTACGAACTTGTACTGATGGCGATAATGGTGATGCTCTATGAAATCTTTTTCCGAGGATTGATACAGATCTTCTGGCTCAAAGACCTTCATATGTGGGGGATTCTTCTGCAAGTGATTTTCTTTCTTATATTCTCGATCAACGATATCTCTTGGCAAAGAGCCCCTCTCCTTCTTTTTTGTCCGTTTGCAGGTATGATTGCATATTTCTCGAAGTCTCTCTGGTATTCCTCTGTAGCAAGTTGGACCTTTCTTTTTCTCGTGGATATTTTCTTTCTCATTTCACATTAGATATTTTTTTTAATTACACGTTCTATGCACTTTCGTCCAAAGAAACACAATTTTTTCCTCACCTTTATTCTTATCGTGCAATTTTTCATTACGAATGCGTTACCTGCTCTGGCTTTTTTTGGTGGTCCGAGTATTCCATCTGCTTCGAGCGTTATGTCTGATATAGAAAAGAGGTATCATCTCAATTCAGCAGCTCTGCAGAATCAAGGGGAAATAATGAACGTATCTCAGAATAAGTCTACTGTACCTGATGTTTCTCTCTTCTTCAGTCCGAGCGATCCGAAAGAAGGTGAAAGAATAACTGCAAAAGCTTTTCCTACATTTTTTTCTAATACTGAGAAGGATCTATATTATACGTGGTTTCTAAGACGCGATGGTTGTGACATCGGGAGTAATAAATTATCATCCTGTGATACGAATAACGATGGCATAGTAACTATAGAGGATTGGAAAGTAACTGCTACGAAAATTCTTATTCGTAATGGGTACGACCCTTCAGATAATGAACCAATCAATTCAGATACAGATAATGATGGCTATAAAGCTCACTTCGGTGGCAATAACCAAACGGGAACAAAGAAGGATTATTGTTATGTCAATGATCCTTCTTCTGGTACAAACTATGAACTCGCTGATGGTTATACTAAACCTATTTTTTATGATGCGTCTTGGTCCTGTAATTTCGGGCGTAGTCCTGTTTGTATGGTTGATAATTATACTCTGGCTGATACTAATCTAAATATAAATACCTCATCGAGTTCGAGCCCAGACACTGGAGGATCTGCATCGTCCTCTGCAACAGGTCCTATCGTTCAAACAGATTTCACAGGCTACGTTCTAGCAGGGGTACCCGCTTGTTTGAGTGATAACAACCATTACTATAGTGTCGTGTGCAGTGTTGGTAATCCTTATTGCGTGCAAGATTCATATTTGAATTCATCAAATCCAATACCAGTAGGAGCTGCCATTCCTCTTGCAACATGTAGAGCTGTAACTGCAACAAATGGTCAGTCGAGTCCTATTACGAGTAAATGTAAACATTTATTCCCGAATGCCCCTGGTGGTTACTCAAGCGGTGATAGCAGTTTCCCTCTTGCTGAAGAACGGTTTTGGGGCACTAATCCTAGTGATCCGAGTACCGCTGATAATGGTAATAAGGATGAAGCCAATGCTACAGGGCTCGGTCAATCGAGCTTCATATGGAACTATCAGAGGGGTGATAAAGTAGGTGTGGCTGTAGAAGGTAATTCGATGATCCCAACGAAACACGATAATAACTCTTTTATGATAATGTGGGCTTTCTCGAATAAGAAATGTTCACCGAGTTTTACTAGAGAACTATCAGGTTCATATAATGAGTTGATAAGAAATTATCTTGTCGAAATTCCAGCTCTTAATATGGATCTTAATGACTGTATTCCAAACAGCTTAGTAGACCCGACTGCTGGTGGTCAGGCAACGAAGCTCACGCTCAGTCTGTCTGCTACTCCAGAAAACCCTGTCAATGATTCAACATTCAGTAACAGTAGGGATGGCATCAATCCGAAAGGAGGAGAGATTCTTTCTGTGCAGGCTTCGGTGGATAATGCTGATAAGAATCTTATCAATACCCTCTTTGAGTGGAAAGTCTTTTTAGGAGAGGATATTGGTGATTTTGAGAATGGTAGAGCGATCGATATTACTTCTGATTTAAGAGATCAGAAATTGCTTGGTAATATCAAGGGAAGTGGTCTCGATAGTATCACGTTAGAAATGAATATTAAAAAGGTGAATTCGAATACTATTGGTATTGAAAATTATGGATATTTGCAGTTTAAAGTGACCGCGATAGAGAGCTTTGGAGAATACCGGAGGCGTAAAGGAAACAGTGATATTATCGTGAAATTTAGCAATACTGGAGGTTCCGTAATCTTTGCTCATAGAGCAACACCTGATGGTGTCAAGGTTCGGGTAGACAACGAGAATATTATCTGTGATGATTATAGAATGGGTCAAATTTGTCCAGTAATCAAGAATGAGATTATTGGTCTTAGGGCGAGCACAGGGGCGGGTATCAATCTCAATCATCGCTGGACGATCAATGGAGTACCCCTCCTGTGTACAGCACGCGTTGCAGATGCTTGTGCAAAAGGAGGATCTGGAGATATAGATTCGGAATCTCAGGGCGAGATCAATTTCTTTCCAGTGACGGGTAATCCTGGAGATACCTATACCGTGACGGTTACTGCCAATGGAGTAATGCCAGTAACAGGTCGTGAGAGTAGGACTGATAGAACCGTTAGTCTCACCCGCACTTTTATTGTTGTGGAACCGAGCGTGACCCTCAAATCTACAGATGAATCAACTGTTTGGAGGAAATTTCTTGGGCAATACAAAGACATCATAGGCACCAGTAATTCCTCTGGTCAAGCCACTTGTCCGAATGGTTTGTGTGATGATTTGAGCGAATCTATTTATCAGACTTATGCTGGTAGTACCGCCTCGTTCTATGCTGATTTTGTTCCAGACTTTCTTGGAAAAACTGCTACTCTTGCTTTTACAGTCGATGGAGTTGATTCCCCAGCAACTTCTTGGTTATCGAGTTCGCTCACTCCACAAGAACAGCAGACTACACCTTTTACCATCAATAAACTTGCAGGAGAAGTGTATGATATCAGAGTAAAAGCCGAAATTGCTCAGGATGAATCTTTACGTAAGGCGCTGATGACAATATGGGGTATATCTCCATTTACATCACCCGAGATTCACTTTGCATCATCAGTCCAACTGGAGGTAAATGAAGCGCTTACAACTGAGGGACCACTGAGTGGCCCGCGGAAATACTATGCAATGGTAGCTTCGTATATTCCCTCTTCTGTACTTTTCACTTTCCGGATTTTTCTTTCAGCCATCCTCGTACTTTTTGTTCTTCATTTTGTGAACAGAATACTCGAAGATCGCAGACTTACTTCCTTCGTGAAGGAGGTAGCAGATCGAGAAAAAGAATAGTATACACTTTTCTTACTGGAATAAGAGGATGAGAGGAGGAGAAAATTTCTCACCATAAAAAAACCGAGCTTTGGGAAGCTCGGTTTTCCTTTGGTTCAGAATCCTTTTTTATAAAAGACCCATTTGACCAAAGAAGGTAAGGCTGATCACAGGGACAAGAGCGAGGAGAAAAGCGAAGCTTATTTCTTCATTTTGCTTTGATTCCTCTGCTACCTTAGCACAGTTAGGACATCCGCCCGTTGAACATTCATCTGTACTTACTTCTATTTCCATTTTTGGTTCCATAATAATAGGTGTTAATTTTTATTTTTTAAAAACTACCTTCTCTTTTTTGTTTTTATATTTATTTTGACCCTACTCGACCTTTAGGTGTTTTGCTTAGCGCATGTTAAGAAAGAAAAAACGGGACAAGACAAGTAATGTCTTCACCCGTTTTCCATATCTCAACACATTAAGTATAGCACCTTTTATCCCCTTTGTCAACAGAAAAAATATATATGAAATGGCGTAGTGTGTTGTTTCTTTTTTGATTGTCGTTTATAATAGGAATGTAATTTTATTGCTTATTGTACTATGAAATATACGTCACGATTCTCTCTTTTTGTATTCCTTGCTGGTGCCGTCCTTCTCTCAGGATGTACGACAGAGGAAGTGAAGAAAGAGGTTTTGCCGAAGGAAGGATTATCGTTCGACAAAGGAAAGACGGAAACGCCAACGTCGCCAGCAGGTCAAGCAACGAAGGAAAAAAATGTTCCACCTACTGTTCCACCTGAGTCGAAGCCTATCACCAACCCTACTAATCCAGTCAGTACTAAAAAAATGTATACTACAAAACCAGAGATGACGATTGACATAACCAAAGCATACAGCGCGACACTTAAGACGAGCGCCGGAGATATTGTAATCGCACTTGATGCGAAGAATGCGCCTATGACAGTGAACAACTTTGTCTTTCTCACGAAAGAGAAGTTTTATGATGATACTATTTTCCATCGAACGATCAAAGGTTTTATGATTCAAGGAGGAGACCCAACGGGAACAGGTATGGGTGGTCCTGGATATAAATTTGCTGACGAACCATTTACTGGTGAATACACGAGGGGCACTGTGGCGATGGCAAATGCCGGACCAAATACCAATGGCAGTCAGTTTTTCATTATGCACAAAGATAATCCATTGCCAAAAAATTATGTCATCTTTGGCACTGTGACGGCTGGTATGGAAGTTGTTGACAAGATTGCCGAAGCACCGACAAAATCAGGAGGAGAAGGGTCTTCACCTCTAACGCCCGTATCCATTCAAACAGCAATCATCAGTGAAAAATAAAGAGAAGAGAGAAACGAGAGCAATCTCGTTTTTTCTTTTTGGTAGGGAGGGATTGTGTTAGAATGGAGAGGAAAAATATAAATATAAACGAAATGAGTATCTTTGATATTTTTTGGAGTAAAGAGTTTCGCTTGCCTTTTGTTATTAGTCTTTGCATCTTTCTCGCTTTTTTTCTGGGAGAAGTATGGTTATATGGTGTTCCGATTTTTCTTGGTATAGGACAACTGCTTATAGAATCATATGTACGTGTGAGGAGAGGGAGGTTCAACTTTGATTATCTGGCTTTCTTGGCTCTGGTGGTGTCGCTTATACTTGGTCAGTTTCTTGCTGGTGCTGTGGTCGCTTTGATGGTTTCTGTCAGTGCTGCACTAGAAATATATGGGACAAAGAGAGCTCAGAAGACACTGAAAGGATTGTTTGAGAATATTCCCAAAATAGCCTTACTCATCACGGCTACTGGTACAGAAGAAGTACTACTTTCAAACGTGAAAAAGGGGGAGCATATCCTCATTCGTCCCAATGAAATGCTTGCTTTCGATGGATATTTACTCTCAGATAAAGCATTACTCAGTGAATCAAATATCACAGGAGAAATGGAACCAGTCGTCTACGCACATATGACTGTGCTCAAAAGTGGTACGGTCAATGTAGGCGAACCACTCACGCTTGAGGTGCTTTCTGATTTCGAACATTCGAGTTATCGGAAGATTCTCTCTCTCGTCGAAGAGGGAAAAGTGAATCCTGCGCCTATCGTTCGTCTTGCCGAACGATATAATTTTTATTTTACTTTTGGATCATTGTTTCTTGCTTTGGGTGCGTATTTTTTCTCTTCCGAATGGGAAAGATTTTTGGCAGTGCTTGTGATTGCCACGCCTTGTCCACTACTTATCGCGGCTCCTGTCAGTTTCATCGGAGGATTGAATAAGGCAGCGAGGAAAAATATCATTATTAAAAGTCCAGTTGTTCTCGAACTGCTTGCAAAAACGAAAATGTTCTTTTTTGATAAAACGGGCACACTGACTCTGGGTGAACCACAGATGACTCATATCGAAATATTGGACAAAGCATTTTCTCGTGAGCATATTTTGGCTCTTGCATCAGCTTTGGAGCAACACTCTTTCCATCCTATCGCCAAGGCTATCACGTTAGAACATTATCTTTCGGAAGGAGAACTACTCGTAGCAAAAGATGTACATGAAGAAATAGGAGAAGGAATTTTTGGTTCTATAGGAGGGAAAAATTTTAGCCTTGTACAAACAAAAGAGCACGTACAAAGTGGGATTGTGGTAGATCTTTTCTCTGAGAAGCTTCTGTTAGCACGTTTTTCTTTTGCTGATATACTGAAGAATGATGTAGGTGAGATGTTTACGTATCTGCGAAAGCGAGATTATGCGCTCGGTATTCTTACGGGAGATAAGAAAAAAAATGCACAGCATATATTTGGGCAATTCAGACTGCCTATCTATGCCGAATGTAGACCAGAAGATAAGACAAGTCTTATTGAGCGTTATCAGAAAGAAGGAAAGCTTGTCGGTATGGTAGGTGATGGTATGAATGATGCTCCAGCGCTTGCGCTCGCTGATGTCGGTATTGTTTTTTCGGGATCGGAGAATAGTGCTTCGATTGAGGCAGCTGACGTCGCAATTTTTGGACATGATGTTTCACTGATTCGTGATGCGATTCACATCGGACGAAGATCATATCATGTGGCTTTGCAGGGCATTGTGATTGGTATTTGTCTTTCGACACTTGGTATGCTTTTCGCTGCTTTCGGCTTCATTACACCTTTTTATGGAGCGATGTTGCAAGAGGTAATCGATGCGTTGGTGATTGTAAATGCGCTTCGTTCGACATATTAGTTCAATGTTTATTTTCAGATAAAAAACAATGCCTCCGTAGCATTGTTCTTTGTATGAAGATCTTTCTTTCTTTCTTTCTTTTATTTGTATCTGAGTGCTTCGAGAGTATCAATAGAAGAAGCTTTGCGGGCAGGAAAGATACCTGTAAGAAATCCGATGAACGCACCGAAAGCAATAACGGTTATCACAAACCACGTAGGATTGAAGAAGAGATTGACTGATTCTCCACCAAATCGGGTTGCGACGAGATTGATACCCATATTAAGTATCTTTCCTTCAGAATAACCAAGGACTACACCACCAAGGGCGCCGAGGAAACCCATAAGTGTGGATTCCATAACGAACATCAGAGAAATACTCGTTCGCGAAGCGCCGATAGCCTTCATAATACCGATTTCTTCGGTACGTTCGAGCAAGGCGATGGTCATTGTATTGAACATACCAATCGCCGATACAATAAGGGCAATCATACCAAATACCATGAGAATAATTTGTACGATACGAAACACCTTATTCGCTTGATCGATAGTCTCAGAAATAGATGAGGCAGTAAACCCTTTTCCTTCTATCTCAGTGCGTACTTCGTTTAAGGTATTTGTCGAAGTACATTTGGCCTTGAGTTTTGTATAATTTTCAATAGAAAAATCTGAGAGTGAATCAAGCGAAAGATAAATAATGTTCTCTTCACCAGAAACGACACCAACGACTGTGTAGGGTTTTTGTGGATTATATGCTGAACCTTGGCCAGTACTGCTACTCTGAAAAAGTGTTATAGAGGCTTTTTTATTGAGCATGTCTTGTGGATCGAGATTGAAAATACGAGCCATTGCTGAGGTGATGATAATATTTTGTGTTTCATTCTCAAGAAAATATCTTCCTGCTTCAATTTTGAGGCCTTCGTTCTTCAGGAGTGAAGCTGAAGAGCTGATGGTACTCACATCAAGAGTAAAGTCGTTGAATTTTCCTTGGCCAGGAAGCTCGAGTACTGGTATGACAGCGGTGATATTGGGAAATGCTTTGATTTCATCGATTGTTGCATTATTGAGTGTTTGTGTGCCATCACCTTGCGTCACATCGAGAGTAACGAGTGAGTCCGATGTGGTAATTTTTTCGAGGAGTGTGCGCTGGAGTCCATACCCGAAAGATACAAGAAAGATAATGGCAGAAATACCGACACTCATACCAAGAATGGTAAGCAAGGTTCGCATAGTACGAGCCTTGAACATACGGAGAGATAATTTGAGGAGATCGAGGAAGCGCATAGAATATTAAGAATATTTGAGGAGCATAATGATTTCAATTTCACGTACCACCTTTTCGGCTGTGATTTTGTTGAGGCCAAGACCTTTTTCGCTGATATTACTGTCGAGGTCTTTGAGGAGACCAATCTGACCAGTTCTACTTTCGATACGATATCTGAGTATATCTTCTAACTGGGTTACTTGGTCCGGAGCGAGGCGAAGATGGAATCGATCAATGAGATACTGTGCAAAGGATGTAATGCTTCCAGGGATATTGTCCTTGATATTTTGTGCTTGTTCGAGTATTTTTTGTATTTGCTGTGTAAATGACTTGGCGCGCATTTTATTCCATCCAGCACCACCATCATCAAGAGGAATATCGAGCTTGCTACTAAATGTCGGGAGATCGATATTTTTAAATAAGAGCTCTTTCAAAAAGGCTTCTGCCATAGTCACTTGCTCGTCATTGAGTTGTGAGAGGAGATGAGCGAGCAGTTGTTTCGCTTTGAATGGAACGAGTAATATGTCAACCTGTTGTGGCAAGAGATTTTTGAATGATGCCATAAGCATCTTGAGTTCGAGTGACTCTTCTGGTGGTTTTTCTTCCTCTACAGTGCTTTCGATTTTCTTGATCGGACGTTTTTCTTTGTGTACTTCCTCTCTGATAATCACCCCATCTTTCATAAAGATGACACGATCAGCATAGGGGAGATGATCAGGATTGTGCGTGACGAGGACAATGGTTTTTTTATCGATTTCATTGAGCTCTTTGAGGATTTTCATCACATTCTCCGCGCTTTCACTATCGAGGTTTCCTACTGGTTCGTCAGCGAAGATAATTTTAGGATCATTGATGAGAGACCGCGCAATAGCTACACGTTGTTTTTGTCCACCAGAAAGCTGACTCGGGAATTTGTCTGCTTGTCCAGCAATATTGAAACGACGCAAAAGCTGAACGCCAGCCTTCCTTCTTTCTGTCGGTTCTTCCCCGCGAAATACTTTAGGAAGACAGATATTATCGAGAATATCGAGTGAACCGATGAGGTAGAAGGCCTGAAAAATCATTCCAATACCTGTTTGGTGGAGTTCGAGATCTTCTTGTCTGGTCATTTTGGCTATAGATTTTCCATGAAAAAAAACTTCTCCGTATGTAGCACTCTGAAGTCCAGAGAGAGAATACAGAAGAGTAGACTTTCCGCAACCGGAAGGTCCATAAATAATGACGTATTCTTCGGGATAAATAGCTACATTCGTTTCTTCAAGGGCGCGCATCTCATTGGGAGCACCTTGGTTGTAGATAACGCGAAGTTTGTCGGTATAGATAAGTGGCTCGCCTTGTTCGTTCATTTTTTATCTCTATTATCTTTACTATTATACCATATTTTCTCGTCTTTCCCTATTTTTTCCGTGGAGAGTTCTCGGGTGACGGAAAGAATGAAGGATTGCGAGGAGATGAGAAATAGATTAGAATAGACAAGTGCGTATGAACCATACTATGAGAGCCATATGAAGCAAACACCTATTATGATCACTCTGGGAATTATCCAAATTATCATTCTTTCTCTTTTTGGTATGTATTTTTATCGTTTGAAACACACCACGGTTCCTCTTGTGCCAACAGGAGATGAGAAGGTGCAGACACAGAGTGAAAAATAATAAGAGATATCCATACTATGATAATTCGTTTCCTTCAATTTTTTGATCCATTGGTAGGGATCTGTTTTGAGCTAAACGATATACTCATTTCTCTTTTGAGTAAACACATTTTTTTGTGGAAAAAACTCCTGCTTGTAGGTGCGTTTGGTAGTCTTTTCTTTATTTTTTTTCCAGAAATGAGAAAAGATTTCGGGAGTATGGCAGAGACAATGCTTCTTGGTATTCTTTTCTTAAGTCCGCTTTCGAGAATCTTTCGGATGAAGATTCTTTTTCTCCTGATGAGTATGCGAAGAGAGTTTGGCATTCTGATGGGCTGTTTTGCTCTTGTTCATAGCCTTGCCTATTTTATCGATCCGTCTTCATTTCTTCTCTATATCAAGCCTTATTTGAACACGAGTTTCTTTTCAATGCAACCTATATTCTTCTTCGGGATGATGGCTTTTCTCTTTACCCTTCCGCTTCTCCTGACATCGAATACTTTGAGTGTGCGTTTGCTCGGGCCAAAAAGATGGAAGTTTCTCCACCGTAGTGTGTACATTTTGCTCCTTCTTATGCTTCTTCATATTTTCTTTTTGAAAGGCTTCCTCCATGGATTTGATATTTTTGAGCTTTTGCAGTCTCTTAGTATTGTGGTGAGTTATATTTTTCTCTGGATACTGGCGAAACATAACCCCGTGCCTTTTCTGCAGGAGCTCATAACGTATATGAACCACCGCTATGATTCGTACCACACAGAGATGAAATAGAATGGTGCATATTTTTTTATATTTTTTTGAATCTATGAAATATTTTCAGTGCTCTTTGTCTTTTTTTCTCTTCCTGCTCTGTTTTTCCTCCTTCACTCATACCTCCTTCGCTAGTGAAGAAACGTCTCTTAAAAGTGAATATCCTGTCCTCATTCAACTCTTCGTAAGGCAAGACTGTGCTCATTGTCAAGCAGAGAAGAAATATCTTGAGATGCAGAGAACGAAGAGGGGTAATGCGATAGAAATAGAATATATTGATATTGGTACAGAAGAAGGCAAAGCTCTTTTCTCTCTCTTTACAGAGAAAAAGAATCTTTCAAAAGCTACGCCTCTCACAGTGATTGGTGTTGCTATTCTTCAAGGATTTGATTCAGAGGAAACAACAGGAAGGCGTATAGGAGCCCTGATTGATACCAATCAAAACAAACCCCGCGTCGGTATCGAAGGATTACTTAGTGGCATATCAAGTACTGTTGATGATGTGCAGGGGTCAGTGTGTGATGATGAGGTATGCACAACCCCCAAAGCAGAACCATTTTTTGTAACCATTCCCTTTGTAGGAAGCACTGTAGATGTTATGCAGTATTCTTTACCTGCTTTGTCAGGTATTTTGGGTTTGATTGATGGATTCAATCCTTGTGCGATGTGGGTCCTTGTGACGTTTCTCCTGGTGCTGGTGCAGATGGGATCACGCAAGCGTATGTGGATTATCGCAGGACTCTTTATAATGGCTGAGACGGTGATGTATTACCTTATTTTGAATGTATGGTTCACAACCTGGGACTTTGTTGGACTGGATCGTTTCGTAACACCAATAGTGGGTATAGTATCCATCGGAGGAGGACTTTTCTTTCTATATGAATGGTACACCTCTGATGGTACGTGTAAGGTGGTCAATCTCGAAGGACGCGCCAAGATTTCTGGTCGTATCAAGAAACTCGCGAGCGAACCATTTACGTGGCTCACTGCTCTGGGAGTTATTTTCCTTGCTTTTTCGGTCAATGTGATTGAATTTGCTTGTTCTATTGGTATTCCTCAGGCATTTACAAAAATTATTCAGATGAACGACCTTGGTTTTTTGCAGACACAAGGGTATATGGCGCTCTATATTTTTTTCTATATGATTGATGATTTTCTCGTTTTCGGTTTGGCTCTTTGGGGCTTCGATAAACTTCATATGACAGAAAAGTATTCCAAGTGGTCCAATCTTATCGGTGGCATACTGATGCTTCTTTTGGGCTATTTACTGGTGTTTTATCCTTCGATGCTCCGTTTTTAGCAGTATCTCGAAATAACGATACATTGAGTAAAATCAAATAATTTGGTATACTACATAAGCTAAATAAATAATCAAACAATGTTATGGAAAGTGAAGTATTGTCTTCTCAAGGAGAAGGAAAGAAAGAAAGGAAGTTTGGGAGTGATGCACTGCTGATTTCAGGAGCTGTTCTTTTGACAGGTCTCATTGTAGCAGGAACGATGTTTATGACGACGAAGCAAATCGTTTCATCTATTGAAGCAATCAAGATTTCAGGTGGTGCTACAGCTGACAAAGGAACACAGCAACAACCAGCGGATCCAGAAATTACCAAGGATCAACTGCAAGGACTATTTAATGGAAAAAATATTACTTTTGGTAAGAAAGATGCCAAGGTAGTTTTTGTAGAGTTTAGTGATCCAAGTTGTCCATATTGCAACATTGCCGCTGGCAAGAACCCAAACTTTAACAAACAAGCGGGATCACAATTTACCATGGTGGCTGACGGAGGCACATATCTCGCACCAGTGCCAGAGATGAAAAAATTGGTTGATGCAGGGAAAGCCTCTTTCGTCTGGATATATACCAATGGACATGGGAGTGGAGAGATGGGAACCAAGGCATTGTACTGTGGTTTCGAAAAGAAAAAGTTCTGGGAAGTACATGACCTCCTGATGAGTGAAGCTGGATACAATCTGATGAATGGTGATTTGAAGAATGACAAAACAAAATCTGATGTTTTGGCAGAATTCCTCAAGAGTGCTGTGAACGCGAGTGATATGAAGTCCTGTTTGGACAGCGGAAAATATGATGGTCGTATCGCAGAAGACACAGCTATTGCCACTACCTTCGGACTGAGCGGTACTCCAAAGTTCCTTATCAATACTGAAGCGTTCAAAGGAGCTTATAGCTTCACAGATATGAAAGCGAGCGTCGATAAATACTTGAAATAATCTTGTATAAGAGGCGACGAAGAAAACCCTGCAAATGTAAGCAGGGTTTTTCTTTTTTTGCTATAATAAGAAGGCTTATGATTTTTTGATATTTTTCCGTATGACGCTTCTGCAAGAACTGAGGAAATGGCGGGATACACAGGCACGATCAGAAGGTGTAGAAACTTTTCGTGTTTTTCCGAATGCTGTTCTTGAATCTTTGGCGCAGACACTTCCGCAGAACAAAGAAGAAATGCTCTGTATAAAAGGACTCAAAGATGCGAAGTTTCGGAAATACGGACTGGCACTGCTGGGTATTATCAAAAGCAGTACTTTAGATAGAGATGGTGATGTAACAAAAGAACACATAGTCAGCCATCAAGAGAAAAAGATACAGCGAGCGACGAAAAAAGCGGAAACAGGAATGAAAAATGAAGAGGAGAAAGATTATACCCTTTCGGTGTCGCAGTTTCTTGACGGACTCAATGTCGAACTCTCTGGTATGGCATCTCGCGTGCAGGGAGAAATATCGAGTATTGATGAACGAGAACGAGTGATTTATTTTACTCTCAAGGATAGCAAAGATGAGAGCACGCTGAATTGTCTCATCTTCCGTTTTCAGTATGATGTGTCTGGAGTGAAGCTCGCTATTGGAGATGAAGTCGTTATCGAAGGTGCTCCAGATATTTACAAACCAAGTGGACGTCTTTCTATGAAAGTCAGCGTGATCGAACTTTCTGGAGTTGGCGCGCTTCAGAAAGCGTATGAGGAACTGCATAGAAAGCTCTTAGGTGATGGATTATTTGCACCTGAGAGAAAAAGACCCTTGCCGGTATTTCCAGAGCGTATCGCACTCATTACTTCAGAGCAGGGCGCTGCTATTGGGGACTTCACGATGAATCTCGGAGCTCAGGGTTTCAAGGTACATTTTTTTCCGACGAGTGTGGAAGGGAAAAAAGCCGTTTTTGAAATAATGAGTGCGGTGAAATACTTCAATCGTCATCCTGAGAAATATGATGTGCTCGTTATTGTGCGTGGCGGTGGAAGCCTGGAAAGTTTGCAGGCATTTAACAACGAGGCGCTTGTGAGAGAGATAGCTTCATCGAAGATTCCGACACTTCTTGGCGTGGGTCACGAGAAAGATGTGACGCTTTCTGCACTCGCTTCAGATATGATGGTATCGACACCAACGGCCACTGCGAAAGAACTGCGTTTTCATTTTGATGAGGCTCGTCAAATGGTGCATCGTTTCGAAACTCAGCTCCCACTTCTTTTCAAAGAAATACTAACAGAAACAAAAAATACTCTTGAAACGGAAGCGAAAACACTCCTAGAATATTTACAAGATTTTCAAAATATCTTTACAGTGCTTCGCCAGTCTTTACGAGAAAAATTATTCACGATAGAAGCTTTATTAGAGCGTAAAATCGACTTTTTGACGCAAGGGCAGAAAAGTATGGAAAATGGTTTTTTGAGAATGATAGAAAGAATGAAAGAGAAGCTTGATTACCATTCGGAGAGACTGAAGCAGTATGATCCCGCGCGTGTTCTGAAACTTGGATACAGCATTGTGAAGAAAGAAACACATATTATAAAAAGCTACACAGATATAACGCTTGGCGAGAAACTTTCTGTGGAACTTGGAGAGGGGAAGGCCACCGTGAGAGTCGAAGAAATTTTTGAAAAGTAATTTAATCAAAGAAGAAAACATATGTCAAAAGTAAACTTAAGCGAGTCTTTGAAGAAGGTACAAGAAATTATTTCATGGTTCGATAATCAAGAAGAAGTGGACGTCGAAAAAGGACTGGAAAAAATCAAAGAGGGCACTGTCCTCATCAAAGAAAGTCGTACCCGTCTCAAAGAAATCGAGAATGAATTTGAGGTGGTAAAAAAAGAACTCGAGAAAGAATAACTTTTGTATATTTGTGATATAATGAAAAAGTATTTTCAAATACAGATACAAAATAAAAAGAAGATGGTATGAAACATTTTTCTCGGGATATATCACTTGTGCTTGGCGGATCGGCCGGTATGGGTATCCAAACTATTGAAGCGATGCTGATGCAGGTACTCAAACGGAGTGACTACAATGTTTTCGCGAGCAAAGAGTATATGTCACGCATCCGTGGCGGGAGTAACTCAACTGAAATCCGTATTACGAATAAAAAATGCTCCTCGTTTGTAAAGCGGATCGATTTTCTTTTTGCGCTGGATGCCAGTGTGATTCCTCATTTGAAACGGCGTATTACAGAAAAGACTCTCATTGTAGGGGAGCGTCAGAAAGTATGTGCAGGTATGAATGCATGTCAGGTGATTGATGTGCCATTTACACAATTTGCCAATGAACTTGGCAACCCGATTTATACGAGTACGGTAGCAGTCGGAATAGTGCTTGGTATGTTTCAAGCGAATGAAAATATTTTCGAAGTATATCTTCGCGAACACTTTTCACGCAAAGGAGAGGAAATAGTGAAGAAAAATATTGAAGCAGGAAAAAAAGGTTATGATTTTGGTAAACATATTGCTTATAACGAAGGGATTGAAGTTAATCTCTCTCGAAATACTTCTGTGGAGAAAGAAGTTCTTATTGATGGCAATGATGCTTTAGGACTTGGAGTACTCGCTGCTGGTTGTAACTATATTTCTTCCTATCCGATGTCGCCGGGGACGGGACTTTTTACTTTCCTAGCAAAACATCAAAAAGAATTTGGCATTGTTATCGATCAAGCAGAGGATGAAATATCGGCCATCAATCACAGTATTGGTGCCTGGTATGCAGGAGCCAGGGCTATTGTGACAACTTCCGGTGGCGGATTTGATCTGATGACTGAAGGGGTGAGTTTGTCAGGTATGATTGAAACACCGGTTGTGGTGCATATTGGACAGCGTCCAGGACCCGCAACAGGACTTCCAACACGGACTGAGCAAGCCGATTTGAATCTCGTCCTCTACGCTGGGCACGGCGAATTTCCTCGGGCAATTTTTGCTCCTGGGACGCACGAAGAAGCCTTTTTCGTAGCACAGCAAGCTTTTTTTATTGCCGATAAATATCAAATTCCTGTCTTCATTTTGACGGATCAATATTTTCTTGATTCTATAAGAAGTTTCCCTGAAGAGGGTTTTCGAAAAAGAGTGCTAGAAAATCATATCATAAAAACAGAAGCAGATTATAAACGTTATGCGCTCACCCCAGAGGGTATTTCTCCTCGGGGAGTGCCTGGTTATGGCACAGGGCTTGTAGGAATTGATAGTGATGAACACGATGAGCAGGCTCATATCACAGAGAGTGCAGAGATGAGAGTACTTATGCATAAGAAACGCCTCGGAAAAATGATAGGCATTCGTGAGGAATCCCTTCCTCCAACAGAAATCGGTGATGTAAAAAATGCAGAAATAATGGTTGTTTCTTGGGGATCGAATAAAGGTGTGCTCGAGGAATCCCTTTTCACTATCGGAGATGATCGTATAGCAGGTCTCCATTTTTCTCAAGTGTATCCGCTTCCAGAGAATGCAAAAAAATTATTTTCAAAGAAAAAGATTG
>PFHN01000039.1 GCA_002782305.1 Candidatus Moranbacteria bacterium CG_4_8_14_3_um_filter_41_13 | reverse complement strand
GGAAATCATTCGGTTGGTCATCGCCGTTCCGATTGCCGCAGCGCTCTATTTGTCAATTAGCTATAAAGCCAACCGAGAGTGGTTCGACGCGATGAAGGAACTGCTGTGGCGCAGACATGAGACTGGCCAGAGAACATAAAGAAGGATTGTTGATGGGAATCGTACGATTGTTACGCGCGGCAACCAAAGCGTTCACAGACAAAATCAGATGCGGCATTCGCAGTCTGGTCTATTTCGGGAACAAACGACATTGTCCGGTCTGCAATCGTGACTCTGGGAAATTCCGGGAGTTCGGGATCGTGCCGAGAGAAGATGCGCAATGCCCGCATTGCGGCGCGCTTGAGCGTCACCGGCTGGTTTGGGTTTACCTGAAACGGAAGAACGGTCTCTTTGGCGGACACTCCCTGAATATGCTTCATGTCGCACCGGAGCCGATCTTTGAAGAATTGTTGCGGCAACGGCTGGGCAGCGGCTATTTGACGGCGGACCTGAACAATCCGCGTGCCATGGTCAGGATGGATATCACGGACATCCGGTATCCCGACGATACATTCGACGTGGTCTACTGCAGCCATGTGCTGGAACATGTTCCGGATGACAAAAAGGCCATGCGCGAATTTCTCCGGGTTCTGAAGCCGAATGGCTGGGCCATGCTGCTGGTCCCCATCATTTGTGAGCGAACCTTTGAAGATCCGACCATTGTCGACCCGGCAGAGCGGGCCAGACTGTTCGGTCAGGACGACCACGTCAGGAATTATGGCCGTGATTATGTGGACCAGTTGCGTGAGGCCGGATTCGATGTCTCTGTGATTCTCCCCGGCGATTTCATGACCGGTGAGGAGATCGTGCGCATGGGCATAACGCCAGCCGCAGTAGAGATTTACTTGTGTAGAAAATGGCTTAGCCAAACCACAGACCATGGATTCAACATGCACTCTGGAAATTATGATTGATGATAAAAGGAATCATATTGGTATAGCGCCAGCGGTGAGCATTGTGTTGCCAACGTATAACCGGGCAGGCACTCTTGGCCGCAGCATTCAATCCATCCTTGATCAAAGTTTCAGGGATTTTGAACTGATAATAATTGATGATGGGTCTATCGATAATACCAGAGAGGTAGTCCGTAGTTTCGTTGATTGTAGAATTAATTTCATTCGTCTTGAAAAAAATGTCGGTGGTGCGGCCGCAAGAAATATTGGTGTAAGTCATGCGTGTGCTCCAATCATTGCTTTTCAGGATAGTGATGATGTATGGCTACCGGGGAAGTTGGAGAAATGCATAATAGAACTGAAAAGTAACAGTAATTTATCTGGCGTTTTTTCAGCATTTCTGCAGATTCAGGACGGGCGGACAAGTTATAAACCTTCATATATTCCGCACGAAGGCGAGATGACAAAGGCTATCCTATATGAGAATTTTGTGGATACGCCGACTTGCCTGATTCGACGAGAAATCTTTCATCTGGTAGGTGGATTTGATCCGGATATGCCGCGTTATCAGGATTGGGAATTATTTATTCGTCTATTCAAGTACGGATCGTTTTTCTTTATTAAAGAGCCGCTAATACTTTCATATATTACCCCGGGCAGCATTTCCACCAATAGTTACGCACACAGCGTGGCCCTTCAGATGATATATGACAAGAATCGCGCCGAGATCGAATCTAATCGCAAGTTAAATACGATATGGCTGGCAAATCTTGGAGATGCCCAATTGCGCTGGGGTGCAGTGGATAAAGGAGTAAACAACCTAATCAAGTTATGGAGGCTGAATCCATTCTCAATTGGTATTTTTTCCAGAGCAATTGCAGCATTTTTTGGCGGTAAGTTACTTTATGAAAATTGGATTCGAATAATCAATGAAGCAAAAAGAATCACAACTAAATTCTTTTGATAGTACCGGATTGGTATTGAAGGAGAAAACGAGATCATGCCTAAGTTAGCTGAACGTGTGGTCATCGCCATGGCCACCTATAACGGCGCCCGATTCGTCTCCGAGCAGATTCGCACTATCCAGG
>PFHN01000049.1 GCA_002782305.1 Candidatus Moranbacteria bacterium CG_4_8_14_3_um_filter_41_13 | reverse complement strand
CGGAAACAATTTTCTGGGGAAAGGATTCCGCAAAACTTCGGCTGATTCCTTTTTTCTGAATTCGGATGTCGCAAGCGGAGGAGGAGGGGTCTAGGGAGGAATCCTCCACTTGCTCCTCTTTTTGTTTTGGCAAAATTCGGGCGGGCTTATTTCTGTAATTCTGTCATGTTAACAGAACGCTTACTTGATTTGATCAATTCTTCATCGTGGGAAACGCAAATAATTGTTGTGTCCGAATATTTCTCACTTATTTCGCTGATGATTTTTCTAACTTCTGTCGCGGCTTGAGAATCAAGACTGGCTGTTGGCTCATCGAGCAACATAATTTTTGCCCCCTTAATCAAGGTGCGAGCTACTCCAATTCTAACTTTTTCACCACCTGATAAATTTTTGACTTCCTCGTCAAGTCTTCCAATGAATTTTTCCAAATGCAAATCTTCCAACACTTTCTTTATTTTTCCATCATCCACTTCTTCACTTGACCACAACAGAAGATTTTCACGCAAAGTCATTCCTTCAAAAATTTGCGGATTTTGGTTGCAGTAAGACACTATGGAATAAACAGATTCTTTTCCGTATTTTTTTATTTTATCATTTTTAACCCCGCCTATTTCTATACTTCCACCATCAGGTTTATATAAGTTGACTAAATTACGCAACAGCGTTGATTTGCCTGCTCCAGAAGCGCCCGCAATGGTTAAAAATTCTCCCTGCTTAATATCCAAACTTACATCACGCAATATATTTTTATAACGCAAATTTTTAATGGAAATATCAAGATTTTCCAATTCAGAAACAGGAACGCGATCTTTTTCTTTTTCACCCTCAGGCAAATCTAATTTTTCATATGCTCCTAAAATTTCATCCATTCGCTGAATATCTTGTATGTAGCGAGAAAATTGATTGAAATAAAGATTGACTAATTCTTGGACAGGTCTGTTTAATTGATTTGAATAAATAATATTCGATAAAACAGCTCCGCCTGAAATCATACCCGCTTCTTGAAGCGCACCGCCCATTCCCGCCGCTGCAATAGTTGAAACATCAAAAGGAATCATGCGCTTTAGACGCATTTTTGTTTCTTCAATAAATCTTTTCGTTCCGAGAGTGTCTTTCGTATCCATTTGTTCTTTTACATGATGAGCAACAGACGGCGTTTCGGGAGAAGTTTTTACTTCTTCAAATCCGCTTTTTATAGAACCGAGACGAGTGGCGATTTTTTCTCCTTCGCGTTTTTCTTTTTCATACATTGGCCAAATTTGATCATTTTGTTTTTTGGCAATTTTATACATTATCGGTAAACTTCCGATACCAATCGCGCCAAGAGCTGGATTGATTTTAGTTAAAAATGCAAGCGACATTCCAATTCCGGCTAATGTCGGAGCAAATTTAGAAATTGTATCTTGCAAAATTCGTTCTGTTGAATTTTTTCCTCTTTCCAATGTTGAAAAAATTTCTCCCAAAGATTTTTCATGGATAAACTCAAACTCTTGAAAGAATAGGGAATTTGTTATTCGTTCGTTGATTTGATGATTAATTTCGTTCATCACTTTTGCTAATTCAATATCTGTTTTTGCGTCTATAATTTCCGATATTTTATTTAATCCAAAATATTCCAAAAAGACAGCAACATTAAATTTATCCTGAGCCATTATGTTTTGAAACAACGAAGGCGCAAAACTCTCTACACCTTTAGACAATAAGTATCCAAGAGAAATTTTTGCGATAGTCCCTTTTTTCTCGCCTAGTTTATATTCACTCCAAAGTCGAGAAATTGTTTCAACAAGAATTTTGGGTGAGTAGTTTTCATTCTCGCTCTTGGTAGATTTTACTAAATCTACCAAAATTTCAACTTCGATTTTATCTAATGGATAACGACTTTGTAAATCCTTTACCAATTCGGATTTTTGTTTTTCTTGTTCTTTTTCATCGCTTTCATCGGGCGTTTTGTCTTTGTAAAAATCAGCAATGTCTTTTTCAAGAGATTTTGTGTTCATCACGCTACCAACTGAATCAAAAAGCAACCAACATTGAGCACGCAATTCTTCGGTGTCATTTTCATCAAGACCTGTTTCTTTTTTGCTTTTTACTTCATCGACTAAATTTTCAATCCAACTTTCAATGTTGTCGGAGAGTTCTTTGTAGTTGATATCAATAAATTCTCTTTGCGAGTGTTCTTCTGATTTTTTGGTTTTATCATTAAAACTCTTCAGAATTTGTTTGTATTCAGCCATCAATTTAGGCGTGATGAGTTCGCTCAACAATTTCGTTTTTTCCTGTTCTTCTGCTGTTGGTTTTTCAATGGTCAACTTATCTTGAATTGATTGGCGTAAAGATAGCCAATGATCTTTTAGTGTCATTGTTTTTTGTTCTGTTTCTTCATGCTCTCCAGCAGTAAGCAGTTTTGTTTCCATCGCTTTCTTTTTCTCAATATCTTCTTTAACTGGTTTGAAAAAATAACTTTCTTTCATATTTTTATTTCATTAACACATCAAGCGAAACGCCTAATGCGTCCGCAATTTTTTTGACTGTATCAATGGTGGGATTAGGCGTTGAACCAGCTTCAATTTTAGCAATAGTATGAAAAGCTAAGTCCGCTTTTTTTGAGAGGACATCTTGAGAAATACCGAGCTTATTTCGGTATTTCTTTATGTTATCCCCAATTATGGATTTTTCGTTTGACATATTCGTATAGTTTTACTACTATAGTTAGTATATGAAATATCTACCATTTAGTCAAACAAAAATAGTTAATTCTTTTTTTAAGCCCGCCCGAATTTCGCCAAAACAAAAAGAGGAGCAAGCGGAGGATTTCTCCCCAGACCTCTCCTCCTCCGTTTGCGATATCCAAATTTAAAAACAAATGAGCCGAAGTTTTGGCAAATCCTTTCCCCAAAAAATAGTTTTGCCAAAACTTCGTCCGCATTGTTCCGCCACCTGCCCGAATACTTGGAAGGCAGAACCCCGAAAGAAAAACACTCTTTCCTTCCACTACGCGCTCTGCGCGTGCGATCAGTCGGTATCGGGGTTGCTTTCAAAATACATTCGAAATTCGTCCAATGAATTCCGAATTTTTGCGGAAGCGGGAGGATTCGAACCTCCGATACCGTTACCGGTATGCCGCTTTTCGAGAGCGGTGCCTTCAACCTCTCGGCCACGCTTCCATATTTTTACCCAAGAACAAATTCCATTTACAACCACTCTCCGCCCAAGGCGGACCAGCCTTGGGCTGGGGCCACGCTTCCATACTTTTCTCTCTTCTTGTTGTACAGGAAAAACAGATCCAAAGCAAGATGTATTTTCCTCATTTTTCTATTTGATGTATAATAGAGGTGCTTTTAAAATAAAATAATTTTTACATTGTTTATGAACACTCCTGCTGGGTTAACATTTGTAGATCCTACTGTTGTCGTGAATCAGCTCAAGATTGAACCAGGCGCTATTGTCGCTGATTTCGGTTGTGGTGCTGGGTTTTTTTCTTTTGAGTTTGCAAAGCGCGTAGGGGATGGAGGCAAAGTGTATGCTCTGGATGTCCTGCCTTCGGCACTCGAAGTCGTGACAAGTGGTGCGAAGAATTATAATTTGACGAATATGGTACCAAAACGGGTGAACCTTGAGAAAGAAAATGGATCAGGACTTTCTTCAAACAGTGTTGATTGGGTGGTTATCAAAGATATTCTTTTTCAGAACCAGAAGAAGAACATTATATTTACTGAAGTGAACCGTATTTTGAAAACCGGTGGACATGCTGTTATTATGGAATGGGATCCGAGTGAATCTCTTGTCGGACCAGACAAGGAGCTTCGCATCAGCAAAGAAGCATTGAAAACACTGGTAACTGATGCGCATCTTACCATTGAAGAAGAAATAAATGTGGGAGGATATCACTATGCTTTCCTTGTGAGGAAATAAGGGAGACTATTTGTAATTCGTTTTGTTACTCATTATGCAATTTTTCTCTTCGCAAAAAATGTTGCCAGTTATGGCACTTGTTCTCGTCAGTAGTCTCTTCCTTTCTGGTTGTGGATTGAAGAGTGGTCCACCAATACAGCCATATAGCGTGAAACTCGAAGTGTGGGGAGTGGTAGATGATACAGATGCTTACAAAGAAATTTTTGGTCAGTACAAGGGCATCAATCCATACGTGAGAGAAATCAATTATCGGAAGATGTCTCCAGAAACATATAAGGAAGACCTGGTGAGTGCACTGGCATCAGGGAATGGTCCGGATGTTTTCATGATTCGTAATGCCTGGAGGAGTTCCTTCGAAGACAAAATCGTTCCGATGCCGAAAGCAGAAGGGTCAGAGAAATTTTTCCAAGACTCTTTCGTTGATGTAGCATCGAGTGATCTGATGAAAGATGGCACTATATACGGTGTGCCAATGTCTGTTGATTCTTTGGGACTCTACTACAACAAAGATATATTCAATGCTGCGGGTATTGTAAATCCACCAGCCACATGGGAAGAAGTGCAGAGTGATCTAAATAAGTTGAATCATATTGATAGGCTAGGCAACATCACGCAGTCGGCTATTGCTCTCGGAACGGCTTACAACGTCAATCGATCAGCGGACATACTCACACTTCTGATGTTACAAAACGGCTCCGGTATTGGTAATGCGATGAATGGCAAATTCTCACTGAACGACGGAGGAAGTGCCAAAGCATTTTCTTTCTATACACAATTTTCTGATATCAAATCTGGTGCATACACATGGAATCCTCGTCTGCATTATTCGATTGATGCCTTCTATGAGGGGACGCTCGGTATGATGATTGATTATTCATGGCGCTATGATGAACTGAAGAAGAAAAATGCGAAATTTAATTTTGCTGTTGCTCCGCTCCCGCAATTTGCAGGTACAGCACCCGTCAATTATGCTAATTATTGGAGTTTTGTGGTAGCAAAAAATAAAACACTGATTGATCCGACGGAACAACAAGCCAATACATCAGTAGACTTGGTGAAGCGAAATACCGTACGTATACATGAATCATGGCAACTCCTGCGTTATATGGCATTCCCTCACAAGGATAATTTATTCACCCTAAAGAATGCATTGAGTGGGACAACGAAGACGGTGACGCTGACATTTGATCCTACGAAAAAATATCTCGAAAACACCAGAAGGCCCGCTGCTCGTCGTGACCTCATCGAGGCAGAGAAAAGTGATGTTGCTCTGTCGCCATTTGCGTTTGGTAACCTTATAGCAAAGAATGGATATCAAGGCAATCCCGAAGGTATGTCGACAATCATCACAGAGATGATTGATTCTGTAAACAAAGGAGAACGTACTATAGATGGTGCTCTCAGTCTGATATCACAGAGAGTAGGCGTTCTTAATCGGTAGGGGGTTGACGGAAGATAGTAGAAAGGTTATAATTCTTTAACGTTTAGTAAAGGCGTTTCGGCGCCTTTTTTCAATGAAAATAATTCAAGGTACAAAGTTATGGAAATAAGAAACATCGCTATCATCGCACACGTGGACCATGGTAAGACAACCCTTACTGATGCTTTGATGCGCCAAACAGGAATGGTCACAGATGCGAGTGTCTCGATGGATTCCAATGCACTCGAACAGGAACGCGGTATCACGATTTATGCAAAGAATGCTTCACTTTTTTACAAAGATACGAAGATAAATATTGTTGATACGCCTGGTCACGCGGATTTTGGTTCTGAAGTAGAGCGTGTTCTTCGTTCTATTGATAGCGTGGTACTCGTGGTGGATGCCCAAGAAGGTCCGATGCCTCAGACACGCTTCGTACTCAAGAAATCTCTTGAACTGGGACTGAAACCGATTGTTGTCTTAAACAAAATCGATAAGCCAGCTGCCCGCCCAGAAGAAGTAAAAGAAATGGTGTATGAACTCTTCCTTGATCTCGGAGCAAATGATGAACAACTTGATTTCAAAACGGTGTATGCTATTGCTCGTCAAGGCATTGCCAAAATGACACTTGAAGAAGAAAGTGAAAATCTTTTTCCTCTTCTCGATACGATTCTTTCCGAAGTAGCACCTGCCAAGAGTGCCGTCGAGAGTCCACTTCGTGCCCAACCATTCAACCTCGGATATGACAATTTTGTTGGACGTTTGGCGGTGGCTCGTATGTATGAAGGGACGCTCAAAGTTGGCGATCAGGTGATTATGCGAAATAAAGAGGGGAAAAATGAAACGGCTCGCGTCGTGAAACTTTTCACTTTTCGTGGACTTTCCAGGGTTGAAGCGACTGAGGTGGAAGCAGGTGATATCGTGATGATAGCAGGACTGCTCACCATCGAAATTGGGGATACTATTTCTACGACAGGAGATGTAGAGCTTCTGCCAGCTATCGATATCGATGAGCCAACGATTTCTCTCAACTTCGTCGTGAATGATTCTCCTTTTGCTGGACGCGAAGGGAAGTTTGTGACAAACAAACAGCTCCGTGAACGCTTGCAGAAAGAACTCGAAATCAATGTCGGACTGCGTATCGATTTCGCTGACGATCACTACAAAGTGTATGGACGTGGCGAACTCCACGTGGCTATTTTGCTCGAAAATATGCGTCGTGAAGGCTATGAAGTTCAAGTTTCACAACCGCAAGTGATTATCAAAGACGTGGACGGCGTGAAATCCGAACCATTCGAAGAAGTAACGGTAGAATGTCCACTCGAAGTATCAGGTACGGTCATTGAAAAAATGGGAAAACGCAAAGGGATTATGATGGAAATGAAAGAAGGGTCTGGTGGATTTACACGCCTCATTTTCGAAGTGCCGACCAGGGGACTCCTCGGGTATCGTGGTGAGTTTATGGTAGATACACGTGGTGAAGGAACTCTCTATACTCGCGTGCTCGGATTTCGTCCATTCGTAGGAGAAATCAAGAAGCGTGAAGCAGGATCGATGGTTTCGATGGCGACCGGCAAGGCACTTGCTTTTTCACTGAACAATCTTCAGGAACGTGGTGTGCTCTATATTTCTCCATCAACTGAAGTCTACGAAGGAATGGTAGTGGGTAATGTCACCAAGGGAACGGATATGGCTGTCAATCCGATCAAGGGAAAGGCGATGAGCAATATGCGCTCTTCGGGAGCAGATGAAGCGATCAAACTCGTACCACCGCTCGAGATATCGATCGAACGAGGATTGGAAATCATCCTCGAAGACGAATACCTCGAAATCACTCCACACAATGTTCGTCTGCGTAAACAATTTCTCACAGAAACAGAACGAACGAAAGCAGGGAGAAAGAAATAAAGAAAAAATCGCTCCACATCGGAGCGATTTTTTTGCTCTCTTTATTTTCCACAAGCAACCTTTCTGGGTAGACATTCATTTTCTCCAGCGAGAAAACTCTTTGCGTGAACTTTTTTTCATCCGTCGAAACGACGGAACCATGCTGAAAAAAACTTCAAGTCTCCCAGAAATGTTCTTGTAAAAAAATAAAATATGAAAGATGAAGGATTTTATGGTATACTCTCTTTGTATAAATATTCCTTTATTATATAAATACTCTTCTTATGAATCGTCGCATTTTTTTTCTCAGTTTTTTTCTGTTTTCTTTTCTTCTCACACTCGCGCCGCTTTCTGTTGACGCCGCACTGATTCCTTGTGGACGTAATAGTGGTACTGCTTCTGAAATGGCGCCGTGTACCATTTGTCATATCATCGTCGGGGGAGCGGGTCTGATTACATGGGGACTTGGTATTATGACCGTTGTTGCTATCTGTGTCATCGTGGCGATGGCTATTCTCTATATTGTTTCCGCAGGTTATGATGGATTAATGACTACCGCCAAAGGCGGTATTAAGGCATCTCTCATCGGTTTTGCGGTTATACTTGGTGCCTGGCTTATTGTCAATGTTGTACTGACGATGCTCTCTGTGGATAGGGGAGCGGGCAAACCACTGGCTGGGTTGATACAAACCAACGCATTTACGTTTACCTGTGATACGACGTCTACGACCGTCAGATAATATGCACAATATCAATCAAGAGTGATGAATAATATTTTTCCTATTAGTACCGTCTATGCAGGAGTGATCAGCGATGCTCCTCCTTTGACATCACTTCTTTCCAATGTCCTCAATTTTGTATTGTCAATTGTTGGTGTACTTGGTATACTAGGATTAGTTGTTTCGGGTATTGTGTATATCACTGCTAGCGGAAGCGAAGAGAGAATGCAAACGGCAAAAAAAATCGCTCTCGAATCTGGTATCGGCATCACGATTGCACTGATCTCTCTTATCCTGACCGGACAGCTCGCGTCTTTCTTTCAATAAAAAAAGAAAAGTAAATAAACCCTTCGACTCCGCTCAGGACCTTTGGGAAAATAAAAAGTAAATGTATCGGCTCTTCGTCAGAGTCGTCGCAAAAAGAAAGGGGGTGAGAAAATATGAAAAATATAAAACAAATAGCATATACCGGCATTGCAAGCGCTCTTGCTTTTATGCCACTTATGGCTGGTGCTGCTACTCCTACGCCAGTAGGTTTTGGAGTGGGTTCGGATTATGTAGGCGGTTCTGAGACAGGACTTGCAAATGAATCGTTTTATGATCTTATTTCTAGGATTTTGAACTGGCTTTTAGGTCTCACAGGTATTTTGGCAGTCATCGGATTTGTCATCTCTGGCATTCTCTATCTCACCGCTGCTGGTGATGAGGATCAAGTAGAAAAGGCTAAGAGTGTGATGATGTATTCTATCATCGGTCTCGTGGTTGCTCTGATTGGTCTCATTGTCGTGAACGCACTCAGTGGTCTTCTAGGAAATGCAGGTGGCGTGACAACGTTCTAGTCTATGATGAGGATATTCCTCAATTATTGAAGAAAATCATTCTCTCTTTTGGGAGGATGATTTTTTTATGAAATAGAAGTATTGTTTTTTTTCAAAAAAAGAGTATGATAAAAACATAAGGTGATGTATGATAGGAAGAGATGAAGAAACAATCACTAAGAGGCCAAAATGAATAATAAAATAAAAATATGTTTATAAAGAAAATGTATCATAAGTTCTCTTCTCTTTTTTATACTTCTCTCTCTTTGTTTCTGCTCTTCTTGGCGCCATTGACTACCAATGCTGCTACCACTACTACTGGTCCATATGGTTTTAGTATAATGGACACTGAGGATGCAGTCCCTACACTTAATAACGAATCGATTTTTGATACTCTTACGGTATTTCTCAATTGGACATTGGGACTTATTGGTATTCTTTCTGTTATAGGATTTGTCATCTCAGGCATCTTCTATCTCACATCAGCTGGCGATGAAGATCAGGCAAAAAGAGCCAAAACGATTATGATATATACAATTACTGGATTATCTGTCGCTCTGGTTAGTCTCATTATCGTCAATGCTATTGCAGGACTCACAGTAGCGGGCGATACTAGTTTTTGGGGTTATCCTACTGCTGTT
>PFHN01000067.1 GCA_002782305.1 Candidatus Moranbacteria bacterium CG_4_8_14_3_um_filter_41_13 | reverse complement strand
TAAAAATGTCTATGCACAAACAGCAAAGTATCAGCCAGAAAGTTACCTACTGGTTCAAGGTCGTTTCTCTTGGTGTAATCTTCGGACTCGGGCTCCAGTTCGCCCAAGCCTGGACCGTGCCGACCGTTGCTCCTCCCCGGGGGAATGTCGGGGGACCGATCACGACTGGTAACAGCCCGCAGGTGAAGGGTGATGGACTCGTCACTGAGGGAAGTCTTCTCACCTTGAATGGGATACTCGACATGGTCAGCCACAGGATTACAGGAGTCGCCGACCCGATCGCTCCGCAGGACGTGGCAACCAAGGCATATGTTGACGCATCCGCAGGGTATGTCCGGGGCGGGCACTACGGAAGTTGTATACAGCAGTGGGATGCGGGCTTCACGCCGGAATGGAGCGGTGAAAAGCGATATCCTATGACGACATGCACGAACGCTCGTCTAGTCTGTGACGCAGGCTTCACTGTTACTCTGGCTACCGTGCCAACCCAGATGAATACCAATGGGAGCGGTACGGTTGGCGGTGCTGCCAATATCACTACCATGATCAAAAAATTTAACGCATTTCTGGATGGTGATCATTACTGGGTCTCGTATGACTGTGTGAAGGATTAATTGATAACTAATTAATACGGGAACTTTATGCAAAAGACGCATCTCATCATTATTCTTGTGTTGGTCGCAATACTCGCTATCGGCGTGCTTTTCGGGGTTTATATCTCGTCTACTCGTCCAATCCCAGGAGTAGGAATAACGGCACAGCCCGTGGCAGATAAGCTGATAGGAAACACTGTGCCTGCTGTCACATCGCCGTCTCAGGAGGAGGTCTCTGCGGAGCGACGGCAGATGAACCTTGACCTGAAGATCAAGTATACGAAAGGGATTTTCAATGTGAATGTGACCGACGTATCCAATTCGGTGATTTCAGGCGACGCGGTGGATGATGAAGAGTACGATGGGAAAGTGATGATCTCGGTGAAGACGGATGAGGAAAACGGAACCCTCATAGTGCGTCAGATGTGCGAGGGCGTTTTGGGTTGCAAGAGGACGATGGCTTCTCTCAGTGATGTATCGGCTGGAACGAGGATACTCGTCTATCTGGCATATGTTGAGGATGGTTCAGTCATGATGGAAGGAAATGCCATGGTAGCCCAGTCTGTCGTTATTGAGGAATGAGTCGCACCCCGGCTGTTTATGGTCTACAATGAACCGTCTTTTATATATTCAGGGACGGTTCTTGATTTGTATCTCTTTGGGCGTTAAACTGTATCTGATGTAGTATGACAGTGAGATCTACTCTCTATATTTCTTTCCTGATCGTTAGTTTCTGTATAACGCTTCTTTTTGTCGGAGGAAACGGTTTATCGGGAGGGAAATCACGATTGCAGGATTGCTTTGAACGTGAGACTAAAACGGTGCGGGGGAATTCCATGGCGCCACTGTTATTGGAGGGAGATGAGGTAGTTGTTGCGGATGGATTCTATCGATGCCATCCCGTGAGACGGAGTGATATTGTTATACTCGATCTTGCTCCCGATCTCGATTCTCCGATTCTCATCAAGCGGGTCGTCGGGATTCCAGGAGATGTGTTTGATTTTGTGGATGATCCCAACGGATCACAGTGGCTTCTCGTAAACGGAATAATCCTTGTAAACAGCGAGGGGAAGGAGTATGTGTTTACGGGACAGAATACCCTTCGGTTATATGAAGGAATGTACGGGAACGGATTGCCGGCTGATACGTACATCGTCCTCGGGGACGATCCAAGCGGGAGCCACGACAGCTCTGTGTTTGGGTTGATTAGCCAGGAAGCGCTTATTGGTAAAGTTCTCGAAACACGGGAATGAGGGAGCAGTTTTCCGCAGAAGAGGGAGACAGCATCAGAAATTGATAATCCCGTGTCGATGGTCTATAATGAGAGAAGAAATATAGCAAAGATCATCGGATTCATCAATCAGAAGGGCGGGGTGGGAAAAAACTACTTCGACTATTAATCTTGTGCGTTATTTTACTGAGACTGGGAAGGAAGTCCTGCTCGTCGATTTGGATCCGCAGGGCAATGCGTCTTCGGGACTCGGCATCGATGTCAAAAGTTACAC
>PFHN01000034.1 GCA_002782305.1 Candidatus Moranbacteria bacterium CG_4_8_14_3_um_filter_41_13 | reverse complement strand
CGAAAGGCGATACACTCTACGAAAAATATCACGATGAAGAATGGGGTGTCCGCATCTATGATGACCGGAGGCTTTTCGAGTTTCTTCTCCTCGAGAGCGCACAGGCTGGGCTTTCGTGGTCTACCATCCTCCGTAAACGCTCCGCTTACAAGAAAGCCTTTGCCAATTTTGACCCAGAAAAAGTAGCGAAGTTCACTCGGCATGATATCGAAAGACTTCAAAAAGATTCTGGTATCGTAAGAAATAGACTCAAAATAGAATCAGCAGTGAGCAATGCCAAACTCTTTCTTGAAGTACAGAAGGAGTACGGCTCATTTGCCAATTATCTCGCGCAGTTTATGAATCCGTTCTCAGAAACAGACAAAAAACGTTCTTCCGCGGATATCCCCCTCTTCACCGAGGAAGCCGAACTACTGGCGAAAGATTTGAAAGCGCGTGGATTTCGATTCTTCGGTCCTATCATCGGTTACGCTTTTATGCAGGCGACCGGAATGGTGAATGATCATACAACTGACTGCTTCCGATATGATGAGATAAGAAAAGAAAAAGAAGAACAAAAAGAAGCATAAAAAAACAACCCTCCAAAGAAGGTTGTTTTTTTTGGTTTTCTCTTTACATTTTATTGTGAAGAAAAATCGCTACTACCAACGGCTTGCGCCCTGATCATTGCTTCCGCCGTTGTTGTAACTGCGGTTGCCACCAGTGCGAGGAGCACGCTCTTCCATAGGACGAGCTTCGTTGACAGTGAGTGTGCGTCCGTCGAGTTCTTTGCCATTCCAGAGAGCGATAGCTTTTTGAGCATCATCTTCTGTAGCCATTTCAACAAATGCGAAACCGCGTGAGCGACCTGTCATTTTGTCGATAATGATCTTGGCAGAAACAACATTCCCTGCTTGGGCAAAAGCCGCCTGCAGAGCATCCTCGGTTGAACCGTAGGAAACGCCACCAACATACAATTTGGTTGCCATATTCGAATCTACTAACTTGATTACTGTGTAAGGTGACCTTTCCTCAGAGTCTAAAACAGACTCCTCTCTGGCCCTACTACGAACATTCGAGATTTGGCAACCTCTGTCTGCCGAGCGTTACTCCAGAAAGAAAAACTTACAACTCTTCTATGATAGCACAAATAAAGGAAAAAAGCAATACCCTTGCTGAGGAATGGCTCTAAATGACCTCTATATCGAGCCGAGCCAAAGCCTTGATGGCATCTTCTCTCGTTTCATCTTCTTCGAGTACCATTTCTATTGTTTTCTCCCCTTTTTTCCTCACGCCGAAATTCATCAGCAATTTCTCGTTTTTTTGAGAAAGAGGCTCACATAATTCGAAGATAAGAGTTTTCATAATGAATAGTGTAAGACTGCAGAATCAAGTAAGAGGCGAAGGAAAGGAGGAAGAAAGAAACTAAGGAAAAACACCACAAGAAAAAGAAAGAGTGGCGGGAGTATGAGCCATATATGTATCTCACCCCTCTCTACTTCATCTGGTTTTTCTCCAAAAGTCATTCCTGCAATATGTTTCAGAAATCCGACAAAAAGAATAGTGATAAAAAGAAGAGCCGTCAGAGCAACCAGAGGATGGTCATCTATACCAGCAGAGAAAATAAAGAGCTTTGTCAGGAAGATACCAAAAGGAGGGATACCCGAAATCGCGAGGAAGAGGGCAAAAAATAATACACCGGTAAACGGCAGTGCTTGCAAAACTCCTCTTACCGAAGCAATCTTGGTCGAACTATATTTGAGAAATATAGTGCCCGCCGTGAGGAAGAGTGCTGATTTGGCAAAAGCATTATAAATCATATGCAAAAATGAAGCGAATACACCAAGTCCACCAAAGCCAAATCCGAGTGCTATCACCCCCATATTTTCGATACTCGAATACGCAATCAGGCGTTTGTAATTCTTCTGCGTGAGAATGATAAGCGTCGCAATAATAATAGAAAAGAGTCCGAAGCCAAGTAGGAGATGTTGCGAAAAAGAAACAGATATCGCCATATCGGTGAGCACTTTGAATCGAAGAATAACAGAAAAAGCAACCGTCAGAAGCACGCCTGAAAGAAGCGAACTAATCGGTGCAGGAGCCTTGCTGTGAGCATCAGGGAGCCACGTATGCATCGGAGCAAAGCCTACTTTCGTACCGTAACCAATGAGCACAAAGACAAAAGCAATCTTGGCGATAAGTGGGCTCAAATT
>PFHN01000100.1 GCA_002782305.1 Candidatus Moranbacteria bacterium CG_4_8_14_3_um_filter_41_13 | reverse complement strand
AGCAAGGCGGCCAAGTCCTCCCATATGTGCCAGTCGCGTCCTTCGTTGGCATCGGCCAGCGTCGAACGTTTGACTGGCGAGCGAAAGCCCATGCTGTAAAGCTTCGTTTGGTTGGCCAACAAACAGGTTTCGATGTCGCGCAGACTCTCGCGGTAAGTCAGTTGCGCGAAGGCCATGGCGCGGAATTGCTCCGGGCAACTCAGACTGCGCACTCTGGAATCGCCGCCATAACGCGCCACGATGCGCGCAAAGCTGGTCCAAGGAATGAACTCCATAATCTGTGCGAACAGCGTCTTGCCCATGTTCATAGCTCACCCCCAGAGAATTCAATCTCTGGACGTTACTTGAACTGGAATATGGGTGAATTGATTTCAAATCGGCACCAACATAAATCGCTCTGTAAGCCCCGCCAATATTCAATCTTGGCTCGGGAATTTGTAAGTTAACCGGACACTACTGAGGGTATTTATTCTGTGATGAAGCGATTGAAGAACGGTTGGGGCGAGAACCTACTGATAGCGCTATTGGTTTTGCTAACGGCTAGCTATTTGATCCGTGTGAATTACCAGTTGCCTTTCTTAACAATGGATGAACTTGCATATATTGGAAAAATGCAAGGAGGTATTGAGACCCGCCTGCTTTACGGCAGACCATCGCACGTAATAGGAACGGGAATAAACGAAGTAATTGGATTTTATACGCCCGATATTTTAGGGCTAACAAAAAGACTGATTACCATGCTGGCGCTTTTTGCTAGCGTTGCAGTGGCATTAATTCACTTTAAAATAACACCTCTGCGAGCAATAGCAGTCGCCGCATTTGCAGTAGTGAGCCACCAAATCGATTGGCAGCACAACGGCTTTGTTGCGTTTTTTGGTGGGTACAACCTTTTTCTAAGTTTTTTCCTATTGGCGTTGGTTTTGAGTGAACGGTCTCGGGGCCGGCGTGGCGTTTACGTCCTGTCACTATTTTGCTTATTTCTGTCATTTACCTCAGAGGTATTCGTTGGTCTTGCAGTTATATACGCGACTGTAAGGGCAATACAAGCTAGAAGCGTAGACAATCTATACAAGAGTCCCGTTGGCTTCGCCGCAGGCTTGTATATTGTCTTGTTTATTCTTCTTCGAGCTATCTATGAAGGAGATCCAACACAGAATGGAGGAGTCAGTTCGGCAACCTATGCGATGGGCAGCTTGGCTGCGTTCTCGCCTGTCGAAATACTCGCAGGAAGCTTAAAGAGTTTGATATTTTCAGTACCGTATTTTTCGGAACTTAGGCTTTCTAACTTCACGACAATTTCAATTGCTTCTATCGCGGCAGTAAGCTTGCTGGTTCTCTCGCTAAGAGTTTTCTTAGAAAGCCTAAAGCCAGGCAAGGGCCCCAGCGATATAGTCAATAACGGCGGCTCAGCCGCATTTTTAGTAACCCTATGCGCGCTTGCAATCGCCCCGCCCGTTCTGATGGCGTTGCAACCGATGAAGCTGGAATGGATATTAAGTGGAGCTTCATGTCGTTATGCGTTCAGTTTGTACGGGTGGGTTGCTCTGGTGATGATCGTGTCTATCTGCATAAGCCGAAGCCGCGCGGCTCAATCTACTCCAATAGCGATTCTCGTAACGGTAGCGGCGGCATCCTTTCTGAATTACACGGTGCCAAGAAACATTGCCTTCGCCGACACTTATAGTGAGTCGCTGGCAAAGTGGAGGAATATCGATAGCACAATAAGAGAATCAAAAAGCTCGCCAGTAAAGTTACCGATAGAGTTGTTGAAGCATCCGTATATCATTCCATTTGATACAAGCAAAATGGGGCACAACCTAGGTGATATTCTGAAACTGATCGCAATCAACGTATATGGCAAAAAGGTCATCTATTGTTACGATTCGAACAGCTATGACCTGCAAGTAGGTGGCGCGGTAGGCGCAATTGATCCAAAGGGTTTTGCAGAACAAGAGGGGGACGCGAGATGGACAAATGCTGCGGTATCCGAGATTCAATTTCAGAGAAAATTTGAAAAGGATGATGTCATAGAGATCTCATTGGTGAACGCCTTTGCATCCAATGCGGAATTGCCGGTGGAGTACACCATCGGAAACAGTTCAACAAAATCGGTATTTCAACAGAGCAAGCAGGTGAGGATACCTATCAAGCAGACATTGGACAATCCAAAATTGATGATTCACATACCAAAGCCAGTCTCACCATTGGAGCTTGGCGTAAGCGCTGATCCCCGTAACCTGGGTGTGATGATAAGCCGTATTCGAATTGGCAGAAAGCAAAATGGACAAGTGACTTTTACACCGGCGGAGCAGTGCATTTAGTCATTCAGCCGGTTACATCAATCAATAGGACCTAAATCATGCGCGAAATTGCGATAGTTGTACCGGTATACAGAGAGGCAGGTAATCTGCCGCTTCTTTATACGCGCCTAAAACAGGTAACAAGTGGACTCGCCGACATTCGCTGTGAGTACATTTTTGTAAATGATGGCAGTCCAGATAACTCGCTTGATGTTCTATCTGGCATTGCTGCAAATGACAAGCAGGTCAAAGTAATAGATCTTTCTAGAAATTTCGGAAAGGAAATCGCATTAACCGCTGGCGTACACGCAGCTAAACACGTATGCGCTGTTATTTGCATGGATGCAGACCTGCAACACCCCCCCGAATTTATTCCACAGTTGATTGAAGAATGGCAAAAAGGTGCAGAAATTGTTGCGACCAAACGAATCAGTATTGAAAAGCAGCCCTTGTTGCGCAAAGTGGGCTCTTATCTCTATTACTGGCTTATGTCGAAAATTTCGGGGCTCAAAATAGTTTCACAGACGACAGACTTTCGTCTTTACGATAAGAAGGTAATAGAAGCTTTTTGTCAGGCAACGGAGCGAGAGCGCATGTTTCGCGGAATCATGGATTGGCTTGGTTTTCGAAAGGTCTATATTGAGTTCCGAGCTGATGCCCGCAACGAAGGAGCAGCAGGTTACTCATACGCAAAGCTGTGGAGTCTGGCTGTTAACAGTATTACTTCGTTTTCGTTGTGGCCATTACGAATTACCGGTTACTTGGGCGTAGTGATAACTGCTGTGAGCGGGGGGCTGTTGATATGGATGCTTGGTAGCTATCTTCTTGGAAACAAAGCCGCATTAACGCCAATTGCAATTGTTGTGGTTGCCAACACATTTCTTATAGGGATTGTACTTATCGCGATTGGCCTGGTAGCACTCTATATCGGCACCATTCACACAGAGGTTGTAAATCGGCCTCTCTACATCGTACGCGAACGCATCAACTTTGAAGAGAAAGTTGGCAACTAGTGCGCGTCCTTGGCAAAGAGCCGATTCTGAATATATATAACAGAATAATAAGTCTATTCATTGGGAAGCTTGCTAATGCCAGCGCCTGGATGTTGGTTGGCAGTATAGCGGCCGGTGTTCTTGGGTATGTACTACAGGTACTCATGGGAAGAATGCTGGGTGTGCAGGAGTACGCTCTTTTCAGTGCGATTATGGCGCTGTTCACCATTCTTGCAACTCCGTTGAGCACAATGGTGATGCTTATATCACGTAAAGTTTCTGAATATTTTGCGAACCAAGACAATAGCGCTATAACTTATGTTTACTACACCATTCATAAGCGTAGCATGGTTGCGGGTGTGCTGATTTTGGGGCTTGGCTTTGCTTTTGATTCTGAGATTCAACATTACCTTAAAGCGCCAACTAGCGTTCCCGTCTATGCATTGGCGTTGCTTTTGTTTGTGACGAGCTTCCCCTTTGTTAACAACGCGTTCTTACAAGGGTTGCAGAAATTCGCATGGTTGTCAGCGAGTAGCGCTCTAAACGCGATTTTCAAAATTTGTTTATCAGTCGTTTTTGTATGGGCTGGCTACGGGGTGTCTGGGGCGATTGGCGGAGCAGCATTAGCGTATATCTTGACTTGGGCTATTACCTATTTGGCGTTGTGGGGTACTCTGCAAAAAGGTTTAGGTCAAACAAGCAAAGCTCAGTCGATAACACTAGGTTCTGCATTCCCCGTATTTGTAGCAAACGGTGCGTTTGCAGTTATGACGCAGCTTGATATGGTTTTGGTAAACTATTTTTTCCCGGCGCATGAGGCTGGTTTATATGCTGCCGCATCCATTTTGGGTAAGGCGGTACTGTATTTGCCTGGGGGAATTGCGCTGGCACTATTTCCGATGGTTGCAGAAAGGCATGCACGTGAAGAAGGAAGCGCGCATTTGTTGATGCAAGCGCTTGGCCTGACGTTCATCTTGTGTGGTATTGGCGCCACCATATATTTCTTTTGTGGAGAATGGTTTGTGCAGCTGGTTTATGGTGATCAGTATCGCGAGGCGGGGGAATTGCTGCAGTACTATGGCTTCGCGATCTTTCCAATGTCTATTGTCATGGTGGTGGAATACTTCTTAATCGCAAAAGGGCGGGTGCTATTCGCATATCTGTTTATGCTGATTGCGCCGCTGCAGATAATGGCAGTCTACTATTTTCACGAATCACTATTTTCCATAATCGCAATCATGGCGCTCTTCGGTATGACGGTAGTGACTATAGGATTGGCGCTCCTTTGGCGAGCCTTTGTAGCAGGAAAAAGGTGAGATTTTGAAATTCTTGTGGATGACCTGGAAAGATAATAAAAACCCGCAGGCCGGCGGCGCGGAGTTCATCAATGAAACGCTAGCGAAGCGCTTAGTCGCCGATGGACATGAGGTAATTCTATTGGTGGCTGGCTTTCAAGGCGGTCTGGCGAAAGAAATCTGTGATGGATATAAGATAGTCCGAGTAGGGAACCGATATACCGTTTACTGGTTAGCATATCGCTACTATCAAAATAATTTGCTGGGTTGGGCCGATATAGTGATTGACGAGATGAATACGATGCCATTCTTCTGCAAATACTATGTCAAAGAAAAAAACATCCTTCTTGCGTATCAGTTGTGTAGAGAAATTTGGTTTTATCAGATGCGTTTTCCAATGAGCCTGATCGGCTTCATTCTTGAACCGGTGTATCTATGGTTATTAAAGGATCGGTACGTAATTACTGAGTCCGAAAGTACGAAGCGCGATATGCAGCGTTATGGATTTGAGGAAAAAAAAATAACTGTTGTGCCAATTGGCATAGTTGGCCCGACACTGTCTGAAACTACTAATTCGGAAAAATTCCCATGCCCGACCTTGCTCTCTCTAGGCTCGATAAGGAAAATGAAACGCACGCTGGATCAAATTGGGGCATTTGAAATTGCGAAAAGACATATCCCGAACCTGAAGTTAAAGATCGCAGGCGGTATCGCGGATGACTATGGACATAAGGTGATGCGCAGAATTGGGGCAAGTGTATATGCCAAAGATATCGAGTACTTGGGATATGTCGATAGCGCAAAAAGAACCGAGTTAATGCAGAAGTCACACCTTATATTGGTCACCTCGGTAAAAGAAGGCTGGGGGCTGATAGTAACTGAAGCAAACCGCCAAGGCACACCTGCTGCAGTTTATGATGTTGACGGACTGCGTGATAGCGTAAAAGCGGGAGAAACCGGAATGATCAGCAGCGCAAATACCCCACAGGGGCTTGCTGACGTAATAGTCGATATTTTGAGCGACGATGAAAAATACGATCAAATCAGGACCGGCGCATTGCAGTGGAGTCGAGAATTCACTGTAGAAAATTGCTATTCAAATTTCAAACAAGTGATTCAGCGTTTTCAGCAAGTGTGACACTATTCAAACAATTCAGAGCGCTTCGCTCCCAACTGCTTGGGATTTACTTATTTTATTTTGACAGGTTCGATTATGACTCTACCATTGGTTACCATTTCAATTCCGACATACAACAGTAGTAAATTTCTACAATTGTGTTTGTCGGCAATTGAAAATCAGACATACAAAAATATCGAAATCAACATAATTGATGGAAACTCAAAAGACAACACACTTGATATCGCACGCCAGTGCGGCGTTACGGAAGTACGTGTTTGTGGAGGCGGCCTGCTACAGGCACGGTATGAAGGTATAAAACTAGCTCGTGGTGATTACGTTCTTTTGTTGGATAGCGATCAAATCCTTGCGCCGGATACTGTAGGAAGATCCATACGCTGGATGGAGGATCGGGCTCTTGACATGCTTGTGTTAGAAGAAGATGTCTACCGCTGCGAGAACTTTATTGAAAAGCTTTTTCAGTGTGATAGAAGGCTGGTACATGCTGTAAAAGACCTAGATCCATACACAAGCGTATTATTGCCCAGGGTTTTCCGCAAAAATCTGCTGATTGATTTGTTCAGGAACATACCGGAATTCCTAATTCCCAAAGTCGGAGGGCCTGACCACGCGATGATATATTTTGAGGCATGGAAAATAAGTCAGAAAATTGACATGCTCCCAAAAGCAGTCAAACACATTGAGCCTAATTCATTGCGAGTAATGATTCCCAAGTTCTATCGATGGGGATACACGAGTGTCGATGCACATTACGAACAATATGACGAACTCCTAAATCGGAAAGAGCGATTTAGGAAAGGGTTGTTTAGCAAAGGTCAAATTAAAGACAGCTTGGGATCAATTCTGCTTCTGCTAATAAAAGGGGTGCCGTATAAAACAGGCTACTACGTCGGGAAGATGAGGAAATTGTTTTCGCGTGCTGATACAAATAACAAATAGGCCTGGCAGTAGCCAATGCATTCAATAGTCAAAACTTACAGGGTTGGATTTATATGAACTTAATTTTTAGATCGTTGCACCTTGATTGGCAGATGGCATTACTCCCAATGCCACTGGGCCGCAAACTAGAATTTTACTTTAAAAAATACTGGGTATTAGCCAAAAATATTTTGGTTGGCCATACAACTACCAAGTCTTACGTAAAACTGTTTGGTGAAAAATATTACTACGATGACAAATTTGGCATTGCTTTCTTGCAGAGCGTTTATGTTGATCATTACGATTTAGCAAGACACGTACCTCAGGGTGGCGTAGTAATTGATATCGGTGCAAATATTGGCCAATTCAATTTTTTTTCTCGCAATGAGTTGAAGGCATCCGCGGTCTATAGCTTTGAGCCTATAAAAGAAACCTTTGAGGTGCTCAAGCTGAATGCAGAAAAAAATATATATAACTTGGGTATTGCATCCGATGCTAGTGAGCAAATATTCTACATGCCGGAAACATCGCTCATGGCATCAAGCTGTAAGGCGGGCAATAACCTCAAAGAAATAAAAGTAAAGTGTACGCGCCTGGATGAAATGCCGGAATTATGTAACTTGAAAAGCATACAACTGGTGAAGATTGATACAGAAGGATCAGAGCTGGACGTGGTCAAAGCAAGCACTTCGATATTAAGGCACGCAGAATTCGCATTGATTGAGGCAAGTGTGGCTAGAGAATCAGCGGGTGATGTTGTGGAGTTGACGAGCTACATGCGTCAATGCCTGCCAGAATTGAAACTGATTTGGATTGGCAGGCACTTTGATTCAGATGTTGGCACAACGATGGCGGTCGACTATTTGTTCCGAAACGACGGTATGAAGGCCAATTAACTAGGCAACACTAGGCAAAACGAGATAAGGCAAATTTTAGAATGAAACTTAGTGAATTTTACCGTTCAGAAGACGTCTTTGGCGGCGCGTCGCAAGAAACCGACAATAGGCAAAAATTTGTTGTTGATCTAATTAATAAGCAGCCGACGCCATCAATACTGCTGGACTTTGGGTGTGGGACAGCCTTCTTAAGAAATAAGGTGGCCCCAGGTATCGACTACTACGGCTGCGATATAGCCGAAACGATTGTTGAAGATGAACATATAAGAAAGATCGTTGATGAAAGAATACCATTTGCCGATAACATGTTCGACATTTTGTATGTTGGCGAGGTTATTGAGCACTTGGTCGATACTGATGCCTTTATGCGTGAAGCTAGACGAGTGTTAAAGGATAATGGACTGCTTATTATTACCACTCCTAATTTAGCTTGTTGGCTAAATAGATTTATGCTGCTCTTTGGATACCAACCATACTTCACCGAGTTAAGTTTTATGGATAAAACGCTTGGGAGAATGTCAATATTGAAACGCTATGAAAAGCAAATCTCTGGTATGGGCCATTTACGGATTTTTACAAGCAAAGGGTTAAGAGATTTCGTCAAACTTCACCGGTTCACTGAGATATCACTTAGAACGGTACCGATTGAATTCAACTCCGCGTATTTCGCAATAGACAGAGTTTTTGCGGCTATTGGTATGGGGTCCGATATTGTCTGTTCCAGCCGCAATTCAAAGTGATCTAGATAGTTACTATTACGATAAGCAATTCAAGGTTGAGATCTCGTAGTTGATAGGTCAAGCAGGTAGTTTGATTTGGACGCGCAGAGAGTAGTCAGGTTTAAGAGCAAATTAATGGAGATGAGAACTTGAAAAAAGCAATTATTACTGGCATCACAGGACAAGACGGAGCCTATCTGGCTCAACTTCTATTGGAGAAGGGTTATATCGTTTACGGTACTTACCGACGCACCAGTTCAGTCAACTTTTGGAGGATTCAGGAACTGGGCATCGAGCAAAATCCGCACCTGCATTTGGTGGAGTACGACCTGACCGATCTTTCATCCAGCATTCGTTTGCTGCAAAACTCCGGCGCAACAGAGGTCTATAACCTTGCTGCTCAAAGTTTCGTTGCCGTATCTTTCGATCAGCCGCTAGCCACAGCAGCAATAACGGGGCTTGGCCCAGTGCATCTGTTGGAGGCGATTCGCATCGTTAATCCCAAGATTCGTTTCTATCAGGCCAGCACATCTGAGATGTTCGGCAAGGTCCAGGCCATTCCGCAAATCGAAGATACGCCGTTCTATCCGCGTAGCCCTTATGGCGTGGCCAAGCTTTATGCACACTGGATGACGATCAACTACCGCGAGAGTTACGGCATCTTTGCCTCCAGCGGCATTTTGTTCAATCATGAGTCGCCGTTGCGCGGGCTAGAGTTTGTGACGCGCAAGATCACGGATGCCGTGGCCAAAATCAAGTTAGGTAAGCTCGATGTGTTGGAGCTGGGTAATCTGGATGCCAAGCGCGACTGGGGCTATGCGAAAGACTATGTGGAAGGCATGTGGCGCATGCTGCAAGCAGATGAGCCTGATACGTTCGTTTTGGCGACCAATCGCACTGAAACAGTTCGCGATTTTGTGCGGATGGCTTTCAAGGGTGCGGGCATTGCGGTGGAGTTCAAAGGCTCTGCTGAGAATGAGACGGCTGTTGATGTTGCAACAGGCAAAGTGGTGATGCGAGTCAATCCCAAGTTTTATCGTCCGGCAGAAGTCGAGCTGCTGATTGGCAATCCTGCTAAGGCCAAAGCCAAGTTGGGATGGGAGCCGAAGACTACGCTGGAGCAGTTGTGCCAGATGATGGTGGAAGCAGATATGCGGCGCGTGGAGCGCGGCGTTTCGTTTTAAGTCGGCCTCTCGTGCGTCGTACGCTGATCACCGGGCTGGAGGGCTTTACCGGCCAGTACCTGGCACGTGAGCTGGAGGCCACCGGTTGGGCGGTTTTTGGTGTCGGCATGGCTGTGCGGCCGGATGATTTGCGCTATCGCCGGGTCGATCTCTCCGATACGGCAGGGCTGACGGATTGGGTCAATGAAGTGCAGCCGGATGTGGTGGCGCATTTGGCCGGCATTGCATTTGTTGGGCATGGTGCTGGCGATGGCAGA
>PFHN01000091.1 GCA_002782305.1 Candidatus Moranbacteria bacterium CG_4_8_14_3_um_filter_41_13 | reverse complement strand
TTACAATTTCAAAATTAAATCATTGTTTAAAAATTGGAAATTAATAATTAGACATTAAATTGCTATGCAATTTACTCATCTCCACGTCCACTCTCACTACAGCCTCCTCACAGCACTCCCCAAACTCGAGGAACTTTTGGCGCAGGCCAAAGAATATAAAATGACATCACTGGCACTCACTGACACATCCGCGCTCTATGGTGCTGTCGAGTTTTATATGAAGGCCAAGGAGGTTGGCATCAAACCAATTTTCGGGGCAGAAATATTCGTCTGTGAGAATTTGCACAGTAAGAATAATACTGCCGAAGATCGGAGACGCCATCAACTCGTACTCCTCGTCAAGAACGAAACAGGCTACAAAAACTTGATGAAAATTATTTCCATCGCACAGCTCGATGGATTCTATTATAAGGCTCGTGCAGATAAGAAACTCCTCAGGCAATATCACGAAGGACTCATCGCTCTTTCGGGATCACTCCAGGGCGAAGTACCTTCGGAAGTCATTTATGGCAATCAGGAAAGAGCACAAATGGTCGCTCTTGAGTATGAAGAAATATTTGGAAAAGGGAATTTCTATCTCGAACTCGGACCAAATTTCGACTATGAAAACCAGATGATTGCCAATCAGGGACTCATTCAAATACATCGTGAAACAAATATTCCTCTTGTGGCTACGTCTGACGTACACTATGTAAAAAAAGAACACGCAGAAATACAGGATATTCTCCTCTGCATCAGAGATAATAAAAAAATCACTGACAAAGAACGATTGAGTATGATGGCGCTTGATCTCTCGATGCGTTCTGGAGAAGAAATGACTCAAATCTTCAAAGATTTTCCTGAGGCTATCAGTAACACACAGGTCATCGCTGACGCCTGTAATTTCACCATTCATCTCGGAGAAAATCACCTCCCTTCGTTCCCTCTGCCCGAAGGAAAAACAGCAGACACTTTCCTTCGCGAACTCTGCGAAATAGGACTCACCAAACGCTATGAAGGACAAATCATCACCGAGGAACAACGTACTCGTATGGACTATGAGCTCGGTGTCATCGAAAAGACAGGGTTTGCATCCTATTTTCTCATCGTGCAGGATTTCGTGAACTGGGCAAAAGAAAATGGAGTCGTTGTGGGTCCGGGTCGTGGATCGGCTGCGGGGAGTTTCGTCGCTTATCTCACCGGCATCACTGACCTCGATCCGATCAAGTATATTCTCCTCTTCGAACGTTTTCTCAATCCAGAACGTATTTCGATGCCAGATATCGATATGGACTTCGCTGATAACCGTCGTGATGACGTACTCAATTATGTACGGGAAAAATATGGCAACGATCACGTCGCACAAATCATCACTTTCGGAACAATGGCGGCTCGTGCTGCGATACGTGATGTAGGTCGCGCCCTCGGATTTCCGTATGAAATCTGCGACAAAACTTCGAAGATGATTCCGATGTTCACTTCTATCACCAAGGCACTAGCAGAAGTCCCTGAATTTCAAAAATGGTACAAAGAAAATGCTGATGCAAAAAAACTCATCGATGCTGCGATGAAGGTAGAAGGACTCGTGAGGCACGCATCGATGCATGCGTGTGGTGTCGTCATTACCAAAGATCCTGTTACCGAATATACTCCTCTCCAACGTGTTTCTGGTACTCGCGTCGGTGTCGTGACACAGTATGCAAACTCAACCAAATGTGCCGCTGTCGAAAAAATTGGTCTTCTCAAAATGGACTTTCTTGGACTACGTAACCTTACTATTATTCAGAACGCTCTTCGTATTATCCGCAAAACAAGAAACGAAATAATCAACATTGAGAAAATTCCTATCGATGATGAACTCACATTCAAACTCCTCCAAGACGCTCATACCACTGGTGTTTTCCAGCTTGAAAGCTCTGGTATGAAACGCTATCTGAAGCAACTGAAACCAACTATCTTCGAAGATATCATCGCTATGGTCGCCCTCTACCGCCCTGGTCCGATGGACTATATTCCTGATTTCATCAGCGGTAAACATGGTACGAAAAAAATAGAATACCTCCATCCATCACTCGAGCCAATTCTCCAGAATACCTATGGCGTCGCTGTCTATCAGGAACAGCTGATGCAAATCGCTCGTGAACTCGCTGGTTTCAGTTACGGAGAGGCTGATGTACTTCGTAAAGCGGTGGGGAAAAAGATTCTCGCTCTCGTCGTCGAGCAACGAGAAAAATTCATCGATGGTT
>PFHN01000038.1 GCA_002782305.1 Candidatus Moranbacteria bacterium CG_4_8_14_3_um_filter_41_13 | reverse complement strand
ATCAAGCGTCTCTCAAAGATTGAAAAATCAATTGAAGAGAAGCTGAAGAAAAAGGCACGACGCTACAACAAGGAATATCCAGGAGAAATGATCCACTTCGATACGAAGCGACTCCCACTCCTCAAAGGAGAGTCTCCTAAGGAAACCCATGAGTATCTGTTCGTTGGCATCGATGATTTTTCAAGAGAACTGTTTGCAGTGATTCTTCCAGATAAGACCCAGTATTCAAGTGAAAAGTTCTTACAGCAGGTGATCGATGAGTGTTCTTACACCATCGAGCAAGCCTACTCAGACAATGGACTGGAATACCGAGGAAATCTTGAGAATCACGCCTTCATGAAGCTCTGTAAAGAAAACAAGATAGAACAGAGACACACAAAGGTACGAACCCCACAAACGAATGGAAAGGCTGAGAGAGTTATCAGAACACTGATGGAAATGTGGCATCAGAAGACTTCCTTCAAAAGTCGCATCCACCGAAGGACTGAACTCATACGATTTGTAAACTACTACAACACCGTGAAACCTCACAAAGGCATTGGAAATATGACACCACTGGAAAAACTGATACAATACTTTTATCCAGAACATTTATGAGGAACTGTAAACAACGCTCTAGAATCTAACAGCTTATCTTATACCCCTTTAGACTACTCCAAATCCCCTCTTTCGTAAAGAAAAACAGGCTGTAGAGCCCGTTTCTCGAATAGCTCCCTTCCCATTTGGAAGCCTTGCTTCCAAATCAGCAAACCAGACCCCAAAAACAAGCCCGACCCCAGCTTGTTTTCAAGTCCAATGTTACTGAATTCCGTAACATTAAAATTTTTTTATCTTAAATAAGCCAATTCCGGAAATTCCGGACAGTTCTCATTTCAATATCTGTGTGATGAGAGCGACGACTTGATCTTTTTTTGTTGGGGTACTTTCTGCCACTAGAAGCGTCAACGCAGTCAATGCTCCCGGATTGATACTTTGCATGTTTTTTGCTTTTGCTTTTCGTAAAAACCAAATGAAGGCAAAGGCGCCAGAGCGTTTGTTCCCATCGACGAATGGATGATCTTTCACTATAAAATACAGCAGGTTCGCCGCCTTCTCTTCGATAGTTGGGTACAATGATTTTTTCCCGAAAGACTGCATCACGTTACCAACGATACCTTCGACACTGCCAGACTTTCTTTCTCGTGCAAAAATTTCTGTCGCTTCTTTGTTTTTCATCAATTCAGAACGCAAATGAGAGATCGCTTCTACAAGTTCCTCTCCGCCAAGCTTCACTGCCTTTTTCGTAGAACCTATAGCGGTCAGAGATTCTTTATCGTAGGCATCGAGAGATACCCACGTGCTCGCAAATTCTTTGATGAGCTCAAGAACTGATTTCGGATCAAGCATGACATGTTCGGGCAAAAGTGCCTGAATATCCCCCACCGATTTCATAAAAGCATCATAGTTTTTGCCTATTCGTGAACGATTGATGGTGTACCCATCGACGATATGCGTCCGCAATGTCTTCGTTGCCCACTGACGGAATTTTGTGCCAACAGTAGAATTGATTCTATATCCAACAGCAATAATCGCATCGAGGTTATAGAGCTTCACATTTCTTTCAATTTTCCTTTTTCCCTCTATTTGAACTTGTAAGGATTCCTTACAAGTTGCTTTTATTTCAAGCTCCTTATCCTTAAAAATATTACCGAGATGCAAGGTGACGTTTTGAGGTGTAACATCAAACATTTCCGCTATCTGTGCCTGTGTTGCCCAAAAAGTCTCCTTACTAAAGTCTCCCTTGAGTTCGATTGCTCCAGACTTTGCCTGATAAATTACCACTTCTTTTTTTCTTTCTTGTTTCATATTATTTTGTTTACACTACTTACATATAGTATAATACAACATTTCAAGAAAAAGATACATACCAATAATGAAGCCGGGAGAAGGTTATAACCCGAGGGTATTTTGAGGTGTAATTTTGTCCGGCTCGGGGAGTTCGAGGGAATCGATTTTCTGAAGCTCGACGATACCATTTAGATCACCATAGATGCCGACAGTGTTTTTGATCACTTTTTGGATTTGCTTCTCTTTCTCTGTCCATGATTTTTCGAAATACATTCGTTCTTTGTCGAGAGAAGTTTTCATCATTGAAAATGTTTCCACAATAGTTTCGATGCGTTGTTTGAATTCGGTGCCAGTGAGGTAACTGTACAAGATTTCCATTTTTTCATTTTTCCCGACAGACATCGCCTTTTCCCTCGAAAGAGCTTCGAGAGAATGATGGAGTGCAGTCGCTATCGATATAGCAAGAGCGATATCACACACCCAGACGCCCTCACGGAGCGTAATACCGGTGACACCTGCCGGCATTACAGACGTGACGATGACAGCGATGTCGGCTTTCACTGCACGTTGATCGTCTTTGAGTTTCTGAATCCAGCCTTCGGTCCACGCTTTTGTTTTCTTGGATTCCCAAATGATCATTCCGCAATCGACGCCACTTTTCGTCCGTACTTTTTGGAGCACGTCTGCACCATTCACTCCTTTGGGGACAGGCAGAATCTCATCATAGAGAAACTCTGTTTTGAGGAGTTCTTCGAGTACGATTTCTTGGACTTCTCCTTGGGTCTGCTGAGAACCTTGCTCGAGTTTGCGCGCGAGTTCATCTTTGGCCTTCGTTGCATCAGAGAGTTGTTTGTTCAATTGGTCGATTCTGGCTTGCTGGGCTTCGGTAGCTTTTTTCGATGCTTCTTCCTCGATAGTTTTTCGTTCGAGATCGAGCTGACGTTCCTTTTCAAGCTGAAACGATTCTTTTTCTTCTTTGAGTATTTGTTTTTCTTTCCTGAGTTCGATTTCATTCTGATATGCCACTTTCAATTTTTCGCTGGACTCTTTCAGCTGTTCTTCGAGGAATTTTTTTTCTGATAGAGCCTCTCTTTCGATATTTTCTTTCACCTGTTTCCTCATCGCTGATTCTTTCTCTGCGAGAATGGACTGATTCTCTTGTGCCAAAATATCTCGCAATTTTTTTTCTTTGTCTTCATACTCCTTGGCCAATCTTGATTCGATCTGATGAGTGAGGACATCATCGATAGAAATAGAAGTACCACAATTCGGGCACGTGATATTTTGTGTATCGTTTTTCATCATAGAAAATGGTTATAATCTGGCTTAAAAGAATTTCTTCTTCTCTGTAGATTACTCCACATCTCCCCTCTCGTAAAGCAAAGTCAAAAAATACAGAAAAGAAAAAGCAGACCCAAAAGAGTCCGCCTTCCTTCATCGAAGCAAGATATTTACAGTCTTGCAGATTTGTCAACAACGAGTTTCTTCTTGATAGAACGACTGCCTCGCAGTTTGAGATCGCGTGCTTTCGTTTTCTTCTTGGAAATTTGTACTTCGAGTTCATCAATGACGATATCGGTTGATCCTTCGATACTTTCAGTCACTTCCTCTGCTCGATACAGCGTGCGAGGAGCTTTCACCATCACTTCGACGCGAAACTTGCCTTTTTTGTCTTGACTCACTTCCACTTCGAACAGTGTGGCTTCATCGACGAGTTTCTCGATTCTCCCTATTCGCTTCATGATATAGTCGCGAGTTTTCTTATCTATTTCCAGACCCTTGAACAAAAAACGCATATTCATATCGTTATGTCTTAGAGGATTATACTTCTATTATACCACATCATTCATACTAGATACCGTAAGCGGTCGAAAGTGTACTCAGGAAAAATGGAATAGCAAAAAAGAGCCCTACAAGAGGCAGAACAAACATCACAATAGTACCGATCATCGTCCAAAGAAAATATTTTCGTGTTTTTTCGACGGATACATAAATGCTTTCCAATTTTTCATCCTGGGCTTTCAAATGAGCTTTCAATTCTTCATCCATAGCAGTTTTTTATATGATTTATTGATCCAAACCGACGTACTGAACTTCTTCTCTGAGACGTATACCGAGTTCATCGCGTACCCTGGTCTTGATCAGACTCGCGAGCATCACAACGTCCTCAGCAGTAGCAGTACCAGTATTCACGAGATAATTCGGATGCTGTTTACTCACCATCGCACCACCGATCTGTTTCCCACGAAGTCCCACATAATCGATGAGCCAGCCTGCAGGCAGTTTTCCGTCTTTCGATACATTCCCTGTATCTTTCACAAACTCTGCCAAAAGTTTCTCATCTTTCACTAAGGGGTTCATAAAAAATGATCCGGCACACATCGCTTTTTGCGAATGTTTGGATTCACGAAGCACCATCGTATCACTTGCGATTTTCTGCAAAATACTTTTTTCTCCTGGCTCCAAAATGAGTTCGGCAGAGATGATAATAAGATTCGGATGCTTCTTGAAAATACTGGTGCGGTATCCGAATTCACACATTTTTTGTGAATATTCTTTCAGCATACCAGTATCCCTCGCATAGGCTTTCACAGAATGCACAACACTCCCAATTTCCGTACCAAAAGCTCCTGCGTTGCCACGAATCGCTCCTCCAAGTGACCCTGGAATGCCCGCCATTTTCTCCATCCCTGCCAGATTGTTCTCACACGAAGTATGCACAACATCGAGCAATGTCACACCCGCACCGCAGAATATTTTTTGTTTATCAATTTTGATACCACCGTCTTCGATGCGTATTACCAAACCAGGAAAACCCCTGTCGGAAAAGAGTACATTGCTCCCTCCGCTGAAAATAAATATCGGAAGATTGTTTTGTTCACCATATTCAATGGCAGAAGCGAGCTCGAGGGCTCCGGTGACTTTTGTAAAATAGTTCGCCTTCCCTCCGATATGGAAAGTCGAAAGCGAAGCGAGCGAAATATTTCTTTGGAGCGTAAACATAATTTTATTTTTTTATTTACTTCTTGTCCTCTAACACCTCATATAATATCACTTATTATCTTTCTTCACGAGGGCGTGAGATATTTTCCACACATCACCAGCACCAAGCGTGATAATCACATCTTGTCGTCCCATTTCTTTCTCGAAGAATTCGGTGAGTTCTTCTTCTGATGGTGCATAAACAGCTTTGCCTGGCACGAAACGATTGATGAGCTGTACCAGTTCCGAAGAAGAAACACCTCCCTGCACTTCACGGGCACTGCCATAAATATCAAGTATATAGACTTCATCTGCCGTATCGAAACTTTGTGCAAAATCAGTGAGGAGTGCCTTGGTACGAGTGAAGGTATGCGGATGAAAAATGACGCGCAGTTTCCGGTCAGGATAAAGTTCACGAAAAGCGAGAAGCGTGGCTCTAATTTCTTCGGGGTGATGAGCGTAATCATCATAGACGAGCGCCCCATAATGTTCCCCTATGTATTCGAAACGTCGTTCAGTCCCCCTGAATTTTTCGAAGGCTTTTTTGATATGAGGCAGGTCTTGCTTGAGAAACGTGCAAAGAGCGAGCACTGCTACAGCATTTTCTGCGTTATGTGCTCCTGCTAATTTCAAATGAAACGTACCCAAAGAAACCTCTTTGTGTATCACTTCAAAACTCTGTTTCACCGCATCTTTGTCAGAAAGAAATCCCATTTCTACTGGCGTATAATTACTGATCTGAAAATCTGCTCCCGGAAGAAATCCGTATGAGAATTTCTGACACACAGCTTCACTCGCGATATTCACTACTGAGGATTGGTCATTACAATAGATGAGCACCCCATGTTTGGGAATACGTTTGACGAAATCTCTGAAGGCTTGTTCATACTGATCACGATCAAGAAAAAAATCAGGATGATCGAAATCGACGCTCGTCAAAATAACTGCGAAAGGATCATAGTGGGCTAATTTATTCTGATATTCATCCGCTTCGAGTACGAGGAAATCGCCGTCACCAGAAAGTGCATTGCCTTCCCAACTCATAATCCGACTCCCTACGATTGCCGAAGGATCAGCACCGGTCGTTTTTAGTGTATCAGCAAGCAATGCGCTGGTCGTCGTTTTCCCATGGGTACCAGCAACAGCAAGTGTCAGTTTTTCACGAGTGAGCATACCGAGTGCTTCGGGATAACTCAGCACCGGTACATTTTTTGTATAAGCCTCAGCGAGTTCGACATTTTTCTCTTTCGAATAGGCAGTCGAATAAATAATCGCATTTACTTTGGCAGGAATATTTTTTGCATCAAATTCCTCAGCATAAACGATACCGAGTTTTTTCAGTATACGATCGGTGAAAAAAACTTCCTGCGTATCAGAACCAGTAATGAACGTGCCACGTTTCGAAAGAAGTTCAGCCAAGGCGGTCATTCCTGCACCCTTGATACCAATCATATGAATTCTTCTAAATTGAGAGAGGTGTGCAGTCATAATACGTAAACGGTGGTAAAAAAATAAAAAACAATTCGAAAAATTTTTTATTTATTTTGTGCAAGAGCAATCACTCCAGAAGCCAAAGTATCAGAAGCATCAGGATGATAGAAAGCAGTGAGTTTCTCACCCATCGAAGCACGAAGTTCTGGATGAGCGAGAAGTTCATCAATTTTTTCTAAGAACATATTTTGTCCCAGGTTTCCCTCTTCAATCACGAGTGCTCCGCCGATCTCTGCGACATCATACGCATTGAGACGCTGTTCATCATTGGCAGAAGAAGCGAGCGGTACAAGAATCGAGGCTTTCTTCATCGCTGAGAGTTCGGCAATCGATCCGGCTCCGGCCCTGGAAATCACTATCGTCGCTACTTTCAGTACGTCTGCAAGTTCGGTGGCTGAAAGAAATGCTCTGGGCACATAACCACTGGTACCGACTTTCAGTCCATACGCTTCGACAGACGCTACGATGGTTTCATAATTTTTCTCCCCAGTCTGATGTACCACCTGAATATTTCTCTCGAGCAGACCTGGAAGAATACGCAGGATGGCTTCATTCAAAATTTGTGCTCCCTGGCTCCCTCCCAAAACAAGAATGACCATCTTATCGAGTTCCAAACCAAACTCTTTGGAAAAACGTCCTGGATCTCCGAGAAGCAATTCTTCACGAACCGGATTGCCTGTGAGCACCGTCTTGTCAGTAGGAAAAAAATTGTGAGCACTCGGATAAGCAACAGCGATACGCGTAGCAAAACGTGCGAGAAATCTGTTCGCCTTGCCAGCTACAGCATCTGAATCATGGGTGAGCACGGGGATATGGTAAACCCAGGAAGCGAGTACTACAGGCACCGACGCCGATCCTCCCTTGGAAAAAACCGCATCAGGCATAAAGAAAAGAAGTTTCACGAGAGCCTGGATGAATCCGATTGGCAAACGAAACAGATCAATAAGATTTTGAAAAGAAAAATAGCGTCGCCACTTGCCTGTCAGGATATACTGCGTCGGAATACCTTCTTCGGCCATTGCAGTACTTTCGAAGTTTCCTTTGGAACCGATGAAAAGAAATTCGACATTGCCAGAAAGTTGTTTCCTGATCGATCTCGATACAGCTACGAGTGGGAAAGTGTGCCCTCCAGAAATACCTCCAGTGAGTACAATACGAGTGATGTCAGACATACAAAGAAAAAATAAAAATAAATACAGGATACCACGGACGCTATAACTTCACATTCAGTGTAGAATGTTTGGAAATATTAAGCAAGATTCCAATCGCTGCGAGCAGTACCGCCAAAGAAGTACCGCCGTAACTAATAAATGGCAGAGGAATACCTGTCAGAGGGATAAGACCACTGATAGCACACATATTGATAAGGGCCTGAAAGATGACCCATGACACGATACCGACTGCCATCAGCTTCCCAAACGCATCAGGTGCGGACGAAGCGATGTGCAAGCCTCTCCACGCAAAAAGAAGGAAGAGAATAACAATAATTGAGGCGCCAAAGAATCCCATTTCTTCTCCCAAAACAGCAAAAATAGAATCTGTCACTGGCTCTGGAAGATAATTGAATTTCTGACGACTCTGTCCGAGTCCGAGTCCGAAGAATCCTCCCGATCCGATAGCAAGTAATGCTTGGGTCATCTGGTAACCGAAACCTTGGGGATCGTGTTCTGGGTTCATAAAGACAAGAAATCTCTGCATACGATACGGCGCCATCTTGATCAGAACAAAAAGAGCGAAGAGTCCAGCAAAAAAGAGGGAGAAAATATGACGAATATTCGCTCCAGATGCAAAAAATATCGAGAGTGATGTCAGGAAAATAAGTCCAAGCGTTCCTGTATCAGGCTGTTTTATAATAAGAAATCCGACTAAAGAAAGAATGGCGAGAAAAGGAACAAATCCTTCAATAAAATCAGCTGTTCGTTTCTTCCCTTTGCCTGAGAGCCATGCAGAGAGGTACAAAATCATCGCGAGTTTCATCACTTCGGATGGCTGAAAAGAAATCGGTCCGAGCTCTATCCAGCGTGATGCACCATAAACAGATGTGCCGAAACCCGGAACGAATACCAAAATAAGGAGTATCAAAGCCAGAATAAAAATAGGCGTCACAAAACGCTTCCACACACGATAATCAATATACGAACACAGAAAAAGAAAAATCATTCCGACACTGAGGCCGAATAGCTGTTGCTTGAAAAAATAATACGCATCATCGAAACGAGTACGTCCATAGAGCACTCCAGCACTCGCAATCATCAGGAGCCCGATACCCAAAAGGACCCCAACAGTGGTCAGTAATACACGATCGACTTTTCCTCCTCGCTCAGCCATACGAAGCGTTTTTATTTTATATTTCTTTTGTTTCTTCTTTTCTTCTTTCGGTACTGATTTTTTGGGATTGTTCTTCTCGCCACTTGACAATGAGTCCATGATTTCCCGAAAGGAGTACCTCAGGAACGGTATATTCACGAAATGTTTCTGGTTTAGTGTACTGAGGATATTCTACGATACCCTCGACCGAGTGTGATTCTGTTTCGACACTTTCTTCGTTGCCAAGCACTCCCGGAATAAGCCTCGATACCGCATCAACAACAATCATCGCAGGAATCTCCCCTCCTGTAAGCACATAATGCCCGATAGAAAACTCTTCATCAACAAAATGCTCTGTCACACGTTCATCAATGCCTTCGTATCGTCCACAAATCAGAATGAGCCGATCATACAAAGCAAACCGTTTCGCATCCGCTTCCGTAAATGTTTTCCCTTTAGCGGAGAAGAGTATAGTCCTACTTTTTTCCTTCCCCTCTTTCTTACGCTTCTGACTGACAATGTCTTCGATGGCTTCTGTCAGAGGTTCTACTTTGAGAAGCATACCAGCCCCACCACCGTACGGTGTGTCATCAACGGTTTTGTGTTTGTCGTGAGCATAATCACGCAGATTGTGCGTCGTAATACTGATGAGTCCGTCTTCCTGCGCGCGCTTCAAAATAGACACTCCAAAATAGGAATGAAAACTTTCTGGAAAAAGTGAAATAATATCGAAATGCATCTTCTTCAAAAAATAAATAATAACTCCCTAAGAAATATTTTCTATCCACTTTATTGTACCACAAAAAGTCTTATTTGAAAGCAAAAATGCCCAAAAAGGGCATTTCTACAAACGGTGCACATGCAGGAACAACGCTTTTATTTCATATCACTGAGCATCATATCTCGATTCAAGATACTATGTTTCTCTTCTTTCTGTCCATCTTTCATAATGGTCGTTACCGTTACGGGTACATCATTTAATCCTGCTTGTTTTTGTATTTTGAGATCATACCATTCACTCTTGAAATTCTCCGAGAGCGTGTATTCGAATACCACCGTTTTTTCTGTCAAAATAGGTACCTGTACTAAGACGCCAAAGTATTTCTTATTAAACTCTCCACCAAAGACGGGATCTTTGGCAGCACCAGTAACTTTTTCCAGATAACTTCCTTTCGGTACATACACACGGAGGAATGTCTGATAATCTTTGGCAAACCAATCTTTCACTGGAGTCGTGTTTTTATACGTTACTTTCAGCACTGCTTTTGGTACAGGAGAGGAAAGATCGATTGTATAATCATATGAACGCTTCATATAATAATCACTCTTAAAGGAGTTGAGGTTCGCATCCACGAGAAACAAATAATCATTCTTCCATGTTTTGTCTACCGCGCCATCGAAGCCAGAGGACACCACCTGCTCCTGCAAGATTTCATCTTTGAAAGAAAGCTGGATATCTTTCCTATGAAGATCATCGAGTACTACTTTGAAGAGCTCATATTTTTTCGAAAAAGATGCATCTTTCACACGATGCAGGATTTCGAAACCAAGGAGGTTCATCACTGATTTACGTTCACCAAAAGCAATGTCTTGTTTGAGGTAGCCTTGTTCTACTTGATATTCCAAATCAAGAATAGCGTTATCAGCACCATACGTACCAGGGAAACCTTCGAGCGTCACCGGTCCTGTCACACGAAGGAATGATGACAAAACGTTGGTCGTAATAGCCACGACACCATCAAATTGTTCTTGTCCTTGTCCCATCTGATAGAAGGTTTCGGCCTGCTTCGCATTGAGAGAAAAATCAGGAGAATAATTGGAATCACGAAACTTCCATGAATCGATATGAAGCGTTTCTTTCATCGGATACGGTGGAAGAACGGTGCTCGGGATACGCCCATCAAAATTCCCAGTGTCATGAATAGCAAAATCAGTTACCGATCCATCTTTGACTTTTAGAATACCAAATGATCCGATGAATCCACCACCCGGACGAAGTTCGAGGTTATTCTGGAAAAGTATCAAAAACACTTTTTCTTTTCCTTGAGTAAAAAGGACAAAATCAGCGAGCGACATCACTGTATCAATATCAGTTTTCGTTTCCTCTGCTACTGGCAAGACGCCGAAAAGACGACGTATACTCTCCAAACCATGATTTCTTGTCTCCCAGTAGAAAAACCACACCATCAAGAACAGTATCGACAAGACAGTAAATCGGATCCAAAATTTTGTAGAAGAATGTTTCATTATTTTGTAGTATCAGAAAGTAATTCGTTAAGCCGACGTTTGTATTCTTCTACGGTCGGTTCGGTCACGGGTATCTCTTTTTTTTCTTCGGAGGCAGGCATCGGTGTAGACACTGCTTCTGGAGCGCTTTCTCGCAGAGTCTCTACCGGCACTACTAGGTTGCTCTCCTCTGTATAATCCTCCTCAACTCTTGTTTCGAAAGTAAATGGGAGGGATGATTCGTCAGCAAACGGCAAATCCATTTCATCAGAAGCGATAGGAAGATTCACTGGAGCACTCGCGTGTTTCGTATGCGTCAGAGCAGATTTCTCCGACTTCACCTCTGGAATTTCCTGCGTAAAAATAAGTGTCTCTGGTTTTTCTGGAACGAATTTTTTCGGATCAATAAACGGTGTTTCTTCAGCGTTGTATGATTCATATGCAAAATAATTTTCTTTTTCTGCTGTATGCGTCTGTTGCGGCGTAAAGAAATCAGGGAAAGCCTTCTTTTCTTTCTTCAAATCAAGAAACGCTGGCACTGTTTTCAGAAAAAAGAAGAAAAGAGATGTCAGACCAATACTCGAAAGCAATACAACAAGCATATAGAGCCAAGGATGTCCGAGCGTATAAGAAACAAGGGGTCCATCAATCACTCGCATATCAATATCTGTTTCTATATTGTAATACAATCCAGCAACAGAAAAGAGTGTGCGGGCTGTTTCTTCGGCGAGGGTTTTCGACTGTTCACTGGTCTCCCCTTTGGCATGGATCACCATCACTCCACTCTCTCCCTTTTTCGAAACAGAAACGATGCTATTCCATTTCGCCTTTCTCTGATCTGGAGTATAGGGAGCAAATTCATCATCGAGCGTATCACTATTCTCAATAAGTCTATTATAAAAAGAAAGTGTCGAAACAAGTTCTGCCATATTACTCGAAATCGAAGCAGAATTTTCTCCCTTGTTGACGTGAGAAACCATCAAAACAGAAACTTCCGTTTCATAGCTTCGGAAGAAATCGAGCCAAAAGAGGCCAGAAGCAAGCGTCACAAAAAAGAGCGTCACAATAAAAGCTCTTCCAAATGATGATTGATGAAATCTATTTTGTGTGTCGAGCATATGGTTCTTTGAGAGTAGTATAATTTCCTAGTGCTTCTTCATATACTTCAAGTGTTCTTCGTGCGATAGCACTCCAGCTATATTGTTCTTGTACGCGAGCCTCAGCCAATTTGCCCAGTGCCTCGACTTCATCTTTACGATTGATGAAATATGCGAGCTCTTTCTTCAAATGATTGACATCTTTATTCGCAAACGTAATACCCGTATTGGCAATAGCTTCACGGTTCGCAGGAATATCGCTCACAATCGGCATCAGTCTGTGTCCCATCGCTTCGAGGAGAGCAAGAGAGAGACCTTCGTCCTCTGATGGTTGGACGAAAAGATATGCATGAGAGAACAGTTCTTCAAGCGTCTTCCCGGTCTGCTCACCAGTGAAAACAATATTACTTCGATCTTTGGCAAGCACTTTGAGGAATGTTTCGTACTCCTCTGTATGTGCCGGTGAACCAACAATCACTAGTTTGAAGTTGTTCGGAAGTTTATTGGTATCTTCGAGTTCATTGAATGCTTTGATAAGATAATGAATCCCTTTGTGAGCTACCAAGCGACTCACTGACAAAATATACCGCTTCGGACGAATACCAAACTGACTGAGTAATTCAGTATCTGGTTCGGATGTCACATCTGCACCATTGGGTATAAGAGAGAAAGGGCGATTATACTTTGCTTCTGCATAATCTCTCAGCGTTTCACTGATTACAATCGTTTTTTCTGGAACCGTACAAATCACTTTTTCTGCAAAGTGAAGAAAAAAGCGTGCAAAGAAATTCCATTTTTGATGAAAATAATCACGACTATGAAATGTCGCTATAACACGCACATCCGGACGGAAGATCCTCGGAATAAAAGAGAGGATACTCGGCCCAATAGAATGGTAATGGATCACATCATAATTCTGAAAGAGCGCATGAAGCGTCGCAACAAACGTATGAGTAATCGCATCGAGGTGTTTCGTATGGATGCTTGGCAGAGAAACAAGTTTCACTCCTTGAAATTCTTTGAATGTTTTACTGGTATACGCAGGTCTCGTATAGACCGTGACATTATGCCCCATCTCGGCTAAATGCACCGCTAACTTCTCGACGTGTTTTTCAACACCGCCGGAAATGCTTGGTATTCCTTTTTGACCGATGAAAGCTATTTTCATAAAGACTCTCTACTCCAGAATTTAGAAGGCAAAGAAAAATATATTTAGAATCCGTATATAATATGTGAAACAGATCCTTGATTATTTTGATCGATTTTATTTACATTCACACCATCACCCAGTATGATACCTCCAAAAGTATTTGCACCTTTTGTGGTACGAGCGATACGGGCAATACCATAAGAATTATTTTTTACGATAGTAGCCTTCTTCAAAGTAAGTGTCCCTGATGCACCATACGTATTGACCTCAATACCGTCATGACCATTGTTACGGATAGTATTTTTCTTACTTGAAAGAGAAGAATTATCCAGTATCACTTTGATACCACTTCCTTTGTTCCCACTGAAACTATTATCACCCAGCCAGGCTTCGGTACCCATAGCAAAATCTACTCCATCACTCTTATTCAATGTGATATAACTGTTGATAAGGGTAATAAAACGTGTTTCTGCAAAAATGCCAGCTCGATCATTACGAGTCACTTCTATGGTATCAAGGATCACTCTGTGTCTCTTGTCAGTCTTGGCAGAGTCGATATGAATACCATCGCGGTTACTATTCTTCACGACAACGTTATACAGATGTGCTTTCGTATCAGGAAGAATACGCACGCCATGGCGCCCGCCCTTCACCGTGATATAACTCATTTCTGTTTCATCTTTCATTTGCACTGTCGGCTTGTCTTCATTACGAGCTTTGATAATGACCTTGTCACGATTCTCGCTATCACCAACAAGTTTCACATCTTTTGGAATCGTAATATTCTCTTTGTATTCACCATTTTTTATACGCACTTCTGTTCCTTTTTTCACATGATCGAGAGCTTCTGAAATGCTTTGATATGGATGGGCTGATGTGCCATCTTCTGCGCCATTTGCAGATTTATCAACAAAAACCACTTTGGCACCACCAAAAACAACTACCGGAACAGTGATAGCAAAGAAGAAAGCAAGACCGATAAAAACCTCTTTAGAAAGCCAAAAATTGCGACTGCTCATAAAAATATACTATTAGTTCTTAAACGTTATATGATAGCAAATTTTCACCATTTTGTCAAGGGTGCACTTTTCGGGTATACTAGAGAGGATTAAGCTCTCTCTAAAACAAAAAACTATGAACTTAAGTACCCTTTTCGAGCCACAGTCTATTGCCGTCATCGGAGCGTCTACCAAGGTCGGTACCGTCGGCTATACCCTGACTGAAAACCTCCTCCATAATGGTTATGCAGGCACTATCTATCCTATCAATCCCAAAGCCGAAACACTCTTCGGTCTCCCCTGCTATGCGAACATTTCTCTCATTCCTCACGAAATCGATCTCGCCATCATCATCGTTCCTGCAAGCATCGTCCCTCTCGTACTTCGTGAAGTGGGCGAAAAAGGAGTAATGTCCGCAATCATCATTTCCGCAGGATTCAAAGAAACTGGTGAAACGGGGAGAAAACTCGAGGAAGAAATTATCGCCATCGCCAAAGAAAAAAATATTGCCCTCCTCGGTCCGAACTGTCTCGGGTTCCTTCGTCCATCACTCGGTCTCAATGCATCTTTCGCCAAAGTATTACCAAGTGATGGGAATATTGCTTTCTTCTCTCAGAGTGGTGCTCTCTGCACTGCCCTCCTTGATCTTTCCAAAGAGGCTCTCGGATTTTCACATTTCGTCAGTATAGGCAACAAGGCCATCATTGATGAAAATATTCTCCTCCAATTCTTCTCCGCTGATAAAAATGTTTCAGTGATGAGTTTCTATACCGAAGGCATCACTGACGCCTCTTCCGTCATAGAGACAGGACGTGCGATACTTGCTCGACCCGATGCCAAACCAATCATCGCGCTCAAATCAGGCACCACTACCGCAGGCACCAAAGCATCAAGCTCTCATACAGGAGCACTCGCTGGAAGTGACAGTGCCTATACCGCCCTCTTCAAACAAGCGCGTATCATACGAGCAGAAAGTTTCGAAAACCTGATCGATCTCCTTTCTGTGTTCTCTCACAACACCCTCCCCGAAAACAACCGCGTTGCTATCATTACCAACGCTGGCGGACTCGGTGTCCTCGCGACTGATGCAGCCATCGAAAGCGGTCTTCGTATAGCAGAATTCGGCGAGGAAACAAAAACCAAACTCCGTGATGCTCTTCCTCCTTCTGCAAGCGTAAGCAATCCAGTTGATGTGCTCGGTGATGCACTGGCTGAGCGCTACCAATATGCTCTCGAGAGAGTGGTAAAAGACGACAATGTAGATATGATGCTCGTCATCGTCACTCCTCAGACTATGACCGAAGATGTGAAAACGGCTGAAGCCATCATTGCGATCAAAAAACATTACCACAAACCTATCGTCGCTGTCTTCGCAGGCAAAGCATCTTTCCGCGCTGGCATCGACCTCCTCCGGGAAAACGCTGTCGCCGTATTCTCTTATCCAGAATCCAGTATGAAGGCTCTGGGAGCACTGGCGCAAATAACAAAATGGCGCACGATGCCGAGTGTACCCAATATCACCCTCGCCAATATCGACAAAGAGAAAGCGTCAGAAATACTTACGAAAGTACGAGAAGATGGACGTCTCACTCCAACCGAAAAAGAAACCAGCGAAATTCTCAAAGCATACGGATTCCCCTTCTTCGCGACATACGAAGTAACAACCAAGGAAGAAGCGATTACAGCAGGACGCGCTATCGGAAAAAAAGTAGCACTCAAAATTGTGTCACCAGATATCATTCACAAGTCTGATGCGGGTGGTGTCATTCTCGGTATCGATCCAGACAATATCGGAGAAGCATACGATACACTGATGAAAACCGTGAAGAAAAATGTTCCCGATGCGAGAATAGATGGTGCACTCGTCGTCGAAATGGCAGAAAAAGGAGGTAAGGAACTCCTTCTCGGACTCAAAAAAGAACCAGGGCTCGGAACACTTCTCGTTTTTGGTCTCGGCGGTATCTATGTTGAAACACTGAAAGATGTCACGATGCGTTTTGTACCACTCGAAGAATCCGACATCGAAGAAATGGTGCAGGAACTCAAAAGCTCTGCTCTCCTCACGGGCGTACGTGGTGAAGCAGGTATCGATATGAGAACACTCAAAGAACTCTTGATGCGTCTGGCGGAGTTTGCTCTCGCTTTCCCCGAAGTCGAAGAGCTCGATATCAACCCTCTCCTCGTCTTCTCAGACAAAGAAAACTTCCGCGTCCTCGATGCCCGCATCCGTCTCAGTAAAGAAGAAAAAGAATAGAAAAAAAGAAAAAAGGTATACAAGAAGATTCTCTTGTATACCTTTTTGTGAGCTACTGCCGATTCGCCCCTCCTCTCCTCCTTAATTAAATAATATCAAACACTCCTGCTACCACTACAATACAGGAGAGTACCCCTAGAATCATCCACCAAAGAATAGCTTTCTTGTACCAACCCAATCGATGGTCGGTAAAAATTAATCTCATTTCAACCTCCTTTTGTTAAAAAACTTTGCCCTCGTCTTTTTTGAAAAAAATATTCTCCAAAAAATGACTCTACTTTATACCACAAAAAATTATTTTTGGTCTATTAGAAGATGAGATACCTCTTCTAAATGCTTCAAATAAGCTATTTCTCCAAAGGTATCGTCAGCTTGCTTCTGTATCATGGAAGCTGAAAAAGTACATTTCCCTTCAAAAAAATCCTGAAGATACTGCTGTAACATTTTTTCATCAGACGCAAGATAGCCATTCTCCCCATCAGTAATAATCTCACGAAATGCTCCTGTGAGAAACCCAAAGAATGGCTTGCCGAAACTCCCTGCTTCGAGTGCGAGGAGTCCGAAAGTTTCCGGAAGTATCGAACCACTCACGATGCAGGAAGCATCTTGCATCAGCACTTCCATTTGCTCTTTTGTTTGTTTCCCTAAGAACGTCACATACTTACTCCTCGGTACTGTGAAATTATTCTCACACTCACCTGCGAGTATAAGTGGTATACGCAAGACTTCGAAAATACGTATCAAAGTATCCACGCCTTTTTCCTTAGAAATACTTCCTCCATAAAGAGCATACTTCTTCGTTCCTTTCGTTACTAATGAAGAGATCTCTCCTGGTTGTTTTGCAATGAAATGCGGTATGACAATTATTTGCGTTTCCTTTATACCTGCTTGCATCAGAACATTTTTCACGTAAAGGCTCGGTACGATATATATATCGATATCTTTTTCATAAAACCCCATCCACTCTTCCCAATATTTCTTCAGTACGAGCAAAAGCCGTTTCCCGAAACGATACTTCCGCATAAAGAGAAACTTATAATACCGTTTTCCTACCTCGGGATAGTAGGCATCTTTGTCTGGAGAAATGAGGTTATAATCATGTACTGTCATCATTATCGGAATCCCTGCAGACTTGATCGGTCCTAAAATTGAAGGAGAAAGCTGGTGATAGATATTATGAAGATGCACGATATCTGGAGCATTATCACAGAGGAGTGCCTTCATTTTTCTTCGCGCTTCGAAAGACCAGAAGAGTCTCCCTACCCCTACGAGTCTCTGGAGCAATGTCGAATCATTATCGTTATAACCGACGTAACTCACCTGATATTTCGCGTCTCTTTCAAAACCTTCCCGCTTATAATCCATCGAAAAAACAGAAACCTGATGACCGTTTCTTCTTAATAAATCAATCACATCCAGAAAATGTCGTTCAGCTCCACGACGCAAATACGCGTATTTATTTACCTCAAGAATTTTCATACTTCTTTTTCGTTACGTACCTCTTCCTTCACGAGAGCAAGGAGTACATTCATCATACCAAGCGAAAGCCAAAAGAAAAGACCCATCAGGTTCGTTTCCAAATATGGTTGTGCAAGGAAAACAATCCCTTGATAAACAATCACTGTCAACAGTGCAATCCGTAGCGCAGAAAGAAATGGATGCGTGGTATATACTCTGAATGTTTTCCAAATAAGCGAGAAGAGAAAAATGAAAAAGAGTATAAAGTTTACTATACCCATCTGCACGAGAAGAGCGAGCCACGAATTATGGATATTTCGTATCTCAACAAAATCATGGTAATCCCCTGATTCTACCGGTATACGCACTCCGAAACCTAGCCCCAGAAACGGGCTTTCTGAGAGAGCAGAAAAGGCGCTATTCCACGTCGATCCACGCCACGAAATACTGGTATCCGTACTCTTTCCAATAGATGAAAAACGTGTTGATACAGTTTCTACAATTGATTGAGTAAAGTGACCAAGGGTACTATTTGGCATGGTTAGTGTCAAGAAAAAAGACGTCAAAAAAAGAATAATTCCGAAGGAAAAAGCAATAAGAAACATCTTTTTGACTCTCGTTCGAAGCAAATGATCAAAAAGCACGATGTAAGAGAAACAGAGCGCAAGGAACATCCCAATCCACATATGACGCATAAGCGATCCTAGAATACCGAACATCCATATAGCAAGGATAACCCAAAAAAATGCCCGATACCTACTGTTCGCCCAAAAAGTTTCTGTCACAAATAATCCAAGAAATGCCAGTGAGAAATAAAATGCGTGTGGAAAAGCCAACAAACGAATGCCAGAAGTCGAAAGCGGAGTGAATTCTGTCCATAGTCCCCCACCACGCAGAATCCCAATCACCAAAAAAATAATTGCACACATCACTGAAGCAATGAAATAACGTACAAAATACTTCACATCAGCAATATTTTCGAGTACGCTTGGCAGGATAAAGAAGATCATTCCATAAAAGACATAATTCTTCCATGTACTGAAGGCGACCAAAGTACTCTGACTTCCAAATCCGATAACGCTTGAAACAAAATACAGTGTAGCGATCAAAAAGAAAAACAACAAAATGAGATTGGCTGTATTCATTATAAGTGTCCACCTCTTGTGTATCATCCTGATAAAGACTCCTATATAAACACCCAGGAGAACAATATCGAGAGGATACAACTTCAAAAGATGGTTCCCAAGCTGAATCCCTTCCAAAGTAAAAAAACGTTCGAAAAGAACTGTCAGAAAAAGGATACTGAACAGACCTCCTTTTGGCCTGAGAAGTGATGCAAGAAACATCGGTATCATGAGAAGAGTAAGATACCATGGAATGAATCCGAGTATCATTCTCAAAGTAAAAACAAGGAAGAAACACACGCTTATCAAAAGAAAAGTGGCGTCATCCTTGGTTATTCTCTCCTTGATTTTTTGAAAGATGCTCTGCTGATCCATAGACATAAAGTTACATTCATTTCTTCATCCTCTTGCTAAAAGCGTATTTGTAAAAAATGTTAAAAAGTTTTTCGATGATCCGCGTCAAAGCAATTTTGACGAATGGCTCCCTAAAAAACTGTTTAAGATTTCTTCCAACTGTCTATTTTCAGAAAAAAGTGTGGCGGATTCTTCTGTTGTTCCAGAAAAATCCGCCGACTTCGTTAGTATGGAATGCTTGCTTTCTTACCGCAAAGCATCCCGTTTCTGACCGCCCCTTCGTACTGTGCTTTCACGATACGGGCGATCATGCCTTGATACCCCCGCTTGAGCTCGGACTGTTCGTCCCAACCCTTGTCAGAGGCACCAGCGGATACCAGCACATCTGAGGCCACGCCCATCGCTGTTGAGAACCAGCTGAGTGTCACTCCGAAATGACCGTTGCCGACCAATTTCTCAGAAAAACTGAGCTCGGGGTTTTCGCGAGCGATGCCGCGGACGAACTTCTCTGCAAGCGGTGTCCGGATGTCATACGGCAGTGCTTTCGTACGCACCGTATTCCACCCTGCGAACACTTGAGAAAGTCCGCTCTTGCCGTCTGTTGCAACTTTTTTCAATCGCGAGATTTCGGTACCGCCAGCACGAACCACATCCCTGCGATAGACACTGTCGGAAGTGAGCTTCTCAGGTATCTCCAGAGTGATCTCATCACCATAGAGGCTCCAGAGTCTCGTCATCCGCGTGTCAGCGAATACCCCGACGACTGGTTCGTCAGGATTTCCCTCGACGATAAACACGAGTCTCAGAGCACACTCGGCATAGCCAGCGTAGAGCGCTTGGGCCGGATATTCCTTTCCGGTTGTTTTCCCAAACGCAATGGCGTTGTAACGCATCCGCAGTGGATGCATCTCTGCAAACAGTGCGTCAGGGAAATTCCCGAGCACTGCAGAGAACTGTCCAGAACGGATAGCTTCCGTCTCCTTGATTCCGATAAAACTTATCGGGTCGAGGGAGACTTCCGTCTTCGTCCCTCCATCGTTCGCGACTGCCATGGTGTTACCACCAATCGTCGCACAGCCTGAAAGCAGAATTGCTGACAGGAAAAGTATGATTCGCATCATGGTAACCTCCAAGAAAAATTGAAAAGAACAGACCTTGTGGCATCATTTCTGATACCGCGAGCAAAAGAAGAGATCACCCTTCTTCCGCTCGCCATACCATAAAATACCAATAAAATACTTTTATATGTAACCTCATATTATACTCTATTTTCGTATAAAAGTCAAGAGCCCACAGATTCAATAGAAAATGTGGGCTCTTTTTTTTGGGCGATATTTCGCCCATTGTGTGAGGTCAGCTTTTGACCTCGAGGGCACAGCCGGCCTTGGACTTTCGGCACTCTTGGACCACCCCCTGCATTTTGTAGGGGTTACCCGAGGGAGTGATCAAGAGCCACTTACCGGTGGCGTCCTTCAGTTGAAAACGACCACCATTTTCCGACACTTTGGTCAGGACACCGACACTGTCCTTTATAGCGACCAGTTTAATGCCTTGGTACTGGAAATGCACCAAGGTGACCGCGGGGATGCTAGTGACCGTGATGGTCACGTCATCACCGGACTTGGTGGCTGTGATAGTTCCGCCGTTGACCGCGAAGGTCTCGGCAGAAGCGACGCCAGCGATTGCAACCAAGGCAGTTGCGAGGGAGAGGGAAAGAGCTTTGTGCATGATAACCTCCTATGGTTGCACGGGAACAGATTTCATTGAGTGTGGACACTCAATGGTCCACAAAGGAATTTTGTAGACCCTGCATACTACACCAAAAAAGACTTTTTGTCAAGGGGTAAAAAATAGCTTATTAAAAGCCTCCTTTTCTCTTTCAATACTCAGAAGAATATTTTGTTGGTTGCTCTATAAAAGCAAAAGGGACGGTCACACATTGTGTGAACGTCCCTTATAATCAATTTCGAAGCAAACTTTTTCTTCCTGCCAGGCCTGATATCTCGTATGTTTTCACATTGACGGATACACTTTTTATACACCTTGGATGAGAATGAAAGTTTTGCCGAGCCACCTTCTTACTTGGGTGGATCAGTCGCTTCTGCAGGAATGAACTCGAGTTGAGCTCCCCTATTATCGGCATCGGCTTCGCGAACCTTACCACCGAGTTCGACACGTACGAACGCGCCGACAGTGGTCAGATCGCTATGCGTGAGAGGCTGATTAAGATCGCTCACCCCAATCGGCAGAGTAATCTGTGGACCGAACATAAGCCAATCATCGTAACGGACTTCATACGTTCCACGGAGCCAGTTTTGCTGGTCCCAATTGGTATGTACGACTCCGCCGATGATACGCTGACGCCACTTGTTATCATCCGAGAGCTTCGTTTCATAGAAGCCTGAGATGCCGACGGAGCCACGATCCTGGACGGGTTGTCCAGCCCATGTCGAGTGTACTGTCTGTCCGAAGGACTTCCAGTATTCACCGACGAGACCAGCGAGGTCACCCTCTTTGTTCAGTCGTTCGGTATAGCCCGCGTACACGCCAAGCTTCTTCCCTTTCTGGGTAAAGCTGTAGCCAGACTCAGGATTCTCACCCCAAGACTTGTCGCTCAGCAAACGGAGTTTCAGATCAACCGTCGTGCGACGATTCCGATCATTCACCCAGTTCTTCTGGACACCCACCTGGAAGCCAACCCCTAGTTCCTGACCATGATATGCAGAGGTGAGCGAATGCCCCGCACCATACATAGCATAGAGACCAGGGCCTGCTTGCCACTCACCATTCTGCCAGACGTAGCAGATGGTTTCGCCATACAGCCATTTGCCCTGATAGACCTGATTGGCATAGACCCCGGCACCAGCCTGCGCTTCACAGCGAGGCTTGCCTGACTGTTCCTCTTCCGTCATATGAAACGGCGAAAGAGAAGTTTCTGGCTCTGGCTCTGGCTCAACTGCGGGCGGTGATGGCTGTACAATTTCCTCCTCCTGAGGAACAATCGGCTGGGGTGGCTGAGACACAGGTATCGACATCGGAACAGGGTTATCAAGCACCCAGTTACCGCAATTCCGCACCCAGTGAAGTTTCCTCCCTGTGGTGAGAACATACGTCCGAGCCTGTACAACTACCGAGCCTTTGGGCCAGGCAGTGACCACACTCTGTTTGAACGATACTTGTCCATTCTTACAAAATGACACTGCTTGGTAGTGCTCCCCTGGTTGCAGAAATGTGTTTTGATGACTTTTTGACATCATCATCACACGGAGTTCCTCCTTCTCACTGTCCATAAGGCCAAGTTTTACCCAAGCCTCTTCGCTTAGTGAGCTTTCAGACTTGCCACCACAATTGGTGAGTGGCGCGCCCCCGACGCGTGTCCAACGAAACTCAGTTAACTTCGCTACCTTTACAGCTTTAACACTGATACGAGTGCCAAGATTAATCTGCTGTCCGACAAAAATCTTCGAACAGTTTGCAAGCCTGTTCAGCTTGCAGATCACCTTCCAATTCTTGCCGGCGATTTTACTCAGTGTATCACCGGCTTTCACCGTGTACACTTCCGCCTGTGCGTTTGCCATTCCGAAGAATGTACACAGGACCATTACCACCATCAAGGTGGCAGTCATAAGTTTTTTCATGACCTTCTCCTTCTCTGGTTGGTTGAAAAATAGGTCACCGTGTGGCGACCCAACTTGAGTTGCTTCACGGCACACCTCCTGTTGTTAAAAAACCACTTTGATAATCCGAAATAGACTATCTCGATTACTCTTGATTTTTTATCTCAAGAGCAAAGCGAGATATCCCATTTATGAAAGGAATCTATCGGTACGAAATTCTTCTCGTATCAAGCGTAGTGAAAAGCTCAGGAAAAATCCTATAGCGAGCCCCACGACAGCAATAAGCGAAAGGAGCGATGATGAAGGATTACCCTCAACAATCGGACCAGAGAGCAATTGCACTTTGATTTTTTCACTTCCGGCACCAAGAAGACTATTTCCATTTTCATTGAGTACTATGATGACTGCCTGCGCGATTTTTGATACCTCACGTTCGCTTGATCCAGCAAAAGAAATATTGATGAGACCCAGCTCTGGATTCTTTTTCACCGTGAGCATTTTCGACCATTCTTCGAGACGCATTTTCTTGTCACGTGGAAGAAAGTTTTCATCTACAATACCAGTGTCAGTCAAAGCCTTCACAAAACTCTCACTATAAATGACTTCACCAAGTACACGCCCCATATATTCAGCCGAACGTGTCGCGGTATAATAGTCTTGCCCCTCCTGAGTCGAAGAAAGCATAAAATCCACACTGGCTTTGTACGGTGCTTGCAGAAGAAGGGCCGACACAATACCTAAAGCAACAAAAATAATCCCCAAAGAGACTCCTCGAAAAACACTTTCTTTGGCAATCGTCAGTAATCCCTTCTTTTGTATAAAATCCATAATATATACTTCTCAAAAGTTTTTAAACTCTAAACATACCATATTACCAAAAAAAGAGAGAAATGTCAAGGGGTAAAAACAAATAAACCCTTAAATAAAGGGTTTATTGTCTGTTAAAAACGAAATTTTTACCGATTACATAAAGAAACTACCAATTTTCTCTAAAATACGGAAGTGAGCGAAATCACGAATAGTTATGAAGAGCATCAGGAGAAGTAAGAGAATAAATCCAATCTGATGAATCATTCCTTCGGTTCTGTGACTCACTTTGGAACCTTTGAGTTTCTCGATAAGAACAAAAAGAATACGTCCTCCATCAAGTGCTGGTATCGGAAGGACATTGATGATACCAAGGTTGATAGAGAGCAGTGCTGCAAACTGCAGAAGATATGAAATGCCGAGATCGCTCATCTGTTTCGTCATATACACAATACCGACTGGTCCGGTCACATCCACAGGTGCTCCAGTCTTCTCTCCAAAAAGTCCAGCGATCATTGTTCCGAAAGCTTGCAGGATAGCGATAGTGATATTGTAGGTCGTAATCGCTCCTTGGTAGAATGCCTGATACCACGGGTACGACACAATAGCTGTTTCGGAAAAAGAAATACCGAGACTGCCTTCATTTGCTGGATACTCAGTGCGAGGAGTACCTGAGAGCACCATTTCTTTGCCCAGACGATTGATGGTGATGTCTATATTCTGCCCCTTGTTTTTCAGAATAGTTTCTTTGACAACATCAAGAGTGCGCATTTTCTCCCCAGCAATCATCAGTACCTCATCTCCCAATTGAAGTCCCATGGTTTCAGCAGGCGTACCCTTCTTCACTTCGAGAATCTGGATCTTCGCATCAGGATACTGTGCCCGCTCCGTCGAATCAATCGGTTGAGGAAGTCCTAAGATGAAAACGACAGAAATAAGCACCCAAGCTAAAACGAAGTTCATAAACACTCCAGCACCGAGTACTTTCACTCGAATCCAGGCTGATTTATTACCAAAACTATCTGCCTCTTGGTTCTGGCCATCCTCACCTTTAATTTTCACGAAACCACCAAGAGGAAGCCAGTTGAAAGAATACACCGTATGCGGACTTTCTATGTCTTTGTTCCCCCACACGATTTTGTGACGTCCAGTCGTGTCATCTTTGTACACGCCAAACATCCGTGGCGGAAAACCAAAACCAAATTCGTCAGCCTTGATGCCGTTCCTTCGAGCGACGATAAAGTGACCGAGTTCATGAAACAGTACGAGCGATGCAAGGAGTGCAAGAAAAATGAGAACAGTAAGCATAGAGGAGAGGGATTATAAATTATACGGTAAGAATATCTTTTTCTTTCTTTTCGCGGATGTCTTCGAGCTTCTTGTTGTATTCATCCACTACTTTCTGAAGCTCATCTTTACCCTGAAATTTGTCATCTTCTGAGATTTCACCAGATCGTTCTTTGTCTTGAATATCTTTCCAAATTCCTTCACGTACCGTACGAATCGTGATGTGGCTTTCTTCTGCTTTGCTATTGAGTGTTTTCACGAGATCACGACGACGTTCTTCGGTGAGCGCAGGGAGAGTAATACGGAGAGCAATGCCATCATTCCCTGGATTTAATCCAAGATCAGATTCACGAATAGCTGTCTCGATGAGAGTAAGTCCTCCCTTGTCCCATGGTTGGATGAGGATTTGACGAGCCTCTGGTATCATAATGTTGGCTATTTGTTTAAGAGGCGTCTTCGTTCCATAATAATCCACCATCAAATTCTCTACGAGTCCTGGCTGGGCTCTACCCGTGCGAATCTTTGATGATTCATTCAGAAAATGTTCAATGGCATTTTCGAAATCTCCTCTCTTCTCTTCTATCAGTGCTTTCATAAAATAATTCGTTAATATATTATTTAAAATTACGCAGTCCCATAAGTAAATACCGAGGATCAAAAGGATCATATGTCACAAACGAAGCACCTCGATCAACATTCAGTCCTGTCGTCATCCAGGTCGCTCCATCATCAATCGATCTGTAAAATGCTTTCCCTGCGACAAAGACAATTTCTTTGGGATTTTGTGGATTGACCGCTATTGATCTGATAGGGAATTTCTTCGCACTTTCGATGATATTGAATTCACTCCAATACTTCCCAAAATCAGTACTCCGATACAATCCATGATTCGTCCCTGCATAAATAACGCCTGATCTCGTCGGATCACTCATAATCGATATGATACCACTCGGCATCGGACCCTGTGCATTCAGGTTTGATATTTTTTGCTTCACCATTGATGCTTCTTTGCTTTTTTCTTCTTCCCAATTGATCCACTTCATACCGCCATCAGGAGAATAGTACAGTTTATCACTAAAAGTGAGCAAATATACTACCTGATTTTCTTCTGAATCAAAGGCAATTTCTCCAATCAAACCATTGATATTGGAACCGATGTTTTTCCATGTTTCTCCGCTGTCAGTACTTTTCACCACTGTCCCTGTCGCAGTGCCAGCAAAGATAACATTTCTGTCTCGAAAATGTTGAGAAAGAGCAGTGATGGGCGTGTTCTGTCCAGGTTCAGTATAAACGTCTCTCCATGTTACTCCTCCGTCATCAGTCCGAAATATTTTCCCCCAATTATTCACCATACCAGAAGCAAACATACGATTGTCAGGATCATTCTTATCCAGGATGAAGCTGTAGATCTTCTTCGGAGGAAAAGAGATAGGTGTCCACGTATTACCTCCATTTTCTGTTTTGAAAATACCGCTATCTACAGAGCTCACATAAATAGTCATTGCCTGTTTCGGATGATAAGCAATAGAAAGAATGTCAGCCTTGGTGATACTCGACTTCTCATCAACCTGCGATTTTACAACAAATGTTTTCCCTCCATCTTCTGTTTTCCACAAACTTCCAGGAAGGGCCTTGGTTGAGAATGTTTCTGTCTCACCTACAGGTGAGGAAGTACCTATGTTTTTTGTATTCGTACCAATGTTACCCAAAGAACATCCCGAAAGAACAAAAGCAACAACCACTAAACCCATCATTTTTTTCTTCATAAAAAAGAAGTAAAAGAATAAACATTTTTTTTCATTATAACATATTTTTATCAAAAAGACCTACTATTGTACCGTTCCCCGAATTCAAACCCCGAAGCCCCTTTTTCTGCTATCATGGGTGGTAACCCACTTAACCTACTATG
>PFHN01000053.1 GCA_002782305.1 Candidatus Moranbacteria bacterium CG_4_8_14_3_um_filter_41_13 | reverse complement strand
TTGCTAGAGTTCTTTTTTTATTATTCTTCAGACTGAGGAGGTCACTAAATGAAAGCCGTTGTCCTCGAGTATCACAGAAGAAGATGTTCTGCTAAGTCTTCAGTTCTGCTATAATAGAGTTCCAACTGAGTAGGACAGAGTCTACAAAATATGAGAATAGAGGCTTCAAAGAACTTATTCTTTGATATCTGATTAGAATTTATGTATATGTTCTTGTGGATTCTCTTTGTAATATGGTAAAATAGGAATGTCCTTGCAGTATATTTATTCAAATAATATAAAGCAATATGCAACAAGATTATAATAAGGATTGTTCCGATGAAAAAGAGAAGTTTGAAATGTTGATGGAATCGTCGCCAGACTGTATCAAGTTGTTCAATCTCGATAACAAAATCGAATATATGAGCCCTGGTGGTCTCAAAGAGCATAACTTTAGAAGTTTAGACGAAGCAATTGGCTTCGATTGGACATTATCAGTTGTTCCAGAACAGCGGGAAGAAATACGAGGAGTGATAGCGCGAAGCATTGCGGAGAAAAAACCAATGTCTCTCGATGTGAAACATCTACCAGAATTCGCAGATCGTGAGTGGTGTCATCTTATTGTGAATCCTGTTTTTGATAAGAAAGGGGAAGTGAAGTATTTTGTAGGAATATCACGAGATATTTCTGAACGGAAACAATCAGAAGAGATATTGAAGAAAACTGTCATTGAGCAAGACCGTATGAATAAAATAATGACTGGTCGAGAGCTCAAGATGATCGAATTGAAAAAAGAAAATGCACAACTAAAAATGGAGCTCGAGAGAAATAGAAAAGAAAATCTCGGAGAATAAAAATAAGGAAAAAATAAAGAATAATTCTGTGCGAAAGCAGAATTTTTTCTTGTCAGTTTATTTGGTACTTTTCATACTGTATGGAAATGATGGATATGGAAAAATATGATTATACTCTTCCGAAGGGATTGATTCGGAAAGAAGGAATAGAACCGAGAGATAGTGCTCGGTTGTTTATTTATGATACGAAAACTGATACGGTGACCTTTGATATTTTCCGTCATATTGCGAAATATCTCTCGCCCCAGTCACTTATGATACTCAATGACACGAGAGTACTTCCTGCGAGGCTCTGGCTCACAAAGGAGACAGGGGGGAAGATAGAAGTCTTTGTTCTTGCCAATGAAATAGAAGATGAGGAATATATTCCCGTACTCGTCGATCGCAAAACGAACGTAGGGCAGAAACTCACTTTTCCAAGTGGTGATTATTTCGAGGTGGTGGGTCAGAAAGAGAATATGTTTTTCGTGAGAGTGGTGAGTCACGCAGGGGAGTCACTTCAGACATTGCTTCATAAATATGGACAAACACCTCTTCCTCATTATTTGGAAGGTGCTAAAACAAAAGAAGATGTTCTGCGTAAACGCTATCAGACAGTATTTGCCAAAGAAGGAGCATCGGTCGCTGCTCCGACAGCTTCACTTCATTTCACTGATACTGTTTTTGCCTCACTTGCAAAGAAAAATATCGGAATTGATTTCGTGACGCTCGACGTCGGTCTTGGGACATTTGCCTCTCTCACATCTGACAATTTCCGTACGAAAAAACTGCATACAGAATTCATCACTCTTGCGCCAGGTACGAGGGAGCATATCAATATTGCAAAACAGGCGGGGCATCCGATCATTGCCGTAGGTACAACAGCGCTCCGCACCATCGAGTCATTGGCAAAGAATCATCAAATTGTTTTCCAGAAAGACCGTACGGATATTTTTATTTATCCGCCGTATGAGTTTCAAATAGCGGACATTCTGATTACCAATTTTCATCTCCCGAAAACGTCACTGATGTTCCTGGTCGATGCTTTTTTGCAAGATAAGAAGGCAAAAAAAAACATCGTCGAACTCTACAATAGAGCGATTGAGAACCATTTTTCTTTCTATTCTTTCGGCGATAGCATGCTTATTTTGTAAGCTGGGGAGGTAGGGATCGAACCTACGAATGGAGGCTTCAAAGGCCCCTGCCTTACCACTTGGCTACTCCCCAGTATATTTTTTTTAACCATTCTCCGTACTCACAAATTTCCCACCAAGCATTTCCATTGCTTGATCAATGAGTGGGTTTTTTTCGACTGTTTCTGTCTTATTTTCTGTGAAAGAAACTCCTTCAACAATGATTTTGATCTTCATTTTCGATTTCAGTATCGTATCAAAAGCTGTCGCGAGTGTCAATTGATTGGCTTTCTCATCGAGACGTTCTTTGTGGAAAGGGTACTTCACAGCGATAGTGATAATGTTATTTGTGCTTTGAACAGGATGTGCTGTAGAGAGTGCGAGGCTCAGTGACGCATTGAGCTTCTTTGCAGTGTTCAAAATAGCGTTCCATTCACTCACGATAGTACTGAGGCTAATGTTTGATTCTGTTTCTTCAATCGTTTTGTTAGGTACTTCGGTATGGTGAAGAGATATTTGTTCTTCTTTTGGTTTAGGAAGAGACACTGACAAAGTGGCTTCCTTAGGCGCTTCTTTCTTCGTGCTTTCTTGGACTGAAGGAGTTTCCTTTTGTGATGTTGGAACGGATTTTTTCTCTCCTTGCGCGTGGGTTACTGGTGCATTCTGTGAGATGATTTTCACGAGAGCAATTTGCAAGGGGAGTTCTGGAATGACAGACACCTTGCTTCCTATTTGTGCGATTTGTATGTATTCGAGCATACGTACGACATCATCAGGAGAAAACATATGCGCGAGTGTCCGCATATCGTTTTTCTGCTCTTCTGTAAAGGAATCGATGTCTTCTAGACCTCTTTCGATATTTGCGGAGACAAGGAGGAGATCCCTGAGGTAATGAAGAAAAACACCGCAGAAAATTGAAAGATCCGTGCCATCAAGAGAAAGCTTCGTGACAAAGTTCAAGCTCGGGTAGAGTTCACTTTCCCCGATCAATCGAAGAAGCGTCACAATATTATCTTTTTTGGTTGTCCCGAGTACTTCGATGACTTTTTCTTCAGTAATCGGTGAGGCCTCAAGAGAAATGATTTGCATCAGGAGGGATTCTGCATCACGCATACCACCTTCTGCCGTCAGAGCAATCATTTCGAGTGCACCAGCATCGATTTTGAGTTTTTCAGCCTTTGCAATTTTCTCTAATTTGCCGATAATGCTTTTTACTGGAAAACGAGAGAGATCGAAACGTTGGCACCGAGAAACAATCGTATCTGGGACTTTGTGAAGAGCAGTGGTTGCAAGAATGAAGATAACATGGAGTGGTGGTTCCTCAAGTGTTTTGAGCAACGCATTGAATGCTCCAGTAGAGAGCATATGTACTTCATCAATGATATAGATCTTGTGCGATCCAAGTGTGGGAGGTAGAGCAACTGTTTCTTTCAGTTCACGGATATTGTCGACGCCATTATTCGAAGCGGCATCAATCTCTATAACGTCAAGGGATCGTCCATCGGTCATCAAGAGACAATGTTCACAGGTATTGCACGGCTCACTTCCTTTTCTCTGAGAACAGTTGACTGCCTTGGCAAAGAGGCGTGCGAGTGTTGTCTTGCCTGTACCACGAGGACCCGTGAAGAGATAGGCCTGACCGACGCGACCCAGCGCGAGAGCGTTTGTGAGGGTGGTGACAATATGTTTTTGCCCTACGACATCAGCGAACGTTTGGGGGCGATATTTACGATAGAGGGTAGTAGATGTAGACATAGAAAGATGAAGTAATATAAAAATGTCGAAATGAAAATAGTTAGTATAAAACAAATATCTCAAATAATGTTGTCAAAATTTGAGTCTGACATTTACTAGTATACCTCTTTTTTAGTAATAAAAAAACCTGCCCGAAATGCTACTTATAACGTTGCAGGCGGGGTCCGAATCCTTGCCTTAGGCTTCTCAGGATAATACTTTTAAGTAATGCTATTTCTTGAAAACGAACAATTTGTAACCAACAAAGTTCCACACGAGTGAGAATCCTGTAGCAAACAGTTTGGCGATGTTCGCCCAAAGTACAGCACTCAGCCCAAAGAATGGGGGAATATACGTCGTGATGCTTGTCAGTACTATGCCGTTAATCAAGAGTCCGATAATACTAATAATGAAGAAAGCGGAAAATTTGATTGTGGTCTGCTCTGTCTTTGTTTTGTCTTGGAATGTCCAGCGTTTGTTCATGAAATAACTATTCACGACTGCTACAGAGAAAGAGATACTGTTTAAAACAAAAATACCGCTACCTGTTTCTATACCGGTGATATAAATAAGAGTATTGAGTATGAGGAAATCGATGCCTGTGTTGATACCACCAACGATAACGAATTTCGCAAACTGACGTATTACACGTCTCAGACGCGCCTTATCCCAATTCTTTATTTCCATAACAATTTTTATGAGGCACTCTGTTTAATTTCCTTCTCTATCTCTTCCATATCACGAACCCAATCATCGAGAGTGTGTGTGTCTTCGGAAGTGAATGTGTCATTCGAATGCACAAAAGAATCTTCTTTGGGCTTCGCATCTTTCAGATCTTTCTTCCAGGTGTTGATGCTTTCGTTCTCCTCAGTCGCTTTGGTGAGAGCACTCTGCCAATCATCGCGAGCACCTTTCTGAATCACATTCTCGATAGCTGCCCATGTGGCATCAGGGTCTTGGGAGGTTACAATAGCTACTTCATCGCCTGGCATCGCTCTGAAATAGGTGATAGAGGCGAGGAGTACGCGGAATGGCTTGCCATCAGCGATGACATAATAGTTGCCGTTTTCGTCCTGTGTTACCACTGCAATAGCATGGTTGCGATCGATTGGCCCGACTTGTTTGTAGAGGAAAGCGCCACGATCAGTGATGGTGAGTTTGAGCATATCACCTTCGACGAGTTTGGATTTGGAAGCGTAGTTTGCTGGCACAGGGTATTGTCTTCCATCGGTACCAATCATAATCTGTCCATCGAAAGTACCTTCAACAACGGTCCCATCTACAGTATCTAAATCTACTTTGCGGGGACGCCCTGTTTTTTTCTTGCCTTCTAACTGGAGGAGCATCGCTTTGGCTCCCTGAATAGTTTTCTCAGCACTCAGCACCATATCACGAAGTGCCTTGATTTTAGCAACTTGTTCTTCTGTGCTTTGAAGTTCTGGATCGATATGCGTTGTATTGTTTGCTGTCATATTTTTATTTCTACGACCGTAAAGATCGTGCGTGTGATTTTTGTTTTTATTATGTCTTCAGTATAAACAATTCTTTGAATAAATGCAAATGTTCTGTAATACATTTCTATCTTCAAAGAGAGTACGAATGCCGAGGCTTTTTGGATGCAAAAGAGTCTTTTTCTGCTTTTTTTCTCTTTTCTTTTTTGGGGTTGACAAAAAGTAATAATATGCGGTAATATAAATATCCTCAAGGAAGTGCAGGGAACGAAGAGAGAGAAATAATCCAGAGACATTTTTTATGATTCAGAATAAGAAGAAAACCCCTTCTCCAGAAATTATAGAGATTGATAAGTCATCATTTTTTGTTTTCACTTTGGAGCAGTTTTTGAAGAAGATACCAGTGCGTTCGCGGAACATCTTGTCTGCGCGTTTTGGTTTACTAGGGAAGTCTGCAGAGACTCTCGAAGAAATTGGTCAGACGTACGCAGTGACCAGGGAACGTGTTCGTCAGATTATTATGAGCGCACTCGGTTTTCTTGCTGAGGAGCGAGAGCATCCTCTTTTCAAAGAAGCAGCGAAACGTATCGTCTCTGCGCTGGAAGAAAAAGGGGGTATTGTTCGCACAGAGGTACTTCTCGATATGCTGGCTCCTGAAGACACAAAAGAACGTGGAGCACTGCTGGTTTTCATCGAATGCTTGTCATCTGTGAAGGAGACGAAAGCGACGAAAGAATGTGAGAAGTCTTATATTCTTAAAGATTTTTCCTTTCAATTGTGGGAGAAGGTGAAGAATGAAGCTATCAGAATACTGAAAACAGGTAATCAGGCACTGTCTTCATCAGAGCTTTTTTTGCAATTTCAATTGAAGAATGAAACGGTAGATGAGCAGACGATGGTTCACTTTCTTGCAGTATCAAAAGAAGTGAAACAAAACGTATTCGGTAAATGGGGATTATCACAGTGGAGCGATATTAAACCTCGTGGTACAAGAGAGAAGGCATATCTCGTGCTCAAAACTACTGGGAAACTGCTACATTTTAGAGAAATTGCATCGCTTATCGATAGTTACGGCCTCAAGAGTACGAAGAAAACGCAAAGTCATCCTCAGACTGTACACAACGAACTCATCAAAGACAATCGTTTCATTCTGGTGGGTCGTGGTACATATGCTCTGGCTGAATGGGGATACAAGAAGGGGACAGTAAGAGAAGTATTGGATGAAATTCTTCGTAAATCAGACAAACCTCTTTCTCGTGAAGAAATACTCAGTCAGATTCTGAAAATCCGTCAAGTGAAAAAATCAACAGTGATCATCAATTTGAATAGCTTTTTTCAGCGTGTTGGGAAAGATGTATATACTGTGAAGAAATAATGTACTTTTCATTTCTCTCTTTGCGACGAGTATGCTAGAATGGAAATGTACTAGAGAATATGTAAAAATATATTTTGTATTATTCTTGTTTTTTCGTCACCTAATAGGGGGTCAACGTACCTCACACTAATGAACACTCTTTTTTTTAGTTTTTCACAAACTTTTTCAAGTATTTTTCATGCACTTGGTTCTTTAATGGATGTGTGGTTTATTTTGTTTCCACCGATTCTCTTTCTTGTTTTTAAAATTTTCTGGGAGCAACACGTGCAGAATCAATACGCGTCAAGTATAAAAAAAATATTACTTGAGATTATCCCACCACGTGATTCTGAGAAAAGTCCTGTTTTGATGGAATCGATTTATGCTGTCCTTGCTGGTATCCATTCTACTCCGAGTATTTCTGAACAGTGGATCAAAGGTGTTTTTGTACCATCATTTTCTCTTGAGATCGCAAGTATCGAAGGGCAAGTGCATATGTATGTGCGTACGCCCAAACAATTTCGTGATTTGGTAGAATCTGCTTTCTATGCGCAGTATCCGAATGTCGAAATTATAGAAGCAGAGGACTATGTTAATCTCGTCCCCAAGACGATTCCGAATAAAGATTGGGATTTGTGGGGGACGGATTTCCTGCTCTCTGCTGATGATTTATATCCAATAAAGACGTACAAGTATTTTGAGGAAACAGTCACAGGTAAGATGATTGATCCTCTCTCCGGACTCATCGAAACGATGTCGAAGATTGGTCCTGGTCAACACATCTGGCTTCAATACATCATCACGCCACTTCATGCGAATACCCAAAAAGTTCTCCAAAAAACGATTGATAAATTTTTAGGAAAAGAAGAGAAACCGAAACTAGGTCTCCTTGGGGGTATTTTTACTTTTTTCCGAGATATTGTTATGAACGTCGGTCGTGGTATATCTGGACGTGAATTTGCTTTTACTGCTTCAGGTGAAGGAGCATCCAAAGATGAATCGCCAGTAGAGTTTCGTTTGACTCCAGGCGAGAAAGAAAAATTGAAAGCCCTAGAATCCAATATGGGCAAACAAATGTTTCGTACCCGTATGCGTCATGTCTATGTAGGAAGAAGGGAAGCGTTCAATAAGGCTAATGGTGTTTCAGCATTTATCGGAGCTTTGAAACAGTTCAATGATTTTAACTTAAATGGTTTTAGACCAGATGATAATACGAAAACATATGCAAACTATCTTTTTAAGGACGATCGCTTGAGATATAGACAACGCCGTGTATTTAGGCGGTATATTACGAGAGATGGTGATCCTTCGAGCACTAAGTTTATTCTCAGTACTGAGGAATTGGCAACGGTTTTTCATATTCCAGATATGTCAATCACCAGTCCGAATATTTCTCATGTTTCATCGAAACGTGGTGGCGCCCCCATTAATCTCCCTATTGAAGAGTAATATTTATGGCAACACATAATCAAAACGAAATAACATTTTTTGCGAAAACGAATTTCCGAAATCAGGAGAGAGTCTTTGGTATCAAGACAGATGATCGAAGAAGACATATGTATGTTATCGGGAAGACGGGTATGGGCAAGACAAATTTGCTTGAGAATTTGGCCATCCAGGATATTCAAAAGGGGCACGGTATTGCGTTCATCGATCCACACGGAGATACTGCAGAAAAACTTATCAAAGCGATACCATCGAGTCGTATCAATGATGTTATTTATCTCAACCCATCTGATCAGGATTTTCCGATTGCGTTCAATGTGATGGAGAAAGTTGATCCGGAATACCGTCATCTCGTCGCATCAGGACTGGTGGGTGTGTTTAAGAAAATTTGGGCAGATTCTTGGGGACCAAGACTTGAATATATTTTGCGTAATGCTATTTTGGCACTGCTCGAATATCCTGGGAGTACGCTCCTAGGTGTCACACGTATTTTGGTAGACAAATCGTATCGTGCTCGGGTAGTAGAAAAGATCACTGACCCAGTGGTACGGAGCTTTTGGGTAGATGAGTTCTCTCAGTGGAACGACAGAGTGCTCCAAGAAGTTATTTCACCAATCCAAAACAAAGTTGGGCAATTTCTCTCAAGTTCTCTGATTCGTAATATCGTTGGTCAGACCGTTTCGTCTTTCAATATTCGTGAAGTGATGGATCAACGGAAAATTCTCATTATCAACCTTTCGAAAGGACGTATTGGTGAAGACAACGGAGCACTCCTTGGTGCCATGATGATTACTAAGATTCAATTGGCAGCGATGGGTCGTGTCGATATACCCGAAGAAGAGCGTAAAGATTTCTACCTGTATGTAGATGAATTTCAGAACTTTGCTACTGAATCATTTGCAAACATTCTTTCTGAAGCTCGTAAATATCACCTCAATCTCGTACTTGCCAATCAGTATGTTACTCAGATTGAAGAAACCGTTCGTGATGCTATTTTTGGAAATGCAGGATCTATTGTTTCGTTCCGCGTTGGTGCGATGGATGCTGAGTTTCTTGAGAAAGAATTCGAGCCAGTTTTTATGATGAATGATATTATTAATCTTCCGAAATATCAGATTTATTTGAAACTGATGATTGATGGTATTGCGGGGGATGCATTCAGTGCTACGACCCTTCCTCCGATCAAACTCGAAGACGCAGGAAACGAAGTGAAAATTATTCAGAGTTCAAGAGAGCGTTATTCATCCAGTCGTGAAGAAGTAGAAGAAAAGATTAGGCGTTGGAGTGGAATGCTTACCTCTGAAGAACGTCAGGCTATCGCTGAATCACAAAGTCCTGCTCCGGATCCAGTGAAAAAACCTCTGCCGATAGCGAGCCATCCGATGAGGAGAGCAGATGATAAAAAGCCAGTCGTTTCTCCTTCTTCTTTCCGTCCTGCATTGGCACCGAAGAGAGATCCTGCAGTATCACTCGAATCTCTCGAGCCACTCAAATCAAGGCCAGCATTCAGTGGCAAGAAAGAAGAAAAACAGAATGAAATATCAGAACCGTCCAAGAAGGAGCTTCCAGAAACTGTGCAGGTTCCTCAAGAGAAGAAATTATATGAAGCACAGTGTGTAAGTTGCGGTATGGATATACAAGTACCTTTTCAGCCAGATGGTAAGAGGCCTACGTTTTGCAAAGATTGTCTCCGGGATTATCAGCGCTCTGTGGCCAAGGTACGCAATGAAGTAGAAACGAAAAAGAAAGAAGAGTCTGTCGTAGCTCCTCAGGCCATACAAATGCAGAAGAAAGAATCGTATCACAAATCGTATGTTTCCTCAGAAACACCACTGTCACTTCATCAGATGCAACATATTGGTGCCAAGAAATTTCAGTCACTTGGTCATCGCCCATCGGTGGATTTGAAAGAAGTACGTGCTATGATACAGGATGCGAGGAAAAGTGATGAGAGAGCGTCTTGACGCCCTATAAAAAATTGATAAAATAATAGCGTATGAGTTTTCGAAAGTGGCACAAGCGTGCCTATAAAATCTGGGTTGTGGTGTCTGTGCTTGTTGTGATATCGATGATTGGTTTTCTCGTTGCTCCATTTTTTCTTCTTTAATGTAAGATGAGAAAATGATAACTATGATGAAAAATGGATGGTGGGTAAAAATTATTATTGGCATCGTTTTTCTTTTTTCTGTCTGGGTGATATTGGTTTCTTCTCAGCAGATAAAAAGAAATTATCGCATTGAAGAGGAAGTAGCTAAACTTCAGTCTGAAGCAGAAACCATTCGCCATGAGAATGAAACGTTAGCAGAAAAAATTACCTATTTTTCGTCCGACAATTTTCGTGAACAAGAGGCGAAACAGAAACTGGGACTGAGAAAATCAGGAGAAAATGTGGTTGTGATTGTTCCTCGTCCAGAATCTGCAAAGACCGATAACTCCGAGTTAGAGACGCATACAAGCGATGTGAATGGAAACGAGGATAACACCCCTCATTATAAGAAATGGTGGCGACTCTTTTTTTAATTTTTTATATGAGAGAATATTCATTATGAAAGAAGCGAAAACAAACATTTTGAAGCGTATTCATATGAGTACTTTTGTCTTTGCTATTCTTATTTTCTGTGTTTTCTTATTCACTACCAGTCTTGTCTTGCTTTATATTTTCCCGGGATCAGGAAATATTACCAACCGTCTCAAAAGTTCGTTTCCCTATCCTCTTGTTGTGATGGATTATACAAATGTGATTACTTTTCGTTCGCTGGCTACCAATATGGCTTCTGTAAGACGCTTTTATGAAACACAAGATTTTTCGAAAATAGGGTTACGTGTAGATTTTTCGACAGAAGATGGAAAGAAACGTTTCAAGATACGAGAAAAAGAAGTCCTTAATAAAATGATTGAAGACCTGGCTATAAAAAAACTGGCATCAGCGCAGGGTATCTTTGTGGGTTCAGAAGAAGCCAAACAATCAGTTGCTCGTAAACTCGAAGAATATGGAACAAGAGAAACAGTGAAGCAAGAACTTGATCGGCTTTATAGATGGACACTCGCTGATTTTGAAGAAAAGATTGTCATACCAGGTTTGTACCAAGAAAAACTTGAAAAAGCATTTACAAAGAACACGACACCCGATATCGAAAAGGCTCGGGAGAAAGCTCTTGAAGCGCAGAAGGAAATTCGTGCAGGCACATCGTTTTCTGAAGTAGCGAAGAAATATTCTGATGATAAGACGGATGAAGAAGGTCAGTGGTTTGCTTTGTCAGATATTTTGCCAGAACTGCAACCATCGCTCGTGAAACAAGCCGTCGGAACAACTGGAGATGTGATCGAAAGTAGGTTAGGATTTCATATTGTGCTTCTGAAAGAACAGAAGAAAGAAGATACGAAAACGCTGTACTTATTGAAACAAATTTTCGTCAAACGGATGACATTTGCAGAATATCTTTCAGAACAGATGCAGAAAATGTCAGTAGTGGTTCTTGTTCCAGAATATACGTGGGACAAGGAATCAGCTCGCATAGAATTTACTCATGAAGATATGAAAGAGTTCGAGAAGAAGCTCTATGAAACTCCAGGTGGTGACCCAGCATTCTTCTTCTAAAGGAAAAATATAGAGAGCATTCTATTATTTAAAAATAAATTTATTTTTAATAACATATCCTATGGAACAAAAAGAAAATAACGGAGGAGGAGACGTTCAAACATATACTGTGCCGATGCAATCACGCCACAAGCATCAAGCATTCCTTTTTATCTTTGCTCTGCTTGCCGGTTTTGTAGGCGGACTCTTTTCTCCTGCAGTTATCAAACTCTATGAGAAATACAATACGTCTCTCTCTCAAGGTGGAGAAACAAAATTGCCATCCTCGCCATCAACGACTACAGACCAACCTCTCCTTGATGATAATCGTATTGTGAACCTAGTAGAAAAGCATTCTCAGGGAGTGGTGAGTATTGTCATCAGTAAAGAGATCTCGCAAATGAGGCGTTACAATTCCATGGATTTTTTTGGTGGGTTTCCCTTCTTTTCTCCTTTTGATGTACCGAAGCAGGATTCTGATACAACGACAAAAGAGAAACAGAAAATCGGAAGTGGGTCAGGATTCTTCGTTTCAAACGATGGTATGATCGTCACAAATAAACATGTGGTATCTGATGAGCAGGCCGAATACACTGTCATTATGCAAGGGGGAAAAGAATATTCTGCCAAGGTGCTCGCGCGTGATCCCAATAATGATATTGCCGTTTTGAAAATCGAAGGAAGTGATTTTCCTGCCTTGACGCTTGGTGATTCGAGTGCTCTCAAAGTCGGACAAACAGTTGTTGCTATCGGTAATGCCTTAGGAGAATTCTCAGATTCAGTCACGAGCGGAATCATTTCCGGTTTGAAAAGGAATGTATCAGCTGGCTCAGGTTTTGGTATGGAAGAAAAGTTAACAGATATCATTCAGACTGATACGGCTATCAATCCGGGAAATTCTGGCGGTCCCTTATTTAATATCTCTGGTGAAGTAATCGGTATCAATGTTGCGGTAGCAAGAGGTGCAGAAAATGTCGGTTTTGCTTTGCCTATAGATTCAGTAAAGAGAGTCATTGATCAAGTGAAAAAAACAGGGAAAATTTCTGTCCCGTATATTGGTGTCCGCTATGTACTCCTCGATGACGAGATACAGAAAGCCAACAATCTACCGTATAACTATGGAGCACTCGTTCTCCGTGGTACCAAGATGACAGATTTTGCTGTCATACCTGGATCACCTGCTGATAAAGCAAATATCGTAGAAAATGACATCATTCTCCGTGTGAACGGGAAGAAAATTGACGCAGACCATCCTCTGACTCTGCTAATTTCAGAATATGTCATTGGTGATGAAGTGACTTTTTCTCTTTGGCACAAAGGAAAAGAGAGCGATGTAAAACTCACATTAGAGGAACGAAAATGAGTAGAAAGGTGCCTATCAGAGGACAATGCAAAGAAGAAGGGGCTTTTGAGGGCCTCTTTTTTTCTATTCCATTCTATTGTGTTATAGTAGAGAAAACAGTATTCTCTCTATTTTTCTGCTTGTCTCGTCTCTATGATTTTTCATTTCACTATTCTCTTTTGGACATTTATTTTTGCACTTGGACTCGAAGTGGTGGTGCAGAACCCTTTTTTTCCTACATGGAATTGGTATTTGTTATCAACTGTTCCACTCCTCATTATTTCACTTTGGGCGTGTCAGAGAATTACCAAACGTTCGATAGATGTACTTCTTCTCGGACTTCTTTCTCTCGCCTCTCCAACATTTCTTTCTTTTATTGATTCACCTCGTCAGCGTCAGTGGTTCATTTTTCTGTGTGCTGGTATGTATTATTTTGCGCTCCTTGGTTTGTATCGCTTGCGTCATTCCCCAAAAGACAAAACAGCACAGGCTTTTCTGAATACTGCTTCTCTGTCAGCCTTGTTTTTCTATTACACGAGTCTGTTTGGTTTCTATCTCAATTTTTCTTTCCCACTTTGGGGATTGATGACACTCTATTTTTTTGGTACTGCTTTTACCAGTTATAAAACATTTTCGAGTATTCAAAAAGAAGAGGTGAAGAAAAAACGTCTTTTGCTGTATAGCATCATCCTTGGATTGTGTATGGCGGAGATGGCGTGGGTGATGAGTTTCTGGCCATTCGGATATTTGACCGCTGGCGCATTGGCGCTGGTATTTTTCTTTCTCATTTGGGATATCGCTTTCGACATCTTCCATCAAGTATTGTCACTTCGAAAAATGGTTTGGAGAACACTTTTTTTCTTTGGACTCATAGGTATCCTCCTCTGGAGTACACCGTGGCGTATACTTGTCTGATGTATTTCTGGGGTGTACAAAGAGTAGAAAACGTGGTAAAAAGAATGGGAGATGAGAGAAGAAAAGGGTATCTCTTGCTTATTAATTTATGATGCCATCAGGCATATTTAGTTGTTTCTATGAAAAAAACGTTCTTTGTACTCCTTTTTGTGTTAAGTATTCTTCTTTTTGGTGCTTTGGGATCGATTTTGCTTAATGCCTATCTCCCTAAGATTGCCTCGCTTCCACTCTTGAATACCTGGAGCGTCCTAAAGAAAGCAACTGATCGCGTTACTATTATCAATAAAACCGAACAAATCATCGTTGCAGAGGATGATACGGTAGAGAAAATCGTTTCACAACCAGCGACTGCAGTCGTGAATATTGTGACTACACTTCAGGCGACGAGCCCTCTGGCGAAAGGTAGCGTCGGTATTCTTCCTGTTAAAACAGGTGTACTTGTCACCAATGACGGACTGATTGTGAGTTACAGTAGTACTCCTCTTACCAAGGAAATGTTTGAATATTCTGTCATTCTTTTTGATGGTACCGTACAGAGTGCTGATTTTCTTGGATATGATACTTTGACGAATATTTTTTTCCTCCGTCTCACCGATGCAAAGAATACTCCATCAATTGCTTTCGCTAATTCAGATGATGCTCGCGTCGGGAAGAAACTTATTGCTCTCGGAGGGTCATCTCTCCCATATCAGAACCGTCTTGCGACCGGTATCTTGAGCAATATTAATCATTCTTTCAATCTCTCAGGGAAAACAGTAGCCTCGTCCGAAAAAATGGAAGGCATTCTAGAAACAGATTTTGTAGCTACTGAAAAATTCATTGGTGGCCCAGCTGTAGGATATAACGGAGAGATGATCGGTCTTATGGGATCGCTTCTTATTGATAATATTTCTTTCTCTTTTCTTATTCCTGCTAACAGCGTTCGAGAATCTCTTGACCGAATGATCAAAGGGGAAATGAACACGAGGGTTACCTTGGGCGCATACTATTTGCCTCTTACCAAGACGCTTGCATTACAAATGAAACTTCCTCTGGATGCTGGAGCACTCATCTATTCACCGTCAGGAAAAACTGGTTTAGCGATATTGGCAGGTTCTAGTGCTATGAAGGCAGGTCTTGAAGCAGGGGATATTATCAAGAGTGTTGATGGTAAATCTGTGACACTGACGAGTCCGCTTCCTCTTCTTCTTACTCCTTACCACACAGGAGAGAGTGTGAAGATGCTCGTATGGCGCAAGGGAGCAGAACAAGAAATATCCGTACAATTTTAAAATATTCTTATGCGACAATCAGCACTTTTTGTTCGTACCAAAAAAGAAGCTCCAAAAGATGAGGTGAGCAAGAACGCCCAGCTTCTTTTGCGGGCTGGTTTTATTCACAAGGAAATGGCAGGAGCCTATTCTTTCTTACCACTCGGTCTTCGGGTGCTGAATAATATTATTCAGATTATCCGTGAGGAGATGAACAAAGTGGGCGGACAAGAAGTTCTCCTTTCATCACTTCAGGATAAAGAGCTCTGGGAAAAGACTGACCGGTGGGATGATGAGAAAGTTGATGTGTGGTTCAAAACGAAACTGAAAAATGGAACAAATCTTGGGCTCGCTGTGACACACGAAGAACCGATGACTCGTATGATGACTCAGCACATCAGTTCTTATCGTGATTTACCAGCACTCACCTATCATTTTCAGACAAAATTTCGCAATGAGACGCGTGCTAAATCAGGTATTATGCGGATGCGTGAATTTTTGATGAAAGACCTGTATTCATTTTCCCGTACAGAAGAAGAGCATGATGCTTTGTATGTCTCTCTCAAAGAAGCATACAAAATTGTCTTCAAGAGAGTAGGACTCGGTGAAGTGACGTATCCGACATTTGCTTCTGGAGGAATGTTTAGTAAATATTCAGAAGAGTTTCAGACGGTGAGTGATGCCGGTGAAGATAGTATCTATGTCGATGAAGCAAATGGTCAAGCACTCAATGCCGAAGTGTTGAATGACGAAGTGCTCGCCGATCTCGGACTGAAGAGAGAAAATTTGGTAGAGAAGAAATCTATTGAAGTGGGAAATATTTTCAGTCTTGGTACAAGATTTTCTGTACCGCTGGGACTCACGTATAAAAATGAAAAAGGAGAATCTTTGCCAGTGATTATGGGGAGTTATGGCATCGGACCTGCGAGAGTGATGGGCACGATTGCTGAAGTACTCTCAGATGATTTGGGTCTTGTATGGCCAGAAAGTGTAGCGCCGTTTCAGGTACATCTCCTCTCCCTCGGAGCGGATGAGAAAGCGACTGAAATCTATGAGATGCTCACAAAAGCAGGTATTGAAGTACTCTATGATGATCGTGATATGCGAGCAGGCGAGAAGTTTGCTGAGAGTGATCTTCTGGGTATTCCCTATCGAGTAGTAGTAGGCAAGAGGTCTGTCGAATCAGGAAAAGCCGAGGTGAAAAAACGCACCGAAAAAGAATCAGAGGAAAAAGCTTTCGAAGATCTCGCTTCATTTTTTAAAAGATAATCTATGACGCTCAAAGCTTATTCTAAGAATGAACGGATTATTATCTCTCTCGGTGGGTCACTTCTTGTTCCTGAAGGTATTGATGCTGATTTTATAGCTAAATTCAAAAAGTTTATTGTTGCTCATATCAAAAAAGGCTATCGTTTTATTCTTGTGACAGGCGGAGGAAAAACTGCTCGGAGATATATCGATGTTGCTGGACAAGTTACAGAAATTACTGATGACGACCGTGATTGGCTAGGGATTCATGCCACGCGTATGAACGCTCATTTGGTACGTACTATATTTCGTGAATATGCTCATCCACGTATCAATACGAACCCACACGATCTCGAAGATTTCTATGGGGCGCCAGAATCGATACTGGTAGCAGCTGGATGGAGACCTGGATTTTCCACTGATTTTGATGCGGTAGTACTTGGGAAATATTTGGATGTGACGCGTATTATCAACCTGTCCAATATCGAACGTGTGTATAGCAAGGATCCTCGCGTGCATGCTAACGCTGTGCCGTTTGATCAGATGACATGGAAAGAATTTCGTCACATTGTTGGTAATAAATGGAATCCTGGTATGAATGTTCCTTTTGATCCGATTGCTTCTGAAATGGCAGAGAAAGAAAATATAGAGGTAGCTATCTTAAATGGTGGTGACCTCGCTAATGTAACAAACTATATTACTGGCAAGAAATTTATTGGTACCCGAATCAAAGGGTAGGAATTTTATCTGCGAGAGAAAACATCTATGGAAACAGTGGAAAAACTTCTTCTCGTTTCGCCTCGTGGATTTTGTGCCGGGGTGGCCAGAGCGGTGAAGGCGGTGGATGATACACTCGCCCTTTTTGGTGCACCTATCTATGTTAAACATGAAATTGTACACAACAAACATATTGTTGAGGATTTTTCTTCCAAGGGGGTAGTGACAATAGAAACGCTTGCAGAAGTGCCCGAAGGGGCCGTGGTCGTGTTTTCGGCCCATGGCTCGGTACCAGAGCACTACATCGAAGCAAAAAAACGCGGTTTGACCCTTATTGACGCCACTTGTCCGCTGGTAACGAAGGTGCATCTCGAGGTACACCGTTTCCTCAAAGATGGTTATACGATTGTGTATATTGGACACAAAGGACACATCGAGGGGCTCGGTGTTCTCGGTGAAGCCAAAGCAGGACAGATTCCTCTTGTAGAGAGTATTTCAGATGTAGAGAACCTCAGTATTGGTAATCCAGAAAAGATGGTATATCTTACGCAAACCACGCTTTCTATTGATGATACAGCCGGAATGATTCGCGCGCTTCAAAAAAAATATCCTCAGATTACTCAACCGCCACTTTCTGATATTTGTTTTGCAACGACCAATCGTCAGATAGCAGTGAAGTCCCTTGCCAAAGTCACAGAGCTCGTTCTTATCATTGGATCGAAAAATTCTTCGAACTCCACACGCTTGATGGAAACAGCGAGGCAAATAGGAACAGAAGCCCATCTTATTGACGATATTTCCGAGATTAACCAAGAGTGGCTCGTAGGAAAAAAAATCGTTGGTCTCAGTGCGGGAGCGAGTGCTCCAGAAAATCTTGTAGATGGTGTGGTGCAATACTTCAAATCCAAAGGAGTTACTGTCGAGGAATATGTCGTTGGGAGCGAAACGATGCACTTTGCAGAGCCGTTAGAACTTATGAAATTGAGAAAAAAAGAATAATGAAACAAAATATCAAAGTAGCCATTCAGGTAAGTGATCTCGATCACAGCCGTATCGATGGGACGCGCGTGTATTTGAGGGAAATTCTCAAGCGTTTTGGGAAGATTGATGTCGAAACGAATTTTCATTTGTACCATCAAAGTGTGTTCAATAAGAACCTCACTCCTCCGAGCTTTCCGAACTATTTTGTCAAAGCCTGTTTCTTCCCATTTGCGTGGATGCAGACGAGATTTGCGTGGGAGATTTTCCATATAGCACCTGAGAAACTTTTTCTCCCTATTCAAGCTGCGCCATTTTTCGTCGCGAAGAAAACAGAGGTAACGGCAACGATTCACGATCTCGCATTCAAGCGTTATCCAGAAACATTTCCGAAAATGCAACTTTTTAAACTTAATCTTCTTTTGGAAATCGCGGTGCGTAGAGCAAATAAACTGATTGCCGTTTCAGAGTCAACGAAGAGAGATCTTCTCGAATTTTTCCCCAAGTTACCCTCTGAACGTATTCGTGTCATTTATCATGGCTTCGATGATACTTTTTTTCGTGTGAGATGTACGCCTCTTCTGCTCTCACAAACGCTTGCGCAGTATCATATAGAACATGCAAACTACATCTTGTATGTAGGAGCTCTCCAGCCGAGAAAAAACCTTGTTCGCTTGATCGAAGCCTTCAATATCGCGAAACAAATCGTTCCTGAAATGAAACTCGTGCTGGCAGGGGAGAAAGCTTGGCTTGCGGATGCCATCTTTGAAGCGCGTGAAAAGAGTCCTTACGTAGAAGACATTATTATGACGGGAGCGGTGAGTTTCGAAAATTTGCGAGCACTGTATCAGGGGGCTCGATTTTTCGCCTTCCCTTCACTGTACGAAGGATTTGGTTTGCCAATCCTTGAGGCTTTCGCATCAGGGATTCCTGTACTCACAGCACACAATTCGAGCCTCATAGAAGTGGGCGGTGACGCTGTGGTTTCTTGTGATGCTTCCGATACCGAAAATATAGCTGAAAAAATGGTGACCCTCTGGAATGATGAAGCGTTACGTAAAGAACTTATTTCAAAAGGAGAAGAACAACTGAAAAAATTTTCGTGGGACAAATGCACAGAAGAAACTTTGGAATACATTCTTTCTTGAAGGAGAAAGTTACCTCCTTGCTTTTCGGGCGTTTTTGCTTTATTCTTAGGAAATGAATGGACAAGACCGACAAAAAAATATTCGCAATTTCTGTATTATTGCACACATAGATCACGGGAAATCGACTCTCGCGGATCGTCTTTTGGAACTTACAAAAACGGTGGAAATGCGAAAGATGAAGGAACAACTTCTTGATCAGATGGATCTCGAACGAGAACGCGGTATCACAATCAAACTTCAGCCAGTACAGATGCATTATGATTATGAGGGGGTAGAATATATGCTCAATCTGATTGATACTCCTGGTCATGTGGATTTTCACTATGAAGTCTCTCGCTCACTCGCTGCGGTCGAAGGAGCGGTACTGCTCGTCGATGCGACCAAAGGTGTACAAGCGCAAACACTAGCGAACTTGTATCTCGCTATCGATCAGGGACTCGAAATTATTCCTGTGATTAACAAAATTGACTTACCGAATGCTGAAGTAGAGAAAACCAAGAAAGAAATTATTCACATTCTTGGATGCAAAGAAGAAGAAATACTTCTCGCTTCAGGAAAGACGGGTAGAGGTGTGAAGGAAGTCTTGGAACAGGTTATTCGTGTGGTGCCCGCTCCGAGTGGTGATGAATCCAAACCTCTTCGTGCTCTCATCTTCGACTCTGTATACAATACATACAAAGGCGTCGTTGCGTATGTGAAGGTTGTCGATGGGACGGTCAAGCGTGATGATATGCTTCATATGCTTGGTACAGAAAAAGAAGGTGTGACGGTCGAAGTAGGACTGTTTCATCCAAATCTCGTCCCGACAGATATTCTGCGTGCAGGAGACATCGGATACATCGCGACCGGACTGAAAGAAGTGGGGCACTGCCGTGTCGGAGATACAGTTACATGGAGGCTTAGAGACAAAGAGAAAGTGTTCGTCGAGAGACTTCCTGGATACAAAGAAATCAAGCCAGCGGTGTATGCAAGTTTTTATCCTGTGGATGGAGATGATTATACGCTGATGCGTGATGCTTTAGATAAGTTGAAACTAAACGATGCTGCCTTTACGTTTGAACCGGAAAGCAATCAGGCTCTTGGTCGAGGATTTCGTTGTGGATTTCTTGGACTTTTGCACCTCGAAATTATTCAGGCGAGACTCGATAGAGAATTCGAGCTCAGTCCAACAATTACCACACCATCAGTTGTGTATGAAATAAAACTCCAGGGCGTCGAAAAACGTCTTCCTCTCTATTCCCCTACTAACCTCCCTGATCCAGCGAGCATTGAGAAGATTTACGAACCGTATGTTGCTCTCTCTATCGTGACACCGAGCGAATATCTCGGTAACGTCATTACTCTGACACAATCCATTCGTGCAGAGTATAAAAATACCGAATACATCGATGAAGAACGAGTCCTACTTTCTTTCGAAGCGCCACTTATGGACGTGATTGTGAGTTTTCATGATGAACTCAAGAGTGCTTCTTCGGGGTATGCTTCGATGAATTATGAGCCGATCGAATACCGCGCGAGTGATGTGGTGAAACTTGATATACTCGTAGCAAATGAATGTGTCGAGGCTTTTGCTCGTATGATCCCTCGTCGTGATGCGTATGGAGAAGGGAAGCGTGTCGTAGAGAAACTCAAAGAAGTTATTCCGAAGCAGAACTTCGCTGTCGCTATCCAAGCGGCTATCGGAGGGAAAGTCATTGCTCGTGAGACGATTGCAGCTTTTCGAAAGGATGTGACTGGAGGACTTTATGGTGGGGACTTCTCACGCAAGAAGAAACTTCTCGAAAAGCAGAAGAAGGGGAAGAAAAAGATGCGTGACATCGGCAAAGTATCCATTCCGAGTAGCGCGTTTCTCGCCGTGCTCAAGAAATAGATCGTTTTGCAGAATTACGCTTTGAAGAGTATACTGTAAATGTAAATATTATTTATATTTTCTGTCTATCGTGACAATAGTTCAGAAATACACAAAATTATGGCAATGGAATTTACCGATGCAAATTTCGAAGCAGAAGTACTCAAGAGTGATAAACCAGTGCTCGTCGATTTCTGGGCACCATGGTGTGGACCATGCCAACTGATGGGACCCGTTATCGAAGAATTGGCTGGCGAAGTGACGAATGCAAAAATTGGCAAACTCAATGTCGATGACAATGCAGATACTGCGAGTGCATACGGTATCATGTCTATCCCTACACTCAAGGTCTTCAAAGACGGAAAAGTGGTGAAAGAATTCGTAGGCGCCCAAGCAAAAGACAAATTGAAAGCAGAACTTGCGAGTTTATAGTCTTTGGAAATATTAAAACAAAAAATAATGAGAATTCATAAAGAAAAAATCGATCTCGAAAGTAAAACGCAGATCGAGTTTATGGACATCACCGATAAGGTACAAGAAATTGTCGACCATTCTGGCGTGAGAGAGGGTCAGGTGTTGGTTTACGTTCCTCATACGACAATGGGTATCGCAATCAATCACAACGAACCAATGCTCGTCCAAGATTTTATGCGTATTATGTACAAGCTTGTACCAGTTGATGATCACTACTCGCATGATCTATTCGAACTTCGTCGTGAATCTGGATCAGATGGTCGGAGCAATGGTCACTCACATTGCAAATCTATTCTTCTTGGTAATAGTGAGACCATCCCTGTGGAGAAAGGAAAATTGCTTCTCACAGAACATCAGAGTATTTTTGCTGTTGAGTTTGATGGTTCACGGAAACGAGATATTTTCATTCAAGTAATCGGACTCTAATACGATGCGTACCTTCCTTCTCATTGCACTTGGTTTTTCGGTGATGACGCTCGTTTCTTTTTTTGTTCTTTCGTATACTGAGACACATTCTCATGGTATACGTACAGACAAGCAACGTTTCGAAGTACTTCAAGGAGAAAATGTTATCGATTTATCCGCCAGATTGGAATCATCTGGGCTAATTTTTTCGCGTATTCCTTTCTTATGGTATATCGTGCGTATTGGCAAGACACACGCTCTCGTGGCTGGGATATATAACCTCGACGGCACACTGACTATCGCAGAAATTACTCATATCATCATTACAGGCGAAGTCGTGTCCCGTGATATAAAAATTACCTTTCCAGAAGGTTGGAGCAGTAAGAAGATGGCCTCACGATTGACCGCGAACAATCTTCCTGGGGAAGGTTTCCTTATGCTTGTACAGAAGCCAAAACCAGAATGGAAACAAAAGTATGATTTCTTCGCTGGTATGCCAGAGAGCATCACTCTCGAAGGTTTTCTTTTTCCTGATACGTATCTCTTTGATGAAAATGCTTCAGCCGAGATGATTATTGAGAAGATGCTTGCCAATTTTGGTAAGAAATTCGATACCACACTACGTGTACAAATGATAGAGCAAAAACGTTCTTTGTACGAAATAGTGACGCTGGCCAGTATTGTCGAGAATGAAGTCAAATCTTCTGAAGATCGAAGGAAAGTCGCCGATCTTTTCTTGCGAAGGATTGCGAGCGGTCAGGCACTTCAGAGCGATGCGACCGTTCAGTACATACTCGGAGTAGATAAGATACAACATTCTTTTGAAGAAACACGAACTCCATCGCTCTATAATACGTATATCAATACCGGTTTACCACCTGGACCTATTGGTAACCCAGGACTCATTTCCTTGCAAGCAGTGCTAGCTCCTGAGAAGAATCCGTATATGTATTTCTTAAGTGATCCAAAAACAGGAGAAACTATTTTCTCAGTTACTTTTGAGGAACATGTGAAAAACAAAAATCTGCACGGATTGTAAAAAGAAGGAAATAAACGGTGTTGGTTTTGAAAGAATGAAAATAGCATTAGTACATGATTATCTGGTGCAGTATGGAGGAGCGGAGCGTGTGCTCGAGGCTTTCACCGAGCTTTTTCCGTATGCACCGATTTATACCCTTATTTATGACAAGGATGCGATGCATGGCGTGTTCGAAGATAAGCGTATCTACACATCATTTCTCCAAAATCTTCCTTTTTCACGGAAGCGTCATCGTTTCTTCCCTCCGCTGATGCCACTAGCGATCGAAGAGTTTGATTTTACGAAATACGATATTGTATTGTCGGATTCTTCGAGTTATGCCAAAGGTATCATCACTCGTCCTGAAACACTGCATATTTGCTATATGCACACCCCGATGCGATACGCGTGGGATGATTGTCAGAAATATACGCAGGATTTTGGATTTCCATCATTCATAAAGAGATTAGTGCCATTTTTTATGAGCCCGATACGGCTGTGGGACAAAGCGAGTGCTGATCGTATTGATCGTTTTCTCACAAACTCACAATTTGTTGCCAAGCGTATTAAGAAATACTATGGACACGATTCACTCGTGATTCATCCACCTGTCAATGTCGATCGTTTTTTTCTTGCAGAAGAAAAAGAAGATTATTTCCTGATTGTTGGTCGTCTCATCGCATACAAAAGGCACGACATCGCGATTGAAGCATTCAATCGTTTGAAGCTCCCACTCAAAATTATCGGTCGTGGACCAGAGATGGAACGACTGAAGAGAATGGCGGGTCCAACGATTGAATTTCTTGGTCGTGTACCTGAAGAAGATTTGCCAAAATATTATGCGAAGTGTCGCGGATTCGTCTTTCCACAAGAAGAAGATTTTGGTATCGTAGCTATCGAGGCGATGGCATCTGGGCGTCCTCTTATTGCTTATAGAGCAGGGGATATTGTGGAGCATTTAGAAGAAGGGAAAATGGGTGTGTTCTTCGATGAACAAACTCCGGAGGCGATTGTGTCGGCCGTGGGGAGATTTCGTGATGAGGATTATGATCCTGCTTATATACGTGAGAAGTCGCTTCCTTTTGACAAAGAACGATTTAAGGCTACAATAAAAGACTATGTAGAGAATGCCCTCGCTGAACACCTGAAGAAGAGATAACAGATGTAGATATTTCTCATCAATTATCAATTATCCTTTTCTGCTTATCAATTATCATCCTCAAATATGGAACTGAAAGAATATATTACTCTCTTCAAAAAGCAGATAAAATGGTTCTGGGCCACTGTCATTTTGTTCGTTCTCATTTCAGGAATATGGCAAAGTAATCAGCCTACGAATTTCGAAGCCGTGCTTCTTCTTAATATCGGTCGTACCAATGTACAAAATACCGAAAATTACACCTATGATAGTTTCTATCGATTGCAGGCTGATGAACGCTTCGCTGATACAGTCGTCAGGTGGCTCGGATCACCACGCATCGTAGAAAATATTTATGGAACAGTAGGTATTGATACTCAGCATATGAGTGCGCGTACCCTCAAAAGTGTTTTTGGGGCGAAACGACTTTCTTCGCAGATGATAGAAGTGACCTATCGTCATCCAAGTGAGAAAATGCTCGAGAAAATTTCCCAAGCAACCATCAATGAGCTCAATACACATGCGAGTGAGCTCAATAAAGAGAATAGCGAAAAGAATTGGTTCGTTGTTGTGGGGAGTGATCCTGTGATTCGTGATGTGCGTGTCTCTTTGTCGTTCGCCCTGGCTCTTTCACTCACACTCGGAGTATTTATTGGTTTTTGGGTGGCATTGGTGAAACATTATTTTTCAGACAATGCACAGCAAAAAACGGACAACAGATAACAAAAAACAGTGGGGGAAAAAGATAAAAATGCAGTGATGGTTGATTGTTAATTGCTTATTGCTTACTGGTTTATATGAGAATCGGAATTGATGTAAGATGTTTGGCAGAAGGAAAACGAACTGGCGTAGAAGAATATACCATTGCTCTCCTGACGGGTCTTTTTGAACAGTCACCAAATGACACCTATATTCTTTTTTTCAACGCATGGAAGAAATCTGTGCCCGATTTCTCTTGGGCCACGAAGTACCCTAATGTGACACTGAGAACTTTTCATATTCCGAATAAACTTTTAAATTTATCACTTTGGTACCTTCGTTTTCCGAAACTTGATAGACTTATCGGTGGCGTGGATGTCTTCTTCCTCCCAAATATCAACTTTTCTGCCGTATCCAAGAAAACGAAGCTTATCATTACTGTGCATGATCTGTCCTTCGAAATTTTCCCTGAGACGTTTTCGTGGAAAAGGCGCATATGGCACTTTTTCATTCATTTCAAACAACTTGTACATTCTGCTGACTCTGTGATAGCGGTCTCGGAATCGACAAAAAATGATTTGATTGACTACTACAGTGTTCCGAAAGAAAAAATCGTGGTCATTCATAGTGGCATAGGTACACAATTTTGTGTGCTCAATCGCAATGATGAGAACCTGGTGCGAGTACAGAAGAAATATCATCTTCCGTACAAATTTATTCTTTCGCTTTCTACATTTGAACCACGGAAGAACCTTCCTGCTCTGATCTTTGCTTTCAATGCTCTGATGGACCTTCATCATCCAGTACTTGATAAATATTTCCTCGTGATTGCTGGCACGAGAGGGTGGAAATATAGAGAAACCTTCCAGGCCATTCGCACATCACCACACAGAGAGAAAATCATTGTAACGGGTTTCATAGCCGATGAAGACAAATCAGCTCTGTATAATCTTGCCAGTATTTTTATCTACCCCTCTTTCTACGAAGGATTTGGTTTCCCGCCACTTGAAGCGATGGCGTGTGGTGTGCCCGTCATTGTTTCTCACTCTGCATCTCTTCCAGAGATAGTGGGGGATGCTGGCATTCTCATCGATCCCTATAGACCAGATGAAATCTTGCAGGCATTGAAGCAAACACTGACGGATACAGAATTACTCGGAACACTACGGAAGAATGGTTTAGAGCGTGCCAAGAATTTCAAATGGGAAGAAACAATAAAACGTACCTCGGTACTTTTTCATACTCCGAAGAAGAAGTGATATCAAAAAGGATAATGAAGAGAGGAAGAGGGGGTTGACAACCACCTTTTTTTTGTTTTGGAGTATGATATAATATATTTAAGGACGAAGAATGAGAAAGTTTGTAAGAAAAGACTTTCTCACCCGTCTTAAAAAATGAAGGGTATATATCTGGTATGTGCCTTTGGAAAAGATAAATAAATAATTTGATAAAAAATAGAGTATGCAGAAAGAACAAACAAAGAAGATGGGAACAGCTACAGCTTTGGCTATCGCTCTTCTCTCTTTTGGTGCCTTCACAGGGATGGCATCGATAGTTGTGAAGAATCAGTC
>PFHN01000073.1 GCA_002782305.1 Candidatus Moranbacteria bacterium CG_4_8_14_3_um_filter_41_13 | reverse complement strand
GTGATCAATCATCGGGACGTGCCATTCCTCACACACACGCACCACTTCTTTCTTCCGTTTCAGATATTCTTCCTCAGGATGAATATTCGGATTGTAAAAAAGCACAATGAGATTGTACTCTCTCGAAAGCTCATCAATAACAACAATACTACACGGCGCACAACACACGTGGAGGAGAAATGGCTCTTTTGATATATCCTTAATATTTGTCATAATAATAATATCCTTTTATCTTTTCTCTCTCCTTTTCTAGCATACAAGAGATAAGAGAAAAGACAAAGAAAACAAGAATATGCTCGCCCTAGACAAAACAATTTTTATTCGTTATAATAACCGCATTTGAAATGGGCCGTTAGCTCATCTGGTAGAGCACCGCATTTGCAATGCGGGGGTGGCAGGTTCGAGTCCTGTACGGTCCACACCCTCTTTCCCCTCTTGAATATTCCTCACATCTGTGATAGGGTTCGGAATGTCATCATATGATAGAGATTGAGGATATTTCATTCAAAAGGGGTGATTAGCTCAGTTGGTTAGAGCGCTACACTGATAATGTAGAGGTCCCAAGTTCGAATCTTGGATCACCCACCAAGTGAAAGAACAGAGAAATATTGGAAGTCAGGACAAGGGAGAGAAAAGCTGAAGAAATATAGCGGGGTAGAGCAGTCTGGCAGCTCGTCTGGCTCATAACCAGAAGGTCGGTGGTTCGAATCCACCCCCCGCAACACACGAAAGAATGAAGTGGGTGAGGAGAAGTACACAAACTGCTTTGTGTACGAGTGGATGAGAAGGGTCAAAGTTCCGCGACGACCCAGGCTCCCCGGACGAATCCACCCCCTAAAGCACACGAAAGAATGAAGTGGGTGAGGAGGAGTACACGAAAGAATCGAGTAAAAAAAATATGGCAGGGTAGTTCAGCTGGCTAGAACGCAGCACTCATAACGCTGAGGTCGCGAGTTCGAGTCTCGCCCCTGCTACACAGAAGAAACTGAACAGTACAACAAAAAATATGGGGGCGTAGCTCAGCTGGTTAGAGCGACTGCCTGTCACGCAGTAGGTCGCCGGTTCGAGTCCGGTCGCTCCCGCCATAAAGAAGTTGTTCATAATGAACGACTTCTTTTTCTGTTTATTCTTACAAAATCAAAATGAAAAAACATACAATGTATCTGCTCATTTGCTGATTGGAAGAAATAAAACTACAATACTAGTATAAATACTTCTGCAATTTCCTTTCATATATATGTCATCATCTGCCCTCCTCTATACACTCAGTCTCGTGCCTGGTATCGGAAATAAAACACTGAGAGACTTGCTTTCTTCTTTTGGGACTGTAGAAGCTCTTTGGGAGGCTTCAGAATCAGCGCTTTTGGAAACGAAAGGCATAGGACCAAAAACAGTCGCAGATTTCCTTCATTTTAGATCTTTGCTCCGTCCCGAAGAAGAGTGGCAAAAAATCATCAATCAAGACGTACACATTCTTACTTTTCTGGATGCAGAATATCCCAAACTCTTGAAAGAAATGCCTGATGCCCCTATGGTTCTCTTCACTCGCGGAAATTATAACTTCGCCGAAGAGAAGCCAATGATTGCGCTGGTGGGAGCACGCAAATGTACACGCTATGGGGAACAAGTAGCTCATCAGCTGGCTCACGAACTCTCACTCTCAGGCTATACCATCGTTTCCGGACTGGCATTTGGCATCGATTCCGTCTCACACAAAGGAGCTCTCAACACAGGAGGCGCGACGATTGCCATCCTGGCCGGCGGGGTCGATGACATTTCTATTGCTCCACAAACACATCTTCCTCTTGCGCGAAACATCATGCGAAATGGCGCTCTTGTTTCAGAATACTCCCCTGGATCACAAGCCACAGAGCGTACGTTCCCTGCTCGCAACCGCATTGTTGCGGGGATGTGTCTTGGTACGGTCGTCATCGAAGCCGAAGAACGAAGCGGTGCTCTCATCACTGCCAGACTTGCCTTAGATTACAACAGAGAGGTTTTCGCAGTCCCGGGATCACTCTTCTCCTCTCTCTCGGTCGGTACCAATAGTCTCATCAGATCCGGTGCAAAAATAGTCACTTCAGTACAAGACATTCTCGAAGAATTTCCCTTGCCCGAAAAAAAAGTGTCCCCCAATCAAACACCAACTCTCGATACAGAACATCAGTATACAGATACAGAACGAAAAATTCTGAGTACACTCTCATGCGAGCCACTTCATATTGACAAGATT
>PFHN01000079.1 GCA_002782305.1 Candidatus Moranbacteria bacterium CG_4_8_14_3_um_filter_41_13 | reverse complement strand
AAAGAATAAAGAATAATATGTTCTATTATACCATATCTATGTCCGAAGGATGAGTTCAAGAATTTAATGCCCCTTTTCTGTTTCAGAAGGGAAGCAAAAATTTCATTGGGTTTCTGATACTGAAGGCACTTGCGTGGACGATTGTTGAGTCGTTCTTGAATCTCAAAAATCATCTTCTCACTCATTGAATCAAAATCACAGTCTCTTGGCAAATACTCTCTGATGAGTCCATTCATATTCTCTACTCCTCCTTTTTGCCAACTGGAATAGGTATCACAGAAGTAAGAAGGAATATGAAAAAGTTTCTTTGTCTCTGTATGAAGGACATTCTCTGTCCCGTTGTCTCTGGTGATACTTTTTCGAAAAAATGGAGGAAGGAGAGAAAGATGTTCTTGTATGGATCGTTCGTGTTCCTCTGCTGTTTTGTTGGCAACCTTTTTCAATCGACAGAGCCGACTCTTTCGCTCTACCTGTACAGAGAGTACTGACTGTTGTGAAGAGAAGAGAACGGAATCAGTTTCCCAGTCTCCATAGCGTTTTCTCTCTCCAATCTGGAGCGGTCGATCATGTATCGAAATACGGCTTGGAATACGTGATTTCTGCACTTTTCTTTCAAAACGTTTCTGTCTCACTTTTTGTTTTCTTCGGAGTTTCTTGTAGAATCCTCCCATCCGTCCTGCTCCAACATATACATACTGATAGATAGTTTCCATACATACACTTTCAGATATATCAAGAGGAGGACAGACACGAAGTGTCCCTGCAATCTGTTCTGGGGAGTATCCTTCACAAAGACTCGTCTCTACATATTCTTTCAACTTCACATTCTCTTCTTTCTCCAGCTTTCGTGTGTTTGTCTTTCTCGCATTACGATTGGCTATCCTCTGTGCAGAAGAAGCAGTGTAAGGAAGATGTTCTCCAGAGTTTCGTATGATTTCACGTTTGATGACTGAATAGTTTCTTCCAAGCTTCTCTGCAATCCATATCTTTTTCTTTCTCATACGAAGATACCATTCTCTTTTCTCTCGTTCAGAGAACGTAATTCGTTGTATGGGCATACTTTTTTTGGCTTAGATAGGTTAGATACCATCTTACTCCAAAAAAGGGGCATTGGGTTTAGAATTCACCATGGGGCTCCCTGGATTGACAAAAGAGCAAGAAAAGAGTATAATTTATATTGTTCAGTACCTTACATTTATTTTGTCAAAATCCGGCCTATTTCGGCCACAACACAAGGAGAAGTAGTATGTATCGCTCACGTTTCTCTTCCGTATTTGTTTTATTGATATCGATTCTGTTTTCTCCTTCAGCAATCGCTGACGAAAGGAACCCTGGAGATATCGAAGTAAACGTCTGGGGCCTTTCGAAACATATCGAGAGCCCGCCGAAGGGGCACAAATGGAATGAAATCAACTCAGGGATTGGACTCAGGCGATATTTCCAGAGCCCGATTGAGGTGAAGAGTCTCGAAACTTTTATCACCGCAGACAGTATGATTCACAACTCAACTGGTGGACGTCTCATCAGTGGAGGGGTGGGGGCACAATATCCCGTAACATCTATCGGGGATGCAAAGATACTTGTCGGCGGCGCGGCTGGAATTTTCAGCTATGAAAATCGTTTCACAAGGAAAACCCATACAGGTCTGGGCGGTTATCCGTTCCTCGCCTTGCGTTATAGTGATGTCATCACCATGACCGTGACCGTCGGGTATATTCCGAAGATTCGTATGAATGGTCTCGAGACGTACCCGGCAGTATTCCTTTTTATCAGTGTTCCTATTAGGTGACAGAGGGAATCGTGAAGTAACCGCTTCACACATTTCATCAGACTGGTTTTTCTGTGTATTCTCAACCGAGAGTCCACTGCAAAGACCAGTTTTTTTATGCGTATTTTTATGAAACGTGTCGACAAGAGTATTCTTGTTGACCAAGGAGGTTTTTTCTGCGAGAATGAAGCATACTTTATTTGAATCTATGGCACTCCAAGTAGGCATTGTAGGACTTCCAAACGTCGGAAAATCGACGCTTTTTAAGGCGCTCACTCGCAAAGCAGTCGATATCAACAATTATCCTTTTTGTACCATCGAACCAAACGTCGGTATTGTCGAAGTACCTGATGAACGCTTGGGAAAACTCGCAAAAATGTCTGGGACAAAAAGAATTATTCCTGCAGTGATAGAGTTTGTGGATATTGCAGGATTGGTGAAAGGAGCAAGTGAAGGGGAGGGACTCGGGAATAAATTTCTTCAGAATATTCGTGAAGTAGATGCTATTGTCGAAGTGGTGCGGGTGTTTCCTGCTCAAAGCGGGTCCGCCTTGGGCGGAGAAATTATTCACGTCTACCAGACAATCGACCCAGAACGGGATATAGATGTGATTAATATGGAACTTATTTTGGCGGATATGGAAACAGTGGCGAAAAGGAAACTGAAAACAGGAAAGGATGCACGGGCAGGGAAGAAAGAAGCTGTAATGGAAATGAGTATCTTAGAGAAATTGGAGAAAGAATTTGAAGCATCAAGACTCCCACATACAATGATTGAGACACTCTCTCCTGAGGAGAAAAAAATCGTGAAGAATTTCCAGCTTCTTACGACCAAACCGTTTCTTTATGTGTACAACGTGTCTGATGTCGATCGCCCCCTTAGTCCAGAACTCGAAAATCGCCCCCATGTGAAGCTTGACATCAAAATAGAAGAAGAACTCATAGAAATGTCCCCGGAGGAGATAGAAGAAATGGGTCTGGTATCGCATATTGGTGATTTGGCAAAATCTGCCTATGCACTTCTCGGACTGATGACCTATTTCACCACAGGAGTGGAAGAAACGCGTGCTTGGACAATACCTATCGGATCGACGGCACCACAGGCAGGCTCGGCTATTCACGATGATTTCGAAGAGAAGTTCATTCGCGCCGAAGTGATCCACTGGACCAAGCTTCTTGAGGTAGGTTCTTGGAGTAATGCCCGTGATACTGGTGCTCTCCGTCTCGAAGGCAAGAGCTACATCGTACAAGACGGTGATGTGATGGTGTTCAAGATATAGATATTTTTTATATTGACGTATTGTATCTAGCACTCTATAATAGAGAGTGCTAATATGTTTAATGATAATAACGAGCAATATATACAAAATGATCCTAGAATAACTACGTGATTCTTCGTAGTTATGAGGATACAAAGGTATATATTGTGAGGAGAAAAAATATGGCAAAGCAAATTGCATACGGCGTAGACGCTCGCAAACAAATCAAAGTAGGTATTGATAAAGTGGCAGATGCTGTGAAGGTAACCCTTGGACCAAAAGGACGAAATGTCATTCTGTCTCGTCCATACGGTGGACCGACGATTACCAATGATGGTGTCACTATCGCCAAAGAAATTGAACTCAAAGATACTTTTGAGAATCTCGGCGTGGAGCTCATCAAACAGGTAGCAGAGAAAACCAATGAAGTGGCAGGAGACGGAACTACTACCTCGACCGTGATTATGCAGGCACTGGTGAGAGAAGGGCTCAAGCTCGTAGAAACGGGTATTAATCCAGTGGGGATTCGTCGCGGTATGGAATCTGCGAAAAATGAAGTCATGGAACTTTTGAAGAAAAATTCGAAGAAAATTTCTTCGAAAGAAGAAGTCACCAATGTAGCTATTATTTCCGCAGAAAGTCGTGAGATGGGAGAGATGATCGCTGATGTGATGGATATTGTTGGAAAAGATGGCGTCGTCACTACGGAACAATCTCAGACGCTCGGCTTCTCCAAAGAAATAGTTGAAGGAATGAATTTCGATAAAGGATTTATTTCTCCTTATATGATGACAGATAGCGAGAAACAACGCGCAGAACTCGCAAGTCCTGCCATTCTCATCACTGATCGCAAGATTTCTGCTATCGCTGATATTGTGCCGATTTTGAATGAACTGGCAAAGACAGGGAAGAAAGATATTGTGATTCTTGCCGAAGATGTCGACGGAGAGGCACTCGCAACACTGGTAGTGAATAAACTCCGTGGCGTGCTCAATGTCATTGCTATCAAAGCTCCAGAGTTTGGAGATACGAAAAAGGCTATACTCGAAGATATTGCGCTTCTTACTGGTGCTACCGTGATTTCTCAAGACAAAGGAATGAAGATCGAAACAGCGACGCTCGCGATGCTTGGAACCGCGCAGAGAATCATCGTCACCAAAGACACAACGACTATCGTTGGTGGCAAGGGAAAGAAAAAAGATATCGAAGGTCGCGTCGCAGAAATCAAGTCACTGATTGAAAAAGAAGAAAGTGATTATGATAAAGAGAAATTGAAAAAGCGCATGGCAAAACTCGCTGGTGGTGTCGCGGTGATTCGTGTCGGAGCTTCGACAGAGACAGAACTCAAATATATAAAAGATAAAATGGAAGATGCTTTATCTGCTACGAAGGCAGCAATTGCCGAAGGTATTGTGGCAGGAGGAGGAACGGCTCTTGTGAAGGCATCAGTGGCGGTTGCCTCGAAGAGAAGAAGCGAGTCACTGGATCATGAATTCAACGCAGGATATGAAATCGTGCTTAAGGCTTTGACTGAACCACTCTGCCAAATTGCAAGAAATGCAGGAGAGCAGGATCCTGCAGTGGTACTCAATAAAGTCATTGAAAGTAAACTCGTGAACTTTGGTTATAATGCCAAAGAAAATACGTACGAGAACGATATGGTGAAGGCAGGTATCATCGATCCTCTTAAGGTGACACGTACAGCACTGGAAAATGCTGTTTCTGTAGCATCGCTTTTGCTGACAACCGAGGCAGCAGTTGTTGATGAGGTGAAAGAAGAACCTCTTGGTGGCAATGGAAATCCGATGGCAGGTATGGGAATGTAACATAAAGAGCTCCGATCCGTCGGAGCTTTTTTATAGAACAGAAAATTGTTTTTTCCGCTGTCTTTTCTTAGAGCAGAGCGTTCAACTTCTGTAATATGTGCTATAATAAAAAAGGAAAAACCAATAACAAAGAGGACTATGCATATCGGGCCAGAAGATTTGAAGAACTTTCTCCTTGATTCAAATATTGTTGAAAAAGGAGTACTGGAACAGACAGTGAGTGAGGCGGAGAAAGAGAATAAAAATCTCGGCAGTTTACTCCTGGAAAAGAAACTTATCGAAGAAGCAGAACTCCAGAAGGTTTATGCATATATTCTCGGTATCCCTTTTGTTGATCTTTCCAAAGAAACCATCCCTATTGAAGTCTTACAGATTGTTCCGGAACTGATTGCGAAGAAATACAATATTGTTGCGTTCGAAAAAAATGGCACAAATCTCAAGATAGCCATGCTCAACCCAGAAGATTTGCAGACGATTGATTTCATCAGAAAGAAAACAGGATTGAAGATTGTGCCATGTCTTACGACTCGTGAAAGTATTCAGACTGTTCTTCGTCAATATGAGAAGAGTTTGAAGGCAGAATTCGGGGATATTCTCACGGGAGAAATCGCACCAGAAGGAGAGAGTAAAAATGAAGAGAATCTCGAACAAGTCGCCGCTGGTCTTCCGATTATTCGTATTGTCGATACACTTCTCAAGCACGCTATTTTGGAATCTGCGAGTGATATCCACATCGAACCAGATGAAAAAGAAGTGCACGTGAGATACCGTATCGATGGTGTGCTCCATGATGCGATGACCCTTCCCAAAGACACTGCTGGTGGCATCGTGGCGCGCATAAAAGTGCTTTCCAATCTGAAACTGGACGAACATCGAATCCCTCAAGACGGTCGTTTCAAAATCCAAAGCGATGAATACAAAATTTCTTTCCGCGTCAGTATGCTCCCAGTATTTGATGGAGAGAAAATCGTGATGCGTCTTCTTGATGAATCTTCCAAAGGATTGACGCTTGAGAAAATGGGACTTTCTGGTACTGCTCTCGAAGCAGTACATCGTGAAATCAAGAAACCAAACGGGATGATTCTCGTGACTGGTCCGACAGGATCTGGGAAAACAACGACGCTCTATACCGTGATGGATATTTTGAATACTTCTGAAGTGAATGTGAGTACCGTCGAAGATCCAGTGGAATATCGTATGCCACGGGTTAATCAAACCCAGATCAATCCAAAAGTCGGTATGACGTTTGCAGCAGCTCTTCGCTCGCTTCTTCGTCAGGATCCGGATATCATTATGGTGGGAGAAATTCGTGATCAGGAAACCCTCGAAATTGCCATGCATGCCGCTATGACAGGACACCTCGTGCTCTCAACCCTCCACACCAACAGCGCTTCTGCCACGCTTCCTCGTATGATTGATATGGGAGCAGAGCCATTTCTCATTGCTTCTACTGTGAACGTCATTATCGCTCAGCGTCTTGTGAGACGTCTGTGTGTCGAATGTCGCAAGGAGTATCATATGACTGAGAAAGAAATTGAACTCCTCTCGAAATCGTATGATATCAAAAGTATTTTTGCTTTTCTCAAAAATGACCCCGTAGGGAAAAAGTTTATTGAAAAAGCGAAGGATTGGAGCGAGGTGTCATTCTATAAGGCTGTTGGTTGTGAACAGTGCGGTGGAGAGGGTTATCATGGACGAAATGGTATTTACGAAGTGCTCCCGATGGATACCGATATACGCAAACTCATCACAGAATCTGCAACGACCGAAGCCCTCGAAATTCAGGCACGGAAGAATGGTATGTCGACTATGTCAGAAGATGGTTTCCTTAAGATTGTACAAGGTATTACTTCGCTTGAAGAAGTAATGAGTGCGACAAAAGAATAATAGTAGAGATAATAATCTCACTTTCTACTCTTGAAAATACTTTTATTGTTTGCCTGTTTCAAACTCGCTGTGGCGATGTTCTTGGCGGATGCGTGATTTTGCTGTTGAAGTTTTGACGAAAGCGAGCCAATCGAGACTTGGCTTTTTCTTTTCTTTGACGGTGATGATTTCTATGACTTGACCATTTTTGATTTGATAATCAAGTGGCACCATTTTCCGATCTGCCTTGGCACCAACAGTACGATTTCCGATTTCACTGTGGATTGCATAAGCAAAATCGATCGGTGTTGCTTCTTCTGGCAGGTCGATGATATCTCCTTTGGGAGTGAATGCAAAGATATGATTCTTGAAAAATTCAATCTTGAGCCCTTCGGCAAATTCTCTGTCATCACGGCCGACTTCTTTCTGCCACTCCTGAAGTTGTTTAACCCACGTAAGGTCTTTGGGAAGGGTAACAGTATCGGTTTTCCTGCGGAAGAAAAGATTTTGCCAGCTGGGACGTGCTTTTTCAGTGTACATCCAGTGCGCTGCGATACCATATTCTGATTCGTCATGCATTTTCTGAGTGCGGATTTGGATTTCAAGAATACGACCATCGGGCCCGAATACCGTCGTGTGAAGGGATTGATACCCATTGGGTTTTGGGAGAGAAATATAGTCTTTGATGCGACCAACCATCGGGCGATATTCTCTATGAATGATACCGAGCGATTCATAACAATCAGCAATCGTTGGTACAACGACACGGATAGCAATGAAATCATAAATCTGAGAAACGTCCATATCGTGACGTTTGAGTTTTTGATACAAGCGATAGAGATGTTTGGTACGTCCGCTTATATCAAGAATCTGTATTTTCTCTTTTGTGAGGAGGGTACGGAACAGAGCGATAACACTTTGCATATATTTTTCTCCTTCACGGAGATACATTTCTTCGATTTTTTTTGTTTCTGCATAGTGCTCTGGTTCGAGATATTTGAAGCAGAGGTCTTCGAGCTCTCCTTTGATTTCACCGATACCGAGGCGGTTGGCAATGGGAGCATAAACCTCCATCGTTTCTCTGGCTATGCGTTCCTGTTTGTCAGGCGGGAGGTGTTCGAGCGTTCGCATATTGTGAAGCCTGTCTGCCAGTTTGATAATGACGACACGTATATCTTTGGCCATCGCAAGAAACATTTTGCGAAGATTTTCGAGATAGTATTCTTCTTTCGTTCCACGTAGCTTGATCTTTCCGAGCTTGGTAATTCCGTCGATGAGGTAAGCGACTTCATCTCCAAATTTTTTTTCTATTTCGGCTAGTGTAATCTCAGTATCTTCGGGGACATCGTGCAAGATGGAAGCAACAAGTGTTTTCGCGTCCATGCCAATTTCAGCCAGTGTTTTGGCAACGTGGAGGCAGTGGACGATATAGTCAGCGCCGGATTTTCGTTTTTGTCCGCGGTGGGCGTTTTCTGCAAAGTGGTAGGCTTCCAAGATAAGCTTCTCATCACTCCCCGAGAGTGGTCTTGTAATAGCTTTGAAAACATCATCAATAACAATAGGGATAGGCATATTTTTTTTAAAACAAGATGAATAGATATCTGTGAGGCAATACAAATAATAGAAAGCATTGCCTATGTTTAGTATAGACCAAATGAGGCCAAGAGCAACCCCTTCTTTCTTTCTTCTTGACAAATGCAACTGAGTTGCGTTATCATGGAAATATGAAACAATACACAGAAGAAATAATGGATATACTCAAAGCGAACAATCTTCGGATGACGAAGACACGTATGGCTTTGATGATGATGTTTTTAAAAAGTGAAGAACCTCTTTCTGTTTCAGAAATGCTTGAGGCACTCTCTTCTATGAAGAGGGGTGTGAATAAGACAACAGTTTATCGAGAACTCGAACAACTTCAATTGAAAGGCATTATTAGCACTGTGCAACTCGGAGATCGGAAGCAGTATTATGAGCTTGCTTCTCGTGATCATCACCATCACCTCATCTGTCTCGAATGCAAGCAAATAGAAGACATCGATATGAATGAGGAGAAATTACTCGCTGAAGAGAAGAAAATGAGTCGCAAGAAAGGGTTCGTGATACTGAGACATTCGCTTGAGTTTTTTGGTCTTTGTAAACAGTGTCAATGTCAGGAATAAAAAAGTCTATGATGAAAAAATATATATTTTTTATCACGATACTGCTTCTCATAGGAGGAGGGATAACTCTTGGTATAAATAGATCAAAACAGTCTGTTGGCACTACGAAAGAGAAGTTTACTGTCGTCACAACACTGTTTCCACTCTATGATTTTGTGAAAAATATCGGTGGAGATTTTGTAGATGTGACGCTTCTTCTTCCTCCAGGAGTCGAAGCGCATAGTTTTGAACCGAAGCCAAGTGATATTGTGAGGATTGATGCCTCTGATCTTTTTGTCTATACCGGCAAGTTTATGGAGCCCTGGGCAGAAGATATAATCAAAGGAGTAACTAATAAAAATATGCAGTCTGTAGATGCAAGCATAGGCATAGATTTGATGAAACTCACCCCAGGAATGCCAGACGAAGCAAACGGCCTTGATCCGCATATCTGGCTCGACTTCGATAATGATAAGAAAATGATACACACTCTCACGAGTGCTCTGATAGCCAAAGATCCTCTGCACACTGCTTACTATCATAACAGAGAGGAAGACTATATGGAGAAGTTCACAGTGCTTGATTATAAATACAAATTGTCACTGGAAAATTGTGCTACGAAAGAAGTCATATATGGTGGGCATTATGCATTCGGATATTTGGCACATCGCTATGCTCTCGAATACCTCGCTGCGCAGGGGCTCGCACCAGACGCCGAACCGACTCCGCGCGACCTCATCAAACTCGTAGATCAGGTGAAGAAAAACAATATCAAGTATGTTTTCTATGAAGAGCTGACGAGTCCAAAAATTGCTGAAACTATCGCGAAGGAAACCAATGCGAAGATGCTTCTTCTGAACGCTTCACACAATGTTTCCAAGGAAGATATCGAAAGTGGCGTATCATTCCTCGATATTATGGAAGCAAATAGAGCAAGTCTCACAGAAGGTCTTCAGTGTGAATAAAAAAATATGAATATATTGTCCGTCGAAAACCTCGGTGTCCGTTATGAGCAAAGCATTGCCCTAGATGGTGTTACATTTTCTGTCGAGCAGGGCGATTTTGTCGGTATAGCAGGACCCAATGGTGCAGGGAAAACAACCCTTATAAAAGCCATATTTGGACTTATTCCGTCTTTTTCAGGAGCGGTTTCTCTCTTCGGAGAAGCTCAGAAGAAATTTGCAAAATGGCAAAGTATTGGATATCTTCCGCAGAAGAATGTTTCTGTCAATCCGCTGTTTCCAGCGGTCGTAGAAGAGGTGGTGCTTTTGGGACTCATATCAGAAAAAAGCTTTCCAAAAAAAGTGACCAAAGCAGATAAGAAAGCAGTGCGGGAAATATTGGAAGAACTCGGTATCGGTGATCTCCGTAAAAAATCTTTCACGGAACTTTCAGGGGGACAGTATCAGAGGGTGCTTCTGGCACGGGCCCTCGTACAAAAACCAGAGCTTCTTATCTTTGATGAACCATCGACCGCTCTCGATCCGCAGTCACGAGATGGCTTCTTCGAACTGCTCCTCGAACTGAATCAGAAGAAGGGGATTACGATTCTTTTCATCACTCACGATACTTCGTACATCCAGCGTTATGCGAGCAAGATTCTGTATCTTGATAGAAAAGTGATGTATTTCGGAACCGTAGAAAACTTTTTTC
>PFHN01000090.1 GCA_002782305.1 Candidatus Moranbacteria bacterium CG_4_8_14_3_um_filter_41_13 | reverse complement strand
AGAAAGGACACTTTTCTTCCTCTTTTTTTTGTGATAGAATAGTGCAGAAGAGAAAAAATGCTCTTTGTATGTAAAATATTAATTCGATGAGAATATACGGTTATGGAGAAAGAAGTACCAAAAGAAGCAGAAGTGGTGAAGGAAGAAACATCACCAAAAGAAGTAAAAACGGAGAGGACAGATATGAAGAAAGTAGTAACAGAAAAGCTGGTGTCTGTGAAACACTATCTTATGGGACTGAGTAAAACAACGAAGAGTTTTATTGTTGTGATTGGTCTTTTTGCTGTGGTGCTTGGCATCGCTTATTTCTACAAAGGAGTGTTTGTCGTTGCCACTGTCAATGGAACACCTATTAGCAGACTGAGTGTTGTGAAAGAACTTGAGAAGAAGGCTGGCAAAGATGTCCTCGATACTATTATCACCAAGAAACTTATTCAAGATGAAATCAAGAAATCTGGTATTGTCATCAAAGATGGAGATGTGACAGGAGAAATTGATAAAATCAAAGAACAGGTAAGTGCGCAAGGAGGTACTCTGGAAGAGGCCCTGACTGCTCAAGGAATGACCGAGGCTGACCTTCGAGAACAAATCGTACTCAACAAAGCACTCGAACAAATCTTGTCTGATAAGATAGCGGTGACGGATGAGGAAGTGACTGAATATCTTTCAAAAAGCAAAACTGCTCTTCCAAAAGGTACGAATTCTGATGATATGAAAAATCAGGTGAGAGAACAACTGAAGGGTCAGAAGTTTAATACCGAAGCAGGGAAATGGCTCGAAGCTTTGAAATCAAAAGCACAAATCAACTATTTCATGCAGTACTAGAGCACGAGGAAAAGATATAGAATAAAAAAGACTCTTCTCTCGGAAGAGTCTTTTTTTATCTTGCCAAAACGATGCCGAAAACATTTTTGGCACCAGCCTTCTTCAGTACGCGAGCACATTCAAGAAGAGTGGTGCCTGTTGTTGAAACATCATCGATGAGCCAGATGGATTTCCCTAAAACGAGAGGTGTGGTTCCCTTTCGTATTTCAAAGGCGTTGCGCAGATTATTATAGCGTTCGTCTTTTGTTGTTGTTTGCATCTGAGGTTTGGTGTAGCGTGTACGAATGAGGCAATGTTCCAGCAGTACATCACCGATATGAGGCGTGAGTTCGTCTTTGAGTGCCTCTGCGAGTAGGGATGATTGGTTGAATCCACGAAATCTCAAGCGACGAGAATGAAGTGGCACAGGTATGTAGAGATCAGGGAGAGGTATATCTGTTTCTCTTACTCTTTCGGCAAGCCATGTGCCCAAGGGATGGGAGAGATCATAAATAAAACGGTATTTGAAGGTATGGATACAGAGTGAAACGAGAGGCTCTTTGTAGAGTGATCCAGCGAAGATGCCATCAATTTCTTCTCTATTGGCGCAGGAAAAACAAGTGTCACCACGAGAAGTAGTACTTTTGAAACACAGAGGACAGCGTTGCTTCAAACGACGAGGAAAGGTTTTCTGGCAATCAGAACAAAGAATGTGTCCATACGTATTGCAACCAATACAAAAAAGAGGAAAGAAAGTATCCAAGCAGGCTGTGCCTATTTTTTTCCCAGTGCGTATGAATGATGCGAGATTTAGAGACACACGACGATATCTTTTTTAAGTGAAAGACGCAGTGTTTTTTTGAGAGGATTGTCTATGAGTTTTTCTGCGATGCTACTTTCTACGTTCTCTTGGATATTCTTCTTAATCATACGAGCACCTTCCTGTGTGGTGAAGCTTTTTTTTGCGATGTATTTCACGAGGGCGACTGGATAGATGAGTGTTATTCCTTGTTTCCTGAGTCTTTCTTTGAGAAGGGAGATTTCGAGTACGACAATCTTTTCTATGGCTTCTTTTGTGAGTGCATTGAATACGATAGTATGGTCGAGTCTTGCCAGGATCTCAGGACGTATCTTTTCTTTCAGTTCCTTGAGCACCTCATTTTTTATGGTGTGAAACTGTGAATTCAGATCTTCATCACCGATGTTTTTCGAGAAACCGATATGAGCGCTTTTGGTAAACGAGGTGGTGCCAATGTTCGAAGTGAGAATAATGAGCGTATTTTTGAAGCTTATTTTTCGTCCTTCGGCATCGGTGAGTGTCCCTTCGTCGAGGATTTGCAGAAGAATGTTCCAGACATCGGGGTGAGCTTTCTCGATCTCATCAAAAAGAATCACTGCATACGGCTTTCTTCGTACCTGTTCGGTGAGTTTTCCTCCTTCTCCATAGCCGATATAGCCTGCTGGTGCTCCGAGAATCTGTGAAACGCTGTGGCGTTCCATAAACTCACTCATATCAAGACGTATGAGAGCGTTTGGATCGCCGAAGAACTCTTCTGCCAAAATTTTTGCAGCGAGCGTTTTACCGACGCCAGTTGGTCCGAGGAAGAGAAATGAACCAAGTGGTCGGTTCGGATCACTAATATTTGAAAGTGAACGTGTAAGGGTATTTCTCAGGGCTTCACCTGCTTCTTTTTGTCCTATAAGGAGTCTGTCCAAGCTCTTATGAAGATGTGAGATCTTTTGACGAGGATTTTCTTTCGCGAGTTTAGCAAAAGGAATATGTGTCATATGAGACACCGTTTTGAGGATGTGTTCTATGGATACAGGAGTAATAGCTATTTCTCTCATATCTTTTCTTTGTTTCTTCAGCGTTGTGATTTTCTGTGTGAGCACCTGTTCTTTCTCATACCAGTTGCCTGCCTCATCGTACTGTTCTTCTTCGGTGAAGAGTTCTTTTTGCTTCTTGACTGACACGAGTTCATCTTCGAGTGTCAAGAGTATTTTTTCGGTGAGAGGAATTTCTCTGTTTTGTTTGGCGAGAGCGGATGCTTCATCGATGATGTCGAGTGCCTTATCAGGAAGGAAACGATCGGGAATATAGCGCACACTCAAATCCACAGTGGTATTTATAATGTCTTTCGAAAGTGAAATGGTGTGAAAATCCTCGTAACTTTTTCGGATATGAAAAAGAATTTCTTTCGTTTCTTCGGCACTTGGTTCTGTAATGAGTACCGATTGGAAGCGACGATCGAGAGCTGAATCTTTCTCAATATGACGCTTGTATTCAGAGAAAGTGGTCGCTCCGATACACTGTATTTCTCCGCGAGAAAGGGCAGGTTTCAAGATATTAGCTGCATCAAGACCTCCACTCGTATTGCCTGCCCCAACGATAGTATGAATTTCATCAATAAACAGAATGATATTTTTATTTTGAGTTACTTCGCGAAGTATCTCTTTCAATCGAGATTCAAATTCGCCACGGAAGTTCGTGCCTGCCACCACGAGGGTGAGGTCGAGGAGGAGAATATTTTTTCCGTAGAGCGTATAGGGCACTTTCTTTTCCTTGATCATTTTTGCAAGAGCTGATACCAATGCTGTTTTCCCGACACCAGGTTCTCCGATGAGGAGGGGATTGTTTTTCTGTTTGCGAGTGAGGATTTGGATGATGCGACTTATTTCCTGTTCTCTCCCCACGAGGATATCATCGGCGTAGGCACTACCCTTGGTCATATCAATAGCATACTGATCAAGGAATGGCGTAGGACTTTTTTTTGTTGTCGTATTTTTCGTCAGAAGATTTTCAGGAAGGTCGAACATTTTTGAGAGTTGTGGAAAATGATCGAAACTGAGATGAGCGTCGAGAGTAGAGATTATTTTTTTCTCATCTATTTGTAGTGATGCGATAATTTCGAGGAGACTTTGGTGTCTTGATCGGAAGAGAGCATAGACCAAATGTTCGGTACCAACGTAAGGATAACCGAATTTATGGGCAGTGCTGTATGCTTGAAGCAGAGTGTCTTTGAGGGCAGGTGAGAGCAGAAGAGGTTTTTTTTCTGTTTTCTTCTCAGTCTTTGTCTTTCTTTTGAGACAGATTTTTGCGAGAGGTTCTTTCTTGAAGCCCATGATTTCGAGGAGAATACCACCCAAACTCATATTTTCGAGAAAGAGAGCCATTAGTAAGTGTTCAATGCCAATTTCTGTATGTCCGGTATAGCGAGCAATATCCTCAGCTTCCTTGAGGCTCTTTTTGGCGTTAATAGTCATTCTTTGATGGAAAAGTGTCTTTTTCATACTTAATTTTTTGTGCTATAATTATGAATGTGAGAGAGGGAAATAAGAGTATATCTATTCTATTTTCTCTCCGCCCGAATGTCAACCTACAATCGTTTTTTTTGTAGTCATTTTTCTCTCTTGAATGTTTTTTATAAAGTGTGCTATAGTGTAATCAATTAGAGAATATAAAAATAAATGTATGGCTTTTAGTTTTCGAACCCCTCATTTTCTTGGTATAGATTTCGGAGCAGCACATATCAAAGCAGTTGAAATTGCCTTGGAAAATGATCAACCTGTTTTAGTGAATTATAGTCAAATTGATTTGACTGATTTGGAACGAAAGAAAGTATCAGAACCGAATTATTCATATGACGATGCTATCGTCTCTTATTTGCAAGAGCTCATCGATCAGATGAAACCAAAAAGTGAGTTGGTATCGGTTGCTATGCCTGCTTTTACTGGGCTTGCATTTTTTGTTGATTTCCCAGTTATGGAAGATGAAGAACTGAGCAATGCTCTTCATCTCGAAGCGCATAAATATATTCCATCTACTCTCGAAGATGTGACTCTCAGTTGGGAAGTTGTCGATAGGCACGGTACTCCTGATGGAGAAATGATGGGCATCCTTCTTGTTGCGGCTCTCAACAAAGATATACTTCGTTTCAAGAAATATATAGAAAGAACGAGTCTCAACTTAGGTCTTCTTGAGTTGGAAATTTTCTCTCTCACAAGAGCTATTATTGGTGATGAGCTCGGGCTGTATGTCATTATCGATATAGGACTACAAGCCACCAATATTCTGCTGGTTGAAAATGGCATCATCAAAGCGAGTCGTAATGTCGGTGTAGGAGGAAAGGATATTACTCATACTATCAAGGAAAGTTTTGGCGTGGCGGATGAACGAGCAGAAGAGATGAAGAAAAGTGGGAAAAATTTCTTTACTTCCGCTGAGTCTACGTTATCCTTCCCATCTCTACAGTCTGTAGCGAGTGAAGTGGTGAGAATACTGTCCTCGTATCAATCAGAGAATGGTGATACTGTTTGTAAACAGATATTTCTTTCGGGTGGGAGTGCTCATTTCACTGGACTTGCTGAATATTATACCAAAATTCTTAATATAAATGTCAGTATAGCAGATCCGTGGAAGAATATCTCCCATAAACCAGAGCTAGAATCACGCATTAGAGAGTTTGGAGCTTCTTTTTCTGTGGCTATCGGACTCGCATTATACGGCATCGAAACTCATTTGCATAAGAAAGTCTCCCTAGTCAAAGAAAAGAAAACATTCAAAGATTTTTTTATCAAAAAAATATAAAGAACCTTTCCTGAGGTTCGAAAAATAAATATTAATACAGAATATAATGGAGGAAACAAACTTTGCATCAGCGTCTGATAGTTCAAGAAAACAATCTTCGATCGGTGCGTCGATGATTATGGTAGTTATCTTCTTTCTCGTTCTCGCATCGTGGGGCGGAATGAAATGGTATATCAAAAAACTCGACAACACCTTTGCTCAAGGACAAGATCATTTTTATGACGTATCAAAATCTTTTCAAGGAGCATCAGTGAATAGAATCGATGCTTTTGAGAAGCGATTACAACTTTCCCAAGTACAAATGAAGAGCGCAGAGGAAATAAACTCGGAGAATTTCTTGAAAAAGCTCGAATCAATCACTTTACCAGGAGTACAGATTAAAAAATATGAAGTTAATATAGAAAAGAGAATGGTCGCTATTACTGGACTGACAAATAGCTTCAGATATACCGCTGAACAAATTGCAAAATTCAGAATGGATCCTTTCTTCAAAGGTGTGACGGTAGGTGATTTTGCCAAGAGTGAGGCCGGTATCATTACTTTTTCTTTCACTGCTACTTTTTAATTTTCTTATTCTTTATTTTTATGCGTTTGAAATTACTTATTTTTCCTTTTTTTGCTCTTCTCTCCTTGGTGATTATTATTGGCTTTATGAAGCCAGATTTTGATTCTATCTTAGAGAAGAAGTCTGCCATTGCAAATCAGCAAACCGTAGTGGATAGTGCTGATATTATAGTGAAGCAGGTTGCGACGCTGAATAGTGATTTGGATCTTCATTCCAAAGCAGAGAATATTTTACTCACTTATTTGCCTCGTACGCTCGAGCAGGATTCGATTATTGACGCTTTCAACTTCACTGCTTCCCAGACTGGACTAGTGGTTTCTGATATTGTTTTTACTAAAGAAACAGTCAATACTGTCAGTGCAGATGATTTGGGTGATACTCTTGCGACCGATCCTTCTTCACTCGATACACAGAAGGTGGCTCCTCAGACATTCATCTTCACAGGTACTATGACTGGTCCATATGAAGGAATGAAAACATTTTTTGATCGTTTCACTCGTATCAATCGTTTTCAAAATATTATACTTTTCTCTCTTGAAAAGGGGGATGCTGCTCCGGGTTCTACGGTTTCTTCAGATTCCTTGAAAGGTACTATCACTGTGCAATATGGATATTTGAAAGATAAGCCAGTCTCATCTGCTTTGAATTTAGCTTTCCTACAGAAAAGTGAGCCATTTGATTTCTCTCCTATTGATACATTGGAAACAAGGATGGCAGAGATAGCACCTCTGGGAGATGCTCCTTCTGGTAAACCAAATCCATTCCAATAAATGATGTATTTATGCAGGAAATAAAAACAAATAAAATTCCGGTTTCAGATGAGAATAATGACAACTTATCTCTTTCATCATTGGCGCAAAGCTCTCAAGCTCCAGTACTTCTGAGTGTTCCTGAGAATCTCGATAAAAGTACCTTCTCTATTATTCCTGAAGATACAGCAAGAAAATATCAACTCGTACCTTTCGCGAGAGAGAAAGACTTATTGTCTGTAGCAATGGTACATCCTGATAACAGTGAAGCACTGAATGTTCTCCGTTTTCTTGCTGAAAAGGAACATATTTCCATTAAAATATTCCTTGTTACTGAGCGCGTATTCTTCGATATTGTGAAGCAATATTCTGGTACAGAGATTGCTCTCAAAGAAGCAATTGTTTCTATGAAACAGGGAAATGAAGTAATAAACAAACAAGATGGACAGAGAAAAACGACAGAAAATTTACAATCATTCCAGAATGCTCCTATTGCGACACTCGTAGAAGTGATTATTCAACACGCTCTCGAAGGACGATCGAGTGATATTCATATCGAACCAGTGGAAGGTAATTTTCGTGTACGGTTTCGTATTGATGGTGTTCTCCATACACAGCTCATACTTCCGATAGAAGTCGGTAGGGCTGTTCTTTCTCGTATCAAGATTCTTGCGAACCTGAAAATTGATGAGAAACGTAAGCCTCAGGATGGACGTTTTCGCTTCGAACAGAAAGGTGAAGAGCCGATCGATTTGCGTATTTCCAGTTTACCAGTTATTGATGGTGAGAAGATTGTGATGCGCGTACTCGATAAGAGTGCTAATTCTGCTAATGTCGAGGACTTAGGTCTTATTGGAAGAAACAAAGTAATACTAGAAGGTCACGTCAGAGAACCGAACGGTATCATCCTCATTACCGGTCCGACGGGATCAGGAAAGACAACAACACTCTATGCTTTTCTTCAATCTCTCAACCAAGAAGACAAAAATATTGTGACACTGGAAGATCCAGTCGAATATTATGTCGAAGGTATTAATCAAAGTCAGATAAAACCAGAAATTGGATATACGTTTGCTTCGGGACTACGTTCTATCTTGCGTCAGGATCCCAACGTCATTATGGTGGGCGAAATCCGCGATGTGGAAACAGCAGAACTGGCTATTCATGCGGCGCTGACAGGACACTTGGTGTTCTCTACACTTCATACGAATGATGCTGTTGGTGCGATCCCTCGTCTTATTGATATGGGTATAGAATCCTTTCTTCTCGCTTCAACTCTCCAGGTCGTTGCCGCTCAGCGTCTTGTCCGTCGTATTTGTACACATTGTGCAGAGCCGATTACGCTGACAGAATTACAAGAAGAGCGGATGCAGAAATTGTTTGATGCTGTGAGTATCGCAGACAAGACAGCTTATGGTCTTGATGCGACTCAGAAGATGATTTTTTATAAAGGGAATGGTTGCAAGGAATGTAACGAATCAGGATACAAGGGGCGTGTAGCACTCTATGAAGTGGTGGAGATTGATGAAACCATTCGTACTATTATTTCTGATAAACAGGGAAATGAAACCGCTCTCTATCAGGCTACTATAGAGCAAGGTGTGACCACAATGAAACAGGAAGGCATCATGATGGCACTGAAAAAAGTGACAACTCTCTCAGAGGTAGAACGTGTGACGGAAGGAAAGATCCTCATCGACGAAGAATAAAAAAGAGACATAAAATGAAAAAATATATGGAGATACTTGATGTAGAAAATCGATTGAAGAAGCTCCTTCTCTTGATGGGGGAACAAGGAGCATCAGATCTGCACCTGGTTGTAGGGCGTTTCCCGACGCTTCGTATTGATGGGAAGCTGAGACCAGTGTCTGATGATCAGATTCTTACCCCTGCTGATACGAAAGCTCTGAGTGATGTGATGCTCACGGAAGACAAAAAACAAGAACTTTCATCTGTTGGGCAGACTGATTTTTCATACAGTTTTGAGGATGAAGTACGTTTTCGTACTAACATTTTCATCCAGAAGGGATACGTCAGTATCACAATGCGTTTTGTGATGGATAAACTCCGCAATCTCGATGAGCTCAATGTTCCAGCGGAGCTCTATGAATTTGCAAAATACTCCCAAGGATTAGTTTTGGTGACTGGTCCGGTAGGACACGGAAAATCGACGACGCTTGCCGCTATCATTGATTATATTAATCACAATCAGGAAAAACATATCGTTACCATCGAGGATCCGATCGAGTTCATTTACAATCAAGACAAATGTATTATCAACCAGCGTGAGATAGGGCGTGATGCACGGACTTTCCCTGATGCACTCCGAGCGGTTTTTCGTGAAGACGTGAACGTTGTGCTCTTAGGCGAACTCCGTGATCTTGAAACTATTAGTACCGCGATGACGGCAGCAGAGACAGGGCACCTCATCTTCGCAACCCTACATACGAATGATAGCGCCCAGACAATCGATCGTATTATCGATGTTTTTCCACCAAACCAACAAAATCAGATTCGTTCACAACTCGCTAATGTACTTCTTGGTGTCATCTCTCAACGGCTCATCCCTCGCATCGGTGGAGGACGCATTCCTGCTGTTGAAGTGATGTTCAAAAATAATGCCGTAGAAAATCTCATTCGTGAGAACAAGATCAATCAGCTTGATTCTGTTATTGAAACAGGAATGAAGGAGGGAATGCTTTCACTTGATAGAGTACTGGTTGATTTTGTACGAAGAGGACTGATCACAGTAGATGATGCTTTTATTTTTGCAAAAAATCGTGATTATATGCAGACTCTTATGGCAAAAGAATCGTGATATTTGAAAGATATTAAAATATTATTATACGAGATATGAAATTTTTGTTTAAAGCGAAAAATAGTTTTGGAAAGGTCCAAGAAGGCACTGTGGAAGCGATGAATTGGGAAACGGCAGCGAAAATCATCGAAAAAAATGGTCTCACGCCTATCACGATACAGCAAGAAAAGGCTACCCAGGCCTTTTCGAAGTTTATTAAGAAATATTTAAATAGTGTGAGTCAGAAAGAGCTCATGATATTTTTCCGTCAATTATCGACACTGATCGAAGCACGTGTGGCTATCGTGACATCACTCAATACTATCGAAGCGCAAACAGGTAATGAATTTCTCCAGATTGTTCTCCAAGAAGTATCCAGTGATGTAAAGGAAGGTATGTCTTTTTCGAATGCTCTTGAGAAACACGAATCGGTATTTTCCCAGTTGGTAGTGAATATGGTGCGTGCTGGAGAGCTTTCAGGCAATCTTTCTCAGTCTATTGCCTTTATCGCTGATAGTATCGAAGAGAATTACAAGCTCACCAGTCAAATAAAAAGCGCTCTCTATTATCCAGTGTTTGTTCTGAGCGCCGCGGTGATTATTGGTTTCCTGGTAG
>PFHN01000084.1 GCA_002782305.1 Candidatus Moranbacteria bacterium CG_4_8_14_3_um_filter_41_13 | reverse complement strand
GAAATAAAGAAATACCAAGAGTTCTTGCGGAGAAACCAGTTGTAGCATTTCGGTATAAGCTACGATTGGAAAGCGATGGACAGTATCTGGTTATGTTTGAAAAGCGAGGGATCCGCATGCTGAGTCCTTTAGCAGCTCAAATCCTGGTTCTTTTGGACGGGACTCGGACGATAGAGGAGATTGTCCAGGAATGCGTAAATAATGATCTTTTGTGCAATCGCACGGAAGTCGAAGAAATTGCTAAAGCATTGGTCTAAATTCTATAGGGATAGGTAGTCTTTTTGTAATTATACAAGGAGACTATGAAGGAATTGCCAATGTATTCGTATCGTTCTACAATAGGGTTGTTCATTCAGCCCTATTTTTTTATGGAAATCTATTTTGAATATAATGACGAATCGGTTCGTCGGAGCATCGATATTTTGCGCCCATTTCTTCCTGGCATACCTGAATCAATGCATTTTCGTTATCCAGAGGAGCTTCTCGCTGGGAAAGACAACTCATCGGTGATTGAAAATGATGATCATCTCTATGACGCATCAAATATGAAGAATGCATTGGCTTATTTGTGGAGAGAGAAAAGAAACGTGCTTTCGAATGCTTTGGTAGCATACTGTGAAAAGGGTGGTATCTCGCTGTATGAGGAATATTCTTGCGCCATGACGTTTTATGGTCCGTATGGATTTTACGAACTGCCTTGTAATATTTTTCTTAATGTGGCTATGGGGAAGGATGTGGAATTTCTTTTTGAGACGATGCTTCATGAGCTTCTCCACATTGTCTTGAATAATCAGCTGGAAAATCTTCCATATGTAGAGAGGGAAAAAATGGTAGACAACACGTTCGTAAAAATATGGGGAGATGAATTTCCTTCGTATGAAAAACAGCTTTTCGAATAAGCTTGATTACGTTATCTTTTCCTGCTCAATAGCCATCCCCAGTTCCCTCCAAGCCGAGAGTCCTGCTATAATAGAGTTCTAACTGAGTATAGGACAGAGTCCACAAAATAAGAGTCTTTTATGTTGCGATTCTTCAAAAGAATAAGCCATACTTTAGGAAGAATAATTGATAGTATTTTCAATATTTTTGAGCTTCCTTTTTTCTTGCCTTTTTATTTACCACAAGGATCATTTTTACGCTACCTAGTACTTCCTCTTTTCTTCATTAATGTTTCGGTATGTTTGGATATATACATATATCTGATACATCGTATATTACTCGCTTCTCATTTTACAGATGCAGATGTTTCACTCTTTGCGCCACTTTCTTCTCTTCCTGCAGATCATTTTGATACAACTTTCTTTGTTTTCTTCTTCCCACTCGTCCTACTTTATATTTATATTACGCAAACGGATCAGTGGAACGTCAAGGCCTTGAAAAACTTTTTCGCAGAATATGAATCTACTCCGAAGAAACAAGGAGAGCAAAAACAAGATGATAAAAGGATAAAAAAAGAGCGTACGGATTTTATCGTTCGTTCTTTTTGGCACTATTTTGTGCGTATTTTCCTGGGGATGTTTTTACTCAGTTCTTTCACGCTTCTACCTCCTGGATTGGGGATACAGAAGTGGTCCTTTATCACGCTTCTTTTTTGGATTTTGTCTGCCATACTTGCATTCTCTCTCGCACTGCTCATGCGAGAACGCAAGGAAAGTCATGAGAGACAGATGAAGAAACAAAGAGAACGAACGAAAAAAGAAGCAGAAACAGAGTCTCGAATCTGAAAATTATGGTAATATAAAAAAATAGTATTGTATAAAAAAGTATGGAAACATGGAAACTCGAAAGTAACACTATTAAATATTTTGTTCTGTCTTCTACTCTTTTTTCGTTGGAGGGATACTTATGTACCGTTTTCGTGATTTTGATGCGGTGCAGTTCTCAGATAGTACCGGAGGATTTCTTTTAGGCATACTTCTCTTTGTCCTCGCTTTTGCGTCGTTGTTTTCTCCATACCATGAAGTGACAACTATCGATCCTCTGCACCGCACTCTCCTTATAGAAAGTACCACACTTTTTGGAAAGAAGAAGAAAACTATTTCTGCTGATACCATTGAAAGTGCCAGGGTATCTTTTATTGGAAAGGCTTCAAATTTTATCGAGAATACATATTATATATCTCTTCATATGCGTGATGGATCTCGATTTCCTCTCTTTTTGTCTGGGTATTATGATGGCAGAGGGAGTGAGAATGCTCTCAGGGAACGACTGACGCGTCTCGGAGAGTCTTTGGGTATAGAATTGTACCGACTAACGGCCTTTGTGTCTTATTGCATCTTTTTATAGATAAATAGCCCCTTTTT
>PFHN01000040.1 GCA_002782305.1 Candidatus Moranbacteria bacterium CG_4_8_14_3_um_filter_41_13 | reverse complement strand
TAAGAGTTAACAGTGTTACCCTCTTACCTTATCAGATGTCACCCCTTACTGTTAACTATACAAGTCCTGGACAAACAGTAAAAAATATGCTAAAATGAAACAGCAATGAAGACGGGTGGCGACACTCCGTCTTCTTTTCTTTTTAATATAAATAATCAGTGTAAAAAATAAATATGCAAAAGATAGCATCTCTCATCGCTCGTGAAATACTTGATTCACGTGGTAACCCAACTATTTCTGTAGAAATAACGCTCGAGAGTGGTTTTTCTGCTACTTCAGCTGTACCAAGTGGAGCTAGTACTGGTAAATATGAAGCCGTCGAACTCCGTGATAATGATCCCAAGCGGTACAAAGGGAAAGGCGTCCTCATTGCAATACAGAATGTTGAAACGATTATAAGAGAGGCTATTATTGGGAAAGAATTTGATCAAGCAACGCTCGATAAAACGCTTATTGATCTTGATGGTACTGAGAATAAGGCCAAGTTAGGAGCAAATGCTATCCTTGGTGTTTCTATGGCTTTTGCAAGAGCTTCAGCAAATGCAGAGCACAAAGAACTGTACGTCTATTTGAACGACCTCATCGGTGATACTGAGGTGAAACTGCCTCAACCAATGTTTAATATTATCAATGGTGGCAAGCATGCTGATAGTGGACTTGATATTCAGGAGTTTATGCTCGGTCCAGTGAATTTTCCTAATTTTCACGAAAAATTACGCGTGGCTTCAGAAATATTTCATACGCTCGCAGAAATTTTGCACAGTAGGGGGTATAAGACAAGCGTCGGTGATGAAGGAGGCTTTGCCCCTGAACTCACATCAAATGAAGAAGCTCTTCAGTTTATTGTGGAGGCGATAGAAAAAGCTGGCTATACAACAGATGATGTGAAGATTGGACTTGACTGTGCGGCAAATAGCTATTTCAATACCGAGACGAAATTGTATGATCTGAAAATCAATGGCGAGAAACGCAGTGTGAATAATGATGAATTACTTTCATGGTATCAAGAAATTGTTGCCAAGTTTCCTATTATTCTTATCGAAGATGGTTTTGATGAAGATGATTGGGAAGGATTCCAGAAGTTCAATCAGGTACTCGGTGATACAGTAATCAATGTTGGTGACGACCTTCTGGTGACGAATATTAAGAGAATATCTAAAGCGATAGAAAAAAATGCTGTGAATTCTGTTCTTATCAAACTCAATCAAATCGGTTCCGTAAGCGAAACGATTGAAGCAGTGAAAATGACCAAGGCGCAAGGTTGGAAACCTTTTGTTTCTCATCGATCAGGTGAGACAGAAGATACGTTTATTGCTGATCTTTCTGCAGGACTCGCCTGTCCTCTTATTAAATCAGGTTCACTCTCGAGAACGGAGCGCATCTGTAAATATAATCGATTGATGCTCATAGAAGATCAATTGAATCGAAAATAAAAAGGAAAAAAATAGATGGAGATGTATTCTCACTTCTTCTGAGACCACTCATACACATACAGAAATAAACCCTCGTAGATGAATATATTTTCGAGGGTTTTTCGATGGAAATATCGGAGTCTTTTATTGGTAGAAACTTTGTATGTCTTTACCCTCCTGATAATACAGAAGTGATAGTAAGGCAAGTCCAGTAGTATGGGCATTTGAGAGGGTATCTGTCCCTGTTCGCCAGCCTGGATCCACAGTGATGCTACTCCGAAGGGTGTCTATCCATTCTTTTTGTACAGTGTGGCCATATCCTGCCCAGTACAGGAACACGATACGTTCGGCATAGAGATCGCTCGAAATGGTATCAGCTTGTTCTGCAGAAATAATTCTTTTGACAACAGCTTCTTTACTCTCTTCGATACTCTCTTTCTCGTAGCACCCATTTGCTTCGAGCAGGAGTAGTCCAAGGAGAAAATGTGTGTCAAAATAATTTCCTTTATTATCTTGTAAAGACTGGAGAAAGAGAAAGTCTGTTTCATCATAGGTACCGAAATCACAGTAGAGGGATCTGATCATAATATCATCCCAGGGATCACGTAAAGCATTCTGGACAAAAGGAGGATCAATACGGTAGGAAATATTTTTTTTGGAGCGTCCGTGCGTATTCGTATCTGACGTACGGGAGAAGGTGAGACTGGGAAGAGTTTGGTGAGATGAAAACATTCGCTTGAATGGGTCGTTCTCGAAGTTCTTTTCTTTCTCTGGAGCGACTGTTTTTTTAGTATGTTTTTCTATAAGCTCAAGGAGGAGTGCATCGTCAACACGGAGAGCTTGTATATTTTCTGGCGTATAGAAACGAAGGCCTTGACTTATGATTTCCTGAGACCATTTGAAATCTCTGAAACGAACAAGAAGCATCTCGTGTGGATCGAAGAAGAAAAGTAAGGCTTCTTGCACTATGAAAACACTGCAAACAAAACAAGCGAAAGCAAGAGAGAAATGGCTTTTTCTAACGTTTATATGTATATGAGGGAATCTTTTCACAGAAGACATAAGAAAAGTGATATGGGTGGAAGTATACACATTCTTCTCTTTATTCTAGCATAGAGAGAAAAAGAGTGTGTTTTATACTCTCTGGCGTGTTTTTTGTAAGGAAAACAACCAATTTTTGAAACAAAAGCACAGCGACAGCCATGATTTTTTATGCTAGTATGCATATACTAATTTATAAGAAATGATTACTATGTCAGAAGAAATAAAAGAGGGAGTAGAATCAAAAGATATGCTGTGGGGATACGATAAGAAACTTCTTGCATTTGTCATCATTCTCGTGTTGGTTGCGGGGAGTATGTTCTATATTGGCGCGAAGTATGAGAAGAATAAGCTCTCGAGATTGGGACTTTTGAAGAATGGTACGGAGCAAGTAAAGAAACAGAAAAAGAATAAAACAGAAGAAGTGGCTACCATCAATCCTATCAAAGAATTTTCGATGACATCATATTATGATGCTACTGGAAAATGGTTTTCGCTCAAAGAAATAGTGGTAAATAAAGGTGATATGGTGCGTATCAAGGTAACAAATACCAAAGGAACACACGACTTCACTCTTGATGAATACAATATTAAAACGATGACACCTCTAGACAAGGAAGTTGTTGTAGATTTCACAGCTGATAAGGTGGGCGAATTTGAGTATTACTGTTCTGTACCAGGACACCGTCAAGGAGGACAATTTGGGAAGCTGATTGTGAAAGAGAAAGAATAGCTTCTGAAAGTAATGTTCAGGATAAAAAAGAAAGACCTCCTAGGAGAGTCTTTCTTTTTTATTGACGAAGGTCATATAGAGTACAGGAACGATGAAGAGAGTGAAGAACGATGAAATCGAGAGGCCGAAAATGACAGCAGATCCGAGCGCTGTCCACGTAGCGTTGGAGAGGGTAATCGGAATGATACCAGCAATCGTCACGATAGAAGTGATGAAGATTGCTTCGAGGCGAGATTTACCAGCATCAATAATGGCTTCTTCAAAGGGAATACCGCTCTTTACATTCAGGTTTATCTTGTCAATGAGAATAATAGCATTCTTCACTACGATGCCGAAGAGAGCAAGAATACCGATGAGTCCGGGAAAACTGAGACTCACATTCATAATGGCCATACCGATGAAAACACCAATCAGAGCAAGAGGAAGAGTGACGAGTACGATGAGTGCTTTACGGAAGGAATTGAATTGAATAACGAGTGTCGAAACAATGAGGAGTCCTGCGATAGCCATTGCGCGGATGATAGACATCACTGATTCTGCATTTTGTTCATTTTCCCCACCGTAACTAATGGTATATCCGTCTGGCAGAGTGTATTCTTTGGCTACTTTCTCTTGGAAAGACTTGACTACTTCGGTGGCATTAGTTGTACCGCTGACATCTGCTGTGAGAAGAACAACTCGTTTTTGATCGATACGAGAAATCGAATCAACAGAAGGTGTAAGTTTGATTGTAGCGACATCTTTGATAAAAACAGGTTGCTTCTTGAGACTCAGTATTTGTAAATTCTCGAGTGCATCAAGCGTTGGGAGAGTCGATGTATCAAAACGCGCGAGGACATCAATCGTTTTATTATCACGAATCACAGTAGTAATCACAGAACCCGAAAGAGCACTGCGGAGAGTACTGCCTACGAGCATCGCATTCACATTCAAGAGTTCCATTCGCAGGGGGTCGAGAGCGAAGGTATATTCTGCAGGAGCTTCCTTGAGAGAAATATCAGAGTTGACAGTGCCAGGCATGCTATCTATGATGTGCTCCAAATCGCGCGCTATTTTATCAAGTGTTTGCAGATTTTCTCCGCTTATTTGTGCTTGAAAGGCGCTACCAGACGGCGGTCCGCCACGAGGTGCGGAAACGGTAATCACAGCATTTTGTATTGGCTGTAGTGCAGTACGAATTTCTTCGGCAATAGCGTAGGCTTTGATGTCGCGATCTTCCTGAGGCGTCAATTTGACAGTGAGAGAGGCAGTGTTAGATTTGTTATTGCTTCCTCCAGAGAACCCTCCGCTCGATCCAGCATTTCCTACGATGGTAGAAAAATTAACAATGTTCGGCAAGGGGAGGAGGGCTTCTTCGACCTGCTGTACTATTGTATCGGTTGCCTCGAGACTGAGGCCGACGGGTCCACGAAGACTGATGGAGAGAACATCGCCATCCGCAGCTGGGAAAAATTCTGATTTGACAATGCCTGTGATGGGGAGAGCGAGAGCGAAGAGAAAAAGAGCGAGAGTAGAAAGGAGTGTGATTATTCTTCGTTTTCGCGTTTCTGTGACCAAACGAAGATACTTCTCATAGGTTGGAAGTACACGATCGAAGCGAATAATTCCATGGATCAACCTACTGACAAAAGTGGCATTTTCATGATCACCTTGGTCGCGCAGTTTTTGTTTTATTTTTTCGTCATTGTCCCATTCTTCTTCTACGAGGAGTGCATTCTTTGCGAGAATATTTTTTCCATTGCGAAAATACCAAAATGTCATCCATGAAACGGTGATGAATGAGAGAAAAGCAAATAAATAGCCGATGAGTGAATGTTGTCTAATAGTAATGAGACCAATGCTTAAAATGAAAATAAATAAAAGTGTGAAGAATTTCTTCGTGAGGCGAATTCTCTCGAGTACGGCTGCTAGAGGATGATTGATCATGAGAGCGATGAGGAGCGAAGCAATCAGCGTTACAGAGACGGTGATAGGGATAGACTTGATGAATTGCCCGATCATTCCAGAAGCGAGAAGGAGAGGAAGGAATGCCCACACGGTTGCCAGTGTTGTAGAGAGGAGGACAACTTTGAAATCATTTAAAACGAGCAAAACGGCTTCTTCTGGGGTAAATTTACCCGTTTTCATATATTGCTTGGTCGCAGAAACAACCACAATAGCATCGTCGACGAGGAGTCCAAGAGAGAGGAGCAGAGCGAAAATGGAAAGGAAATTAAGTGAGGTACCAGTTACCTGCATAACTCCGAATGTTACGAAGAAAACAAGAGGAATGGCAATACCGGCTACAAATGCCTCCTTGAGTCCGACAACAAGAAAGAGAAGACCAACGACAAGTGTCAATGTCAAAATGAAATCGTGTGTGAGTTGATCGAAATCTTTACGAATACGATCCGCCTGATTGACAGTATTTGACGATATGATGCCAGCAGGGAAAGTTTGAAGCATGGCATCTATTTTGGTCTGCGCCGTATCCACGGTATCGATGATACTGCCTCCTGTTCTTTTGATGACCTGAAGAGTAACGGCATTTTGTGGGAGTGATCCATCTTCCGAGAAACGTGAATAGACAGTTTTGGTGATGGCTTTTTCTTTGACAGTCGCAATGTCTTTGAGAGAGACAATACTGCCGGCCTCAGTGTGTATGATAGGAATATTTCCTAGTGTTTCCGCATCATAGAAACGGCTATCCGAACGCACAGAATAGTTAAAGGAAGTGCCTTCAAATGTTCCTGCCGGCGTAGCACGATTGGTAAGAGTGATGGCTTGATTGGCCTGATCCAGAGTAATACCGTAGAGAGTGAGTTTTTGCTCATTATAAGCCACTTCGAGCTCACTTTCATCGCCTCCAGAAATATTTACTTCACGAATGCCGGATATTTTTTCGAGTTCATCCTGGATTTTTTCTCCATAGATCCGCATCATAAATCCATCATACGGACCGACGAGAGCAAACGTGACAATTGGTGTATCATCGAGTGATATTTCTCTTACTTCCGGATCCTTTGCATCTGTAGGAATATCCCTTCTGATTGTTGGGAGTTTGTCTCTCAGCTTTCTTACAGCATCATCGATATTTTGATTGGCATCGAATTCTACGACTACAGTCGAGAATGAGTTGGCAGAAGTAGAAGTCACTTTGTTGATACCGCTGACCCCACTGATGTCAGTTTCAATTTTTTTGGTAACCAATTCTTCTATATCAGAAGGAGAAACTCCAGGGTAGGCAACACTGATGATGGCAGTAGCAATTTTTACTTCCGGGTTTGATTCTCTCGGGAGACGAGAAAATGAATAGATACCCCAACCAGAAAGGAGTATAATGAGCAAAATAACCACACGGAAATTGGTGACGAAAAAAGAGAGCCACGTTTCACGAAGTTGAGAAGAGAAGGCGAGTTTGTCAAGGTAGGCACTATCTGTTGAAGTTTCCTTCGTTTTTTTCTGATATTCCATAGGGTTATTTGGTGCGAATAACAATGGTCTCCCCATCATTTATAAGTTTATTGCCTTCGGTGATAATGAGTGATTCTTCCTTGATTTCTGCGAATATTTCAGCATTTTCACCACGTACGGAGACAATGGTAACCGGTATCTTTTTTGCCTTATTATCTTCTACAATAAAAAGAGAATTTTCATTTTGTGAAATAGTGAGTGTAGAGAGGGGAAGAAGAATATTTTTCGATTCTTTTGGTGTTACGGTTGTTTCGAGAGTCATCGTAATGATCGTTCCTGAGAGGAAAAGTTTCGCGTCTTGTTTTTTTGGAAGAGCCTCGATGAGGAAGCGTTTTGTGGTTGGATCAGCAGCTAGGGCAATGTTTCGAATGAGGAATGGCACCGATGTACCGTCGGCAAGCATGGCAGATATTTCCTGACCACGAGAAAGTATGCTTCTCTCCTCTTGGTTGACGAAAAATTGTGCCTTCATCAGAGTACTTCTTCCAATGGTTGCAATAGGCTGTCCGATGGCAACTGAGTCACCGACTGAAACAGCACTGTTTATAATAAAACCAGAGATGGGGCTGATCATCCTATGACTATCGAGTGTATTCGTTTGTCCAAGAAGTGCACTTTCATACTGAAGTTTTGCTATATCTCTCTGTGTCTTTGCGCTCTCTTTCTCGATACTCGTTGCACTATCAGATTTACGTATTTTATCGTAACTTTCTTTCGCGAGTGTATACGTCTTCTTCGCTTGAGAGACAGTAATGTTTGATTGCTTTATTTGAAGGCTTTTAAGGCCGTACTCACCCTCACTGAGCGTGCCTGCATCATCGATGGAGGCAAGGAGCATACCAACAGAAACAGGACTGCCGATGTTTCCTGGTGCCGTCGTGATGGTGCCGGCAGACCTTGCTGTGACTTTTACTTCGCCGTCGCTTATAAGGAGAGCAGGGAATGTGCTCTTGATAGTTACCTCCTTACTCTCTTTGGTTGATTGAACAGAAACAGTAAGAGGCTTCTTTTCTCCTGCGCTTTTTTCTTCGGGTTTCTTTCGTGAAAGTGTGAGAGAGGTAACAAAAAGAAGGGCGATGAGAACAATAACAATACTCATTTTTTTCTGATGCATAAGAGATGTGATTATTTAAATATTTTAGCGAGTTCGCATTCACCGTTGTCGAGTATACGACCCATTTTTTCGAAAAATGCTTTGTGGTTCCTCAGTTCTTCCGTACTGAATTTTTTTTCGAAAGATATTTCAGCTTCTTTGATTCTTTTTTCAAGCTCTGTAATTTTCTTTTTCCCAGATGAAGTGAGGGCAATGATAATTTTTCTTCTGTCTTCTCCTTCCTGCATAGGGGTTCTTGTGATGTGACACTCTTTTTCGAGGAAAGTGATTCTTTGGCTCATATTGGATTTGCTTGTTTGTATCACCTCTATGAGATCACTTGCGATCATTGGTCCGTTTTCTTTCAAAACCTGAAGAATGTGCATACTGGTCGGGGAGAAACCTGTTGGCTGGAAGATGTACTTCTTTGCGATGGCTTCGAACCGATGGGCGGTGCAGATGATGGGCTCTATAGGAGAGATTGTATTTTTTGTGTGCATAAGGAGGAAAACTACTTTTAAAGTGTTCTTTTATATGAAACGTTGATTTAATAGTTTATCAGTAAACTATTTTATTGTCAAGAGGATAAGGGGTGGTTGAGAGAAGCGATGGTATTGAGTACAGAAAAGAATGTAAAAGGTGTTATGATAGAATAAGAATGTTATTTTTTCATTTTTTATATAGCGCTCTATGATCGAGGTTATCAAACAAGCCGGCATCATCTGATGCTTGCTGGATACACTCATCAAGGGCAATAATTCCCCTTTTAACTCATTACCAAAATGGTTCGCAAAGGCTTTGATTATAGGCTCTATACTCTCGGTAATTCTTCTCTGTATACTAAAGCGATATCGGAACCTGGGGACCGACGATGCGTATTGGGACGCAGTCTGAGATTGTAGCTATCACGTTGGAATAATTTTTTTGATTAGAATATGAGAGATGTCCTCTTTTGATGGCAGCGAAGAATCACTGGAACGATTGGTGGAGGAATACACGACTCCTCTGTATTATTTTGTTTTTCAATTTGTGCACGATAGGCAAACGGCCGAAGACATTGTCCAGGATACATGGATCAAAGTGTGGAAACACAAAGCTTCTTTCGATCGACAGAGGAGCGTGAAGACATGGATTTTCACGATTGCAAAGAACACCACCTTTGATTTTTTGAAGAAGAAAAAAACACTTCCTTTTTCTTCTCTTCAGGATGAGGAGGATGGGTATATTTTTGATGCTTCTGATGAACATATGCTTCTTCCTGATGAGATTTTTGAACGTGAGGAATCTCGCGAAAACATCTTTTCTGCCATAGAGCGTTTACCAGACCTGTATCGAGCCCTTCTTTTTCTTGCTTACCATGATGATTTCTCTCTTGGGGAAATTGCCTCTCTTTTGGGCGTGCCTTATAACACTATCAAAAGCCGTCATCAAAGAGCCATAAAAATGCTAAGAGAAGCCCTTCTTTCTCAGAGTGCGTCTGAAGAAGAATCAAAATCGTAATAAAGGGTGTAAAAACAACGAAATATGCAAACACTACGAACTATCTTTAAAGAAATTGATATTCCATCACACAGGATTTCCCTTGTGCAAGACATTCTGCAAAAGATAGTATCTCTCTCTGAAGCAAAGATCCGTCGTCAAAAGAGAATGTTCCTTTTAGGAAGTATATTTTCTTTCGTTGGCTTTTCTTTTTCAGTCTTCTTTTTTGGTGGCATGCTTGTGCAATCCGAATTCTTTAGTGTGCTATCTGTGTTTTTCTCAGATATATCGACCGTAGCGCTTTACCTCAGTGATTTTACACTGTTGCTTCTTGAGACATTACCAGCTGTTCCTCTGCTCGCCATTTTTACTTCAGTATTTTTCTTCTGCATTTTCCTTTTTCTTTATTATACAGAAACAAAATCAGTGCATCGTTCGAGTTATTAATTTATTTTGTAGAATCATATGAATATATCACACATAACGCAGTCGAAATATTTCAAAAAGAGTGCTCTCGCAATAGGCATACTGCTTATTATACTTGCGAGTTTCACAGCAGGCATCGCAGTAGGTATTCACAAGGCAAAGTTTTCGTATGCGTGGGGAGAAAATTATGAACGCAATTTTATTGGGAATCGAGGTGCTATAATGAGTGGCGATGAACGAGGAGAGAAAGGAGATAATGAAAGAAGGAGTATGATGAATCGTTTGGGTTTTGATGGAAGTTTTGATGGTCAAGACTTTCGCAATGGACACGGCATCGCTGGCACAGTGCTTTCCATCTCAGATACGAGTCTTGTGATACAGAGTAGAGACAACAAAGAAAACGCCGTCACAGTGAGTGATGCAACCCTCATTACTTATAAGAGGGAAAATATAAAAATAAGCGATATGGTACAAGGGGAGAATGTTGTAGTGATTGGGAAGCCTGGGGATGATGGTACTATTCATGCTGATTTTATCCGTGTATTTCCAGCAAGAAATACCAAGTAATATTTTATTGATATGCAAAAGAAATATATTGTCGCTCTCATACTTCTCGTTGCCGGAGGATATTTCTGGTATAGCAGTACGCAGAGCAAAACCATGGCAGTGAAATATGTGACCGTCAAAGCAGAAAAGGGAAGTCTTACGACGGCTATTTCTGGGAGTGGGAATTTGGTTGTTGATCAATTGGCAACGGTTGACCCGACTATTACAGGTACAGTGGCGAGTGTGGCTGTGAACATCGGTGATCATGTGGAAAAAGGACAAATCCTCTTTACGATTATCAATGAAGATCTGACAGCAAGTGCCCTCCAATCGCTTACTTCGTTTCAAAATGCAGAAATCGGAGTGAGTCAAGCGAAGACCAATCTTATCAATGCGAGGAATGGTGGGACAGAAACAGAACGTGACCGCAATCTTTTACG
>PFHN01000017.1 GCA_002782305.1 Candidatus Moranbacteria bacterium CG_4_8_14_3_um_filter_41_13 | reverse complement strand
CTTACAATGACTGTGGTATTCAGGGTTGTTCTCAATGAAACTAAGAGTGAATTTTTTGAGAAATATGACGCTTTCGTAGGGCGCCTCAAACAGAGAGGTACAGATCCAGAGTTTGGAAAAATCATCGCCCTGAAAAAAGATGAACAAGAAATTAAGAGTTTCTTTTCCCGAGAAGGTATCAAGCTTGATGAGTACATGAAGCCTCTCTTTGAGAGAGTGGCATCAGAGCTTGAATAGCTTCTATTATGGAACCGAAAGACGCTGTGAAATTTAAGATGTTAGGATTGATATAAGTTTTTATAGTGGAATGTTTTTTAGGGTGAATCATTAATGATTATTTTTTGAGTAATTTCTGATTTTGGTGTAGAATAAAGGTGGTCATTTTGCTGTTAGGGGAGATGATTATTTTTTGAATAATGCTATGAGAGTACTTTTTGTTTCGGGAGAATTGATTGCGGGTGACCTGACTTCTCGTCTCAAGCTCGAATGAATATGAATACAAAAATTGCCGTATTCAAAGGGAAAGAAGTGTGAAGAATCATTCATAATAAAGAATGGTGGTTTTCGGTTGTGGATGTAGTCGGAGTATTGACCGATAGTGCTGATGCTCGGGATTATTGGTATAGAATGAAGGTTAGGGTGAAAAATGATGAATGATGATGGAACGTATGGATTGAGAAAAGAATGCACGGGATTGCTATCAGAGAGGAATTGATGGATGAATGGAAAAATCGAGGTGTCAGAGAAGAGAAAGAATTTGCAATTTTGACTGCAGAAATATTGAAAGTCGCTTTCGGTATGGCACCGAGCCAGTATAAGAAATTCAAAGGATTGAAACGAGAAAATTTGCGGGATCATATAGATGATTTGGAGTTGATCTTTTCGATGCTCGGAGAGGCTTCAACAACAAAAATCGCAAGAAGCAAGAATACGAAAGGACTTAATAGAGAATAAAATTGTTGCAGAAAAGGGCGGAAAAATCGCTGGTGATGCCAGGAAAAAACTTGAGATTGAATCAGAAAGTAAAATTGTTTCAGAAGAGAATTATTTGAAAATCTCGCAAAGAAGAACACTCAAGAGAGGTTCAAAATAGATAATAATCTTTTTTATTGGCTGGATGTGGTGAAATGATAGTGTATAATTCAAGTAGTGCTATTTTTGAGATATTTTTATTATTATCTACAATGTTGGGGAATAAACAACGATATGGATATGACACAGGATTTAAAAAATTATACTGATGGATACAAGGATCCCAATCTGTGGAAAGTGTTTGAGACAGAACACTATGTTTTTCACTATGTGAAAAACTCTGTTGCGGAGCGTGAATTAGGGTATATCTCAGAAACTCAAGAAAAAGCGCATGCAAAAATTACAAAGACGCTTGGACTTGAGGATATGATGAAAAAGATAAAATATTACATCTACCAATCGGAAACAGACAAGAAGAGATTGATGGGGGACGATGGATTCGCTCAGGCGATTTGGTATGACCATTCAATACATATAGTGTATACGGAAGATATAAAGCCGATAGGGGAACATGAGGATGTACACCTGCTTACGTTGCCGTGGGGTGTCGCTATAGGGTTTTTCCAGGAAGGATTGGCTGAGCATATGAGCGGATGTGTATGGGGGAAAGACAGAAAACCATCGGAAAGTTTTGTACGAAACGGTTTAGATTTGAAAAAGATTCCTGATTTGAAACACTTTTTCTCTCATGCATTTTGGATGGAAAATGCAGAGCAGAACATAGGATATTACTATCCCTTAGCCGGAACCTTTACGCAGTTCTTGATAGGAAAATTCGGTTTGGAGAAATACAGAAAGTTTTATATGAAGATCAGCAGAGAGAATTCACGAGAAGAAAACATCAAGATTTTTGAAGAGATTTTTGGTGACTTAAATGAGACTGCAGAAAATTATTTTAAAACAATCCTTGCTGTATAAAAACAGCCTTTTTATTTCCGAACGCAGTGCCGGTAAAATCGGGTCAAATACCCCGCGACTTGCCGCGGAAGTGAAACGAGCTTGAGCTCGTTTTTTTTGCATAGGCTCTTTTTCATTAATTTTCTTTTCATTATACAATAGCGTTGCAATTGATTGTTGAAGATGGGCACACTTTTTTTGCAAAAAATAGGATTTTGTGGTAGGATATGAGGGTAATAAGCTTTTTTATTTGGCTTTTCTTACAAGAGGAAATATTTTGTTTTTTTGTGAATATTCGTTAAACTTTTTCATTATGGAAGATTTCAAGAAAGATGTGCGTTTTGATAAGAAACTCGTCATCATCGGTGGGGGATTTATTGGACAAGGCGTCCTTCC
>PFHN01000064.1 GCA_002782305.1 Candidatus Moranbacteria bacterium CG_4_8_14_3_um_filter_41_13 | reverse complement strand
ACTCAAAAGCTCTTCTTTATTTACGAAAAATATTCCCTCACTCTACGGCATCCATAGGAAATTTTTCGAATAAAGAATGCTTTCTCAGACAAGTGGAGCAACCGAAAAAAAATTCTTTTGGTTCTTTTCCTCTTGCTTTTCAGGAGAGAATGGTTGACTTGGTCTTCTTCTCGTGATAAACTATGGGCACTCAAGAAGAGTCGATATTTTTTGTTTTTTACGAATATATTGCTTCTTTCGTTGCAATAAATATACGTTTTATGAAAATGCCGATTGAGAATCTGCAGTCTATCATTCGTTGTCCAGTCTGTAATAAAAAATATAGACCAGCCAAGATGCTTATGATTGATGAAGATGAGAAGCGAACAACTTTCCATCTTGCTTGTACTGATTGTGGTGCATCATCGATGGTGTTCGTATCGATGGGACAGTTTGGTGTTGTCAGTCTTGGGATATTGACTGATTTACAGCAAAATGAAGCCAAGAAAGTTTTTTTCGATACAGTGGTATCGTCAGACCAGGTGCTTGAGGCACATCAATTTCTGAAACAACACCGTGGTGGAGTGGAAGCATTCCTCTAATTTATATAAAAGAGCAAATTTTATGGCAGAGTTTACACTCGCAGTGAAGACAAGAGACGTAGCGGGGAAAGATCTCTTTACAATACGTAAGCAGGGTTTCGTACCGGCTGTTTTGTATGGACATAAGACCGAGGCAGTAATGTTTTGGGTTAACTATATTGCTTTTGCGAAACTCTATGCCAAGGCTGGAGAAAGCAGTATTATCGAGCTTGATGTTGAGAAAGGAAAGAAAGTGAGTGTTATTATTCAAGATATACAAACCGATCCTCTTTCCAATCGTTTCTCACACATTGATCTTTTTCAAGTCCGTATGGACGAGAAACTCGAAGCGCATATTCCTTTGGAATTTGTGGGCGAAGCACCAGCTGTTCGTGAAATGGGTGGTATGCTCTTAAAGCCAGTCGAAGAACTCTTTATCAGTTGTCTACCGAAAGATCTGCCACATTCACTCTCTGTTGATCTCTCTTCCCTCAAGACATTTGAAGACCATATTCAGGTCAAAGATATGATTATTCCTGCAGGCGTTGAAGTGCTGACAGAAATGGATACCACTGTTGCTCTCGTCGAAGCTCCTCGCAGTGAAGCAGAAATGGAAGCACTGAATACCAAAGTCGAAGGTGATGTCACCAAAGTCGAAGGCGTAGTGAAGGAAACTGCTCCTGTCGCAGACGCAAAATCAAACGACAAGAAAGACGAGAAGAAGAAATAATACGCCTCTTCTCATTCACCAGAAAGCCAGTCCTCAGGGGCTGGTTTTTTGATAGGACCGAGTATGCTAGGTAGAGGAGATTTTTTTGGAAAAATATCTCCTCTATGATATACTTTAACTGGATGTTTCTTTCTTAGGAGACTCTTTTCAAACACGAAGAAACAAAAAGAAACATATGCGAAAGGTTCTCTTCGCACAAGAAAAAAGAAAGCCATATCGAACCCTTATCCAGAAAAAGAAAGGGTCTTTTGATAGTGTTATATCTCATCCATCACGGCGTATTTCTTCTCCTTCTCATACAGAGAAAACAGCGCGATTATTCTCCGTATTTTTCACGCACACTTTCCAAAAAACAACTTCTTTTTTGCAATCACTCATCCCACAAAAGAAACGAAGAATGGTGAGTGATGTCACCCTTCAAAAAAGGAAAATGATTTTTGGAAGTCGAGCTTCCAAAAACTGGATTCCTCACTTCTTTGGAACAATAAAAAGAAACGTAAGGAAAGAATCTCATCAGAAAAAACATTTGTTGCTGATGTTCGTGGCATTTGGAAGCAAGACTTCCAAATCAATCGTACGAACATTCGCTGGAAATTGGAGAGCACAGGTATCTGCTCTTCTCATTATCCTTATCATAGGAGGCACCTACTTCTCACCTTTCGGAGCAGAGAGTGCTACCTTTACTTTCACACAGAACAACTGGTCTGGAGGGGTGACAGCAAATGTGCCCAATCATACGAGTAATAGAGCAGGCTGGACGGAGTACTCTGCACAAAGCGGACTCACTGTGGGGACGGATGTGAAGCTCCAGGTAGCAAACTATACCTTCACTGATGACGGGACGACGATACCGCAGAACATTGCGAGCGGTGGGGGATTTGGGAATGGGACGAATGCCTCGACGATGGTAGTGGGAAGTGGAGCAGGGGCGAGTGTTTCACTTTCGGGCGTGACGACGCCAGTGAATACGTGGGATACAGTGCTCAAGGCAGTACCAGGAGCACTCTCCGTTGATTCCACTATGATCCGAAACGCGTCTGATGATACTATCTATGTGACCCAAGGGAAAGGAGTCGGCTTCTACCAATACACCATCTCCACCAATACGTGGACAGTGCTTGCAAACGCTCCAGGAGCACTCTTCTATGGCTCTACTATGATCCGAAACGGCAGTGATGATACCATTT
>PFHN01000081.1 GCA_002782305.1 Candidatus Moranbacteria bacterium CG_4_8_14_3_um_filter_41_13 | reverse complement strand
GAAGTGAAAATATGAAACGTTCAGAAATATTTTTTGGTGTTATCCAAGTCCCTGTGGACTTTTTGATGATTCTCCTCGCATCTGCGACGGCCTATTTTTTGCGCGGTTTACCGATGCTCGAGGGATATGTCTCTCGTGTTTTTACATTGACATTCCGAGATTATCTTGATTTCGCGCTGATGATAGCGCCTTTTTTCATTTTCATTCTGGCGCTCGAAGGACTCTATCGGATGCGTGTCACTCGTCGTTTCTGGCAAGAGGCCTACGGCGTGACCAAAGCCATCACCTTTGGGCTGATTATTATCATCATTGGAGTCTTCCTCAATAGAGAGTGGTTTTCGTCACGCTTTATTATCATTATAGGGTGGCTTCTGGCAATTTTCTACGTCGTCCTTGCTCGTTATCTCATCCAACGTTTTCAGAAATGGCTTCTCGTCAATAAGGGCATCGGCATTCATCGTGTGCTCCTCATTGGATTCAATGACAAGATGCGTACGATGAGAGCACTGCTGATCAGAAACAAAGCGATCGGCTATCAAGTGATTGACCAAATTGCGGATGAAAGCGTTTCTCATATCAAAGAAATTCGTCAGACGCGCGGTCTTGATGAAATTATCGTCGGCGATTCTTCGATGACTGATGATGAACAGGCGAAACTTTTCGACTACTGTCAGATTAACAACATTCTCTATCGCTACTTCCCGACAACCCTTCAAACCACTCATTTTTCGATGACCATTTTCAATGGTGAACCGATCATAGAATTCCAGCACACACCTCTCGATGGTTGGGGACGCGTCCTCAAGCGCATCTATGATATCGTGGCAGGTTTTTTGTTGACGGTGCTTTTCTCTCCTGTGATGGTTACTATTGCGCTTCTCATCAAATGGGAAGATAGTGAAGGACCGATTATTTACAAAAATGAGCGTATCGGTGAGAACGGACAAAAATTTTTCGTTTACAAATTTCGTTATATGCTCTGGAAACACTGCATCACTCCCGAGAACAAACATTTAGAAGAAGCGATGGAATATGAGAAGAAACTCATCGAAGAACGCAATACCCGCGAAGGTGGTATCCTCTATAAAATAAAAGATGATCCGAGAAAAATGAAAGTAGGGGCATTCATCGAACGCTTCTCTCTTGATGAACTTCCCCAATTCTTCAATGTTCTCGAAGGAACGATGAGTCTTGTTGGTCCTCGTCCACACCAAGAACGTGAAGTGGCGCGCTATTCCGAATACCACCGTCGTCTTCTCACAATCAAACCAGGCGTAACCGGTATGGCCCAAGTATCGGGACGTTCTGATCTCGCTTTCGAAGACGAATACAGACTTGATGTTTTCTACATTGAAAATTGGTCGCTCTGGCTCGACATCATTATCTGTTTCAAGACCGCTGGAGCCCTCCTCCGCCGTCGCAAAAATGCGAAAAAATAAATTCTCTCATACTGAGAGATCAAGATTCTAATAAATGAAAACGAAAGAAACTTCCTCTACTTCGAGGGAGTTTTTTTCTTGACTTTTTTTGTAGGTCGTAGTATTTTTTTCCGAAAGAGTGCTATAATACAGATATAATCCATAAGACATATCTCTATGCTTCTTCTCAAATGGCTCGTCAGTGCAATGGCGTTTCTCGTGCTCCCATATATCGTTTCAGGAATCAGCGTGAAAAGTATTGGTACTGCTCTCATCCTTGCTCTTTTCTGGGGCGTTATCAATGTGACGATCAAACCGATTCTCCTCGTCCTCACTCTTCCTATCAACCTTCTCACCTTTGGTATCTTCACGTTCATTATCAATGGCTTTCTCCTTTGGCTCCTCGGAGGACTCATCAAGGGCTTCGAAGTCCATGGATTCCTCGTAGCAATCCTCGGTGCCATCGTCCTCTCGGCTATCGGCACCATCACCCACTGGGCAATGCATAAATCAGAAATGAAATAATAGATCAACCCCGCTCCCAAGCGGGTTTTTCTCTCGAAATAAATAGAGCAGAATACCGTTCGTGATTTTTCATAAAATAATTTTTTAACGAAAAAAGTATGTGTTCATTCCTGGCCTGTCCGAATGATACGAGTGTTATATTTTGGTTTTCGATATCAGTGGTTATTTTTTTATATGTATTTTATTTAAAATATAAAAATAGAGAATTGTTATTTGTTCTCTTCTCAATCTTATTTAATTTAATATTTTTTTTAGTATCTATTTCGGGTAGTCTAATTTTTCGAATCTATAGAATAGAATGGTTTCAATATTTCTCTGTTTTTATCTGGCCGGTTATAAATATTATCCTCATAATTAAATATTTTAAGAAACATGAAAATCACTAGAGTTATTGCTTTTGAGATACCAACGGTTAGAAGAGAATGATATATTGTGATAAAGTAGCGATGTATTTTTTTGTACTAA
>PFHN01000096.1:162-2449 GCA_002782305.1 Candidatus Moranbacteria bacterium CG_4_8_14_3_um_filter_41_13 | reverse complement strand
GTCATTCACCGGCGACGATGCGGTGAAGATGCAAAAGCTGCTGGACGCGCTGGAAGACCTGGGCGATGTGCAGGAGGTTTATACGACGGCGGTGATTGAGGAATGAGTGCTTTGCTACAGTTGGCAGAAGTGACAAATATGCCGTTGGTGCGCAGGGCATTTGCTACTGCGCAGCATAGTTTATTCGAGGAAGTTTCGCCTCCTGTCATGCCATCAGTACAGTTTCTGGGTAATAAAGAAAAATTATTGCCTTGGATTTTTAGTTTTATTCCGACATCAACTTTTCAAAGGCCATTGCGTTTTCTCGACGGTTTTTCCGGTTCGGCTGCGGTGTCATTCGAGGCCAAGCGTAGAGGATTTCAGGTTACTAGTAATGACATGTTGCAATCGTGCTGGCAATCGGCAGCAGGCTTAGTTGAGAACGGTACAGCCACGCTCTCATTGCAAGAAGCGGAGCGATTGTTCGAGCAAACTGACGACGCAAGCGAACTAATGCGGAGTTTATTTTCCGGACGATTCTTTAGCGAGTCCGAAGCTGGGTTGTTGGATTTTTTTCGCGCTAATGTGGAAGTTTTGCCAGCAGCTGCGCGAGCCTTGGCGATGGCAGTGATGAATCGTGCGTTGACGCGAAAAATTTTGATGGGGCATTTTGCCCACTGCCAAGCGTTGACCTACGCTGCCGATTCAGCACGGATTCGGCGCAATCCCAGTATCGCCAAACCTATCCGGCAATTGTTTTTTGATTTGTTGCCAGAATTTAACCAAGCTGTGTTTGATAATGGCTTGGTGCATCGAGCGCAAAACCGCGACTTATTGGAGTTGTTACATGACGAAGCGGATTTTGATGTTGCATATTTTGACCCGCCTTATTGCATGAGCCATGGCGATTACCAGTCGTTTTATCATTTGCTGGAGACTTTTTCACGTTGTTGGACGGATAAAGAATTTGTTGGAGGTACTAATCGGTACTGGCCTCCACTAGTCACTGGATTTGACAAAAAAGCGACGGTGGTTGATGCCTTTAATAGTATGTTTGAATTGGCTGCGCCAATTCCATTGTGGTTGATCTCATACAACGACAGGAGTTATCCCGACGTTGAAATGTTTCGTGCCATGTTGTTGGCAACCGGACGAAAAGTTGAAGTGCATCGTTATCAGTACCAAAGCAGCCGAGGTGGCAAGGGCTCGGTTAAGGGGTCTCACGAAATATTATTTGTGGCGAGCGATGAATAAATTTGAGAATTGGCTGAAATGCTACGACGCGGATGATTTGTTGCCGTTCACCGAGAGTGCTGATGGATTGCTTTGGCTGAAACTCAAATCTATTGTGCGAAAAGAGTGGTTGAATGCGTTCTTGCGTCATAGTGAAATCGAGTTGCAATCAAGCAAGCTGAAGGAACAATGGCGCGAATTGTTTGCTGCATTAAACCAACGGAATGACGCACATTCATTGCTGGATGCCTTTATTCGCGAACAAGACCGCCACATTGCGCTGGCCTTACCTGTCCAGCAGTTAGTTTCCGAGCTTTATAAAATGCGCTCATTCGATTGGGGCGGAAACTATCAGAACAATTTAGATCGTTTTCTTGTGGATCACTACATCAAGAATATTCCTTCGTTCGATACCCTTTCGTCCAAGATTCAAACTGAAATTGCGGCTAGCGTTTCCGGCTATGTGCTGTGCTCATGGTACAACCACTGGCCGTCTATTTTAATTGAGCACTTGTTCAAGCAGCACCCTAAAGTCCTTCCAACGATTGGCATGATTAAGAAAGTCGACTTTTTTGTTGATCAAGTACCGTTTGATCTGAAGGTGACTTATCTGCCACAAGGCTTCATTGCAGAGCAGCGCAAGGCGATGGGATTGAAACCGGAGCTGACAGAGCTAAAGGGATACGCACGAGCTGAAAATATTTCATTTGATAAAGCAGCCGATAATGCGGCGCAAGCATATGAGATTACGCAAAAACTGCTTGATGCGGGTAGTTCTAATGCAGGTGAAATTCAGAACATCAGGACGCGTATTCTGAATGAGGCAATGGCATCGCCAGAACTCTTGGTACGTTGGTTATATGAGAATCAGGGAGAACGCCGGTTTGATGCTTCCAATCGCGTATTTTTGGTTTTGGTGGACACGCAAGATTGGGATGCGAGCTGGAAATTGAAACGGAATCTGGACGCACTCAAACCTTCGATTGATGGTTGGCTTGATTCCTTCAAGCGTGATGAGTTAGATCGCCTGAAGGTGGAGTTTCGTTTCGCTGGAAAGCTATATCGTTGTTTCTCT
>PFHN01000096.1:0-155 GCA_002782305.1 Candidatus Moranbacteria bacterium CG_4_8_14_3_um_filter_41_13 | reverse complement strand
TTTTTGTAGTGCGCTAATTTTGGTTACGGTCCGCATTCTCGGCATTGATCCGGGATTAAGAATCACAGGCTTCGGCATCCTCGACAAGCAAGGACAGCATCTGGACTACGTCGCCAGCGGCTGCATCAAAACGCCGGATGGCGAATTGCCGCAAC
>PFHN01000022.1:10264-21587 GCA_002782305.1 Candidatus Moranbacteria bacterium CG_4_8_14_3_um_filter_41_13 | reverse complement strand
CGGGATTTCTTTCACAGGGTCTTCTGTAAGAGAAACCCGTATAGTATCTCCGATTCCCTCCATCAGGAGTGTTCCTATTCCCAGCGTTGATTTTGCTCGCCCTTCCTCTCCGTTGCCCGCCTCTGTGACCCCAAGATGAATTGGATAATCCATTTCTTCTTTTTCCATAGTATGAATCAAAAGCCTGTTTGATTCAATCATAATCAGTGGATCAGACGCTTTGAGAGCCACGACGAGGTTGTGAAAATTATGTTTCTTGAAAATACGGAGGTATTCCATTGTCGATTCCACCATACCAAAAGAAGTATCACCAAAGCGAGAAAGAATACGATCAGAAAGAGATCCATGATTGCAACCAATACGGAGTGCTTTCCCTGATTTTTTCACCGCTTCAATAAACGGAAAAAGATTTTCTTCTATTCGCTCTATTTCTTTCGCATAACTCGTATCATCAAAAGCAAGTTCTCGAAAAATTTTCCCATCAAGAAGATTGCCTGGGTTCAGGCGTACCTTATCGGCCCATTTCAGAGCTTCATAAGCGGCAGCTGGAAGAAAATGCACATCGGCAATAAGCGGTACGTCTATACCATCTTTGAGCAGTGCCTCACGGATGGGTCCGAGTGCCTGAGCATGCTTCGGTGTGGGCGTAGTGATACGAATGAGTTCTGTACCAGCTTTGACGCAAGCTTTGATTTGATCCACAGTGGCCACAATATCAAGCGTATCCGTGTTCGTCATTGTTTGTACACGGATTGGATTTTCTCCACCAATACCGATGTCTCCCACCATCACGGTACGCGTTTTTCTGCGAGGCTTCAGCGCTTCAAAAGAATCCATATAATTTAATGAAAAAATAAATTACATTCGAAGGAACATCTCACTACAAAATAGTAAAGGCTGCGACTCCATCACCGGTTTGAGGCTTCATGACACGTACGCCCTGCGTTACTCTTCCGAGAAGAGGTACACTCTTAAACGGAATACGAATAATCGTCCCCTTCTCTGATGTAAGAATCAAATCGTCTTCAATGTTAGCCAAACTCACAATTTTTGCTCCCACAAGTTTTCCTGTTTTCGGAGTGACTTTCATTGTTTTGATGCCGGATCCACCACGTTTTTGTACCTTATACGACTTGAGTTCGCTCCTTTTCCCATATCCATTTTGCGAGAGAATAAGGAGTTCAAGACCCTTCTCACCTTTCGGAAGAATATCCATACCCACAATCTTATCCGTATTCTTAAGTTTCATACCTTTGACACCTGCAGCGTTTCGTCCCATTGGGCGAACATCAGTTTCCTTGAAACGAATAGCTTGACCATCATTGGTCGTCAGCACGATATCATCAGATCCAGTAGTCGGACTCACCCAGCCTAGTGTATCTCCCTTGTCGAGTCCGATAGCAATAAGCCCGCTTCGACGTACATTCTCGAAATCATCAAGCTTTGTTTTCTTGATCGTTCCGTTTTCTGTTGCCATAAAAAGATACTTGAATGCATCGTTATTATTGAAAGCAATCATCGCCGTGATTTTCTCTTCTTGCGCAACTTGAAGGAAATTGACGATGGCCTGTCCCTTCGAAGTACGGCTTGATTCAGGGATTTCATACGCTTTTGTCTGGAACACTTTACCTGTGTTTGTGAAGAACATCAGGTTGTCGTGTGTTTGAATGGAGCGTACTTGAGCGATGCGGTCTTCCTCTTTGGTAGTGGCTCCAATAACACCTTTACCACCACGTTTCTGTACACGATACACACTCGGATTCATACGCTTGATATAGCCATCTTCCGTCAAGGTAATAATCGCTTCATCATTCGGTATCAGATCTTCTTGCTTGAATTCCGTCACACCAGTTTTGATGACTTTGGTACGGCGTTCGTCACCAAATTTATCCTTTATCTCACGGAGTTCACTTTCTACCAATGCCAAAATCTTCTTGCGGTGCTTGAGCAAGTCTTCGAAATAAGCAATGAGTTTCATTTTCTCAGCGAGTTCATCCTCAATTTTCTTTCGTTCCAAACCAGCAAGGGTCTGCAGTCTCATCTCCAAAATAGCTGTCGTTTGCAAATCAGAAAGTTTGAATTTTTTCATCAAATTAGCATGAGCTTCTTCTTTGGTCGGAGACTTGCGAATGGTTTCGATAACGGCATCAATGAAATCAAGCGCCTTTTTCAAGCCTTCCAGTATGTGTGCGCGTTCTTTATTCTTCTTCAAATCATACTCTGTACGACGTACAACGACGATCTCTCGGTGCTTGATATAATGTTCCAAAATACCTTTGAGGGTGAGAATCTGCGGATCGACTCCATCAACAAGAGCGAGCATATTCACATTGAAGTTCTTCTGCAAATCTGTCATCTGATACAGCTTGTTCAGTACTTTTTGCGGGAAGGCATCCTTCTTCAAGTCAACAACAATACGCACACCATTGCGATCTGATTCATCACGCAAATCCCTGATGCCCTGAATCTTGTCATCCTTGACGAGTTCTGCAATTTTTATAATAAGTGATGATTTGTTTGTCGCATAGGTCATTTCGGTCACAATAATCTGGAATTGTCCGCTCTTGTTCTCTACAATTTCTACCTTAGCTCTGGCCATAATAGGCCCTCTGCCTGTTGCATAAGCCTCGCGAATATCTTTTGAATTGTAAATAATGCCTCCCGTTGGAAAATCAGGACCCTTGATAAATTGCATCAGATCATCAACGGTCGCCTCTGGAAATTCAATCAAGTGGCAAATACCATCGATGAGTTCACCTAAGTTATGTGGAGGAATATTCGTTGCCATACCCACTGCAATACCTACGGTACCATTGAGAAGAAGCTGAGGAAGTTTGGCAGGAAGAACCAGTGGCTCCTGATGCATACCGTCAAAGTTCGGGATAAAATCTACGGTATCTTTATCAATATCGACGAGCATTTCTTCTGCAATAGCCTTCAGTTTGGCCTCAGTATAACGATACGCAGCAGCACTATCACCATCCATCGATCCGAAGTTACCCTGACCCAACACCAGAGGATAGCGAAGAGAAAAATCTTGTGCCAAACGCACCATAGTATCATAGACTGCCGTATCACCATGAGGATGGTACTTTCCGAGCACTTCTCCAACAACTGTCGCTGATTTGCGGAACTTCGCACTTGCACGAAGTCCTGTAGACCACATAGAATAAAGAATACGACGATGAACTGGCTTGAGTCCATCTCGTACATCAGGAAGGGCACGAGCGACAATCACGCTCATAGCATAATCCAAATATGATTGCTTGACTTCATCAGTGATAGAACGCATCTCAATTTTTCCATCGTGGGAAACTACTTCTTTTTTCATAGCATTACAATTATCTATTACAGAAACTTTATATATCCTGCAGACACAAGGATATTTTCCTTACTTTTGCATCTGAGCATCAAAATAATCTTTTCCTTCAAGAGGCTTACTCTCATCAGGATGAAGAGGGGTAGCCTTTTGAAGCAAATCACTCAAAGAAGGAGTCTCTTCTTTTGGAAAAAGGTCTTTCCCTGTTTTAATAGTTTCAGGAAGTGTTCCTTTGATATTACGAAAACTCTCTTCAAGAGACAGCATCCAGATACCAATAATAAAAATCATAGAGAAAGTAAGACAGCCAAAGACATACCGCAAGCGAATATGTTCCGGTTCTTCTCTGATGGCTTCAATTCTTTCCCAGAGACTTTTACCCATAAAAACCAGTGATACTAAAAACTTATACTCCTCTTTCCAAAAGGATAATCTCCATTTTCTTCTCTTCGATATCTTTTTTCTTGATATTCAGTTTACTCACTGACCCTGCAGGACAATTGCCCAAGGCTTCACAAAAGGCTTTTTCTGTTTCCAGAGGAAGAGTGAGTCCAGCAATCTTATAGTGCATCGGTATTACCACTCTCGGCTCTATTTTATGCACGAGGTCAACCGCTTTTTTGACATCAAGTGTATCTGAACCTCCAATAGGTATAAAAAGAATATCAATATCATTTAATTTCTCTAGTACTTCAGGCGTAAGATCGTGTCCAAGGGAACCAAGATAGCAAAGGTGAATATCTTCACTTTCAAAAGCAAATACCGTATTTTGTCCTTTTTCTACGCCATTTACAGCATCAGCAAACGTGCGGAAGCCAAGAGCAGAAATACCTTTTACGGCGTATTCACCTGGTGTATCAAGTACCACTGTTTCTGCTTTAAACATTTCTTGTATTTCTTCTCGATCACTGTGAGAAAGAAACACCACATCAACCTGACCTTGAGGAGAACGTAGTCCTGATCCTTTTTGCAGAGGGTCAGTCCAAATAACGATATCATCTGTTGCTCGTCCTGCTGGTTTTGTGCTTATTTTGAAGCAAAAATCTCCGTAATACTGTATATTCATACTGATAGTGAAATAAACGATAAAAGTATTCTCGTCACTTGAGACACATCTCACTCTATCACAATTTTTATATACCTGTCCACTTGCTTCATTCAGGAAAAAGACTCTTCGTTCCTTACTCTTGCCAAAAAACAATGTTTGAGCTATACTATGAGCACTACTTTAGTGTGGGTTTATAAATAACACAATCGAATACGAAGATGCATTAATCTTCCTTTTTCTTCCGTGATTCTTTTATAACACCCAAAATGGTGTTTTTTTATATAAAAAACATTTGCTCATATAATTATTATTCGAGACAGGGCATACTCAATTTTTTCATCTTTATGACAAAGAACGTAGAAGCACAAGAAGAAAAAACCAGTCTTTCAGCGATGGATGAGCTGTTTAGCAAACACGTTATTGAAGTACCAGAAGTAGGTTCTGTCGTACAAGGAACAGTAATCCATGTTGCTTCGAGCTCTGCTCTCATCGATCTCGGATCTGTTGGTACGGGTATCGTACTCGGCAAAGAAATGCGCGATGGCCTTGGACCAGAAGGGAAACTAAAAGTCGGAACAACGGTCACTGCTACCCTCATTGATTATGAAAATGAAGATGGTTATATCGAACTTTCTATTCGTGAAGCTTCTTATGAGAAGTCTTGGGACGATATCGAACACAAACTCACCAATCGTGAAGTACTCACAACGAAAGTGATTGAGGCAAACAAAGGTGGTCTTATGATAGAAATCAATGGTATTCCTGGATTTCTCCCTGTTTCTCAACTTTCAAGCGAGCATTATCCACGCGTAGAAGATGGTGATAAGAACAAGATTCTTGACCTCTTGAAAAAACTTATTGGAGAAGAGGTACATGTACGTATTCTCGATGCCGATCGTGAGAATGAGAAGCTGATTGCGAGTGAAAAAGCTGCTCAAAGCGAGAAAGAACGTGAACTCATCAATCTTCTCCGTGTTGGAGAAGTAGTTAGTGGTGAAGTGAGTGGCGTTGTTGATTTTGGTGCTTTCGTCAAATTCACACCTGCCACCAAAGAAGGTGAAAAGAAGTCTACCGAAAAACTTGAAGGACTCGTGCATATTTCAGAACTCGCTTGGCAACTTATCGATGATCCACGTCAGGTGATCAAAACCGGTGATCATGTCGAAGCAAAAATTATTGGTATCGAAGAAACTCGTATTTCTCTCTCAATGAAAGCTCTCAAGGAAGATCCGTGGAATGCTGTTCTGGAGAAATACAAGATTGGTGATGTTGTTCCAGGAAAAGTCGACAAGATCAACCACTTCGGCGCCTTTGTATACCTCAACAAAGATATTCATGGGTTGGCCCACGTCAGCGAATTCTCTGAAGTGTATCCTGGAAAGAAAATTGAGGATGTTTTCAAAGAAGGTGAAACCTATTCTTGGAAAATCCTTTCCATCGAACCAAAGAGTCACCGTATGGGACTTCTGCCAGTAAATGAAAATGCTCCAAAAGAAGTGAAGCTTGCAAAGAAAGAAAAGGTTAAAGAAGACAAGAAAGAAGTAGAAGAAAAAGCGTAACTTCTCAGAGAAAGGTCCTACTTGTCAGGGCCTTTTTTGTACTCTGATAAAAAACATATGAAAAATATTTTTATTATTTCTGGGGCCACTGGGTCTGGTAAAGATTCGGTGATCGATGGACTCGTATCACGTCTCCCTGTAGAACGTATCATTACTTCAACAACCAGAGCGATGCGTCCTTTTGAAACCGAAGGCAATCCTTATTACTTTCTTTCACATGAAACATTTGAGCAAGGCATCGAGGCAGGAGATTTTGCTGAATATTCAACAAACGAAAATGGCGAACGCTACGGCGTGACTAAATCCGAACTCGAAAGAATTGGAGCAATGAACCGCATCGCGCTCTGGAGAGTCGATTGGAAAGGCGTCATCAATATTAAAAAAATATATCCAGAAGTTATTGCTCTTTACATCTCTGCTCCTATCAATATTCTCGAAGCACGACTTCGTTCTAGAGATACAGGAAAGGATGAACATTATTTTGAAGAACGTATGAAGTACACACGGGAATGGCTTAATCATCTCGACATTTATGACTATCAAATCGAAAACGAAGAAGGAAAGCTCGCGCACACTATCGAGCAAGTCTCAAGCGTTATCACAAAACATCTCTCTTAGTATCCCTCTTCCGAGGTCCCCTTTGGTGCGTCGTTTTTTGAAGCGCGTACAAAACACCGTAGCCAAATATAGTCTCTTTAAACCAGAGGAGACCTTGATTGTTGGTGTTTCTGGAGGACCAGACAGCCTCTGTCTTCTCGATGTTCTCGTCCTTCTGAAAGAAAAATATCATTTTTCACTGCACGTGGCTCATGTCAATTATCACCTGCGTGGTGAAGATTCTCTTTTGGATGAAGCTCTCGTAAAAGAAACAGCAAAAAAATATTCTCTTCCTTTTCATATTCTTTCATACCATAGAAAAGAGACTTCCCCTTCGGAAGAAAAACTCCGAACAGTGCGCTATGATTTTTTTGAAAAATTGCGAGAGAAATATATGGCAGACGCTATTGTGATTGCGCACAACAGAGACGATGAAGCAGAAACTTTACTCCTCCGTTTGATCCGTGGCAGTGGGCTCTCGGGACTCTCTGCTATGCGTCCAAGAAACAAGTATATTATTCGTCCCCTCATCGAAACAAGTAGAGAAGATATCATAGAGTATTTAACAAATCGCTCTCTTATTTTCAGGAAGGATATGAGTAATGATGACGCGAAATACCTTCGTAATAAAGTGCGTCATATTCTTCTCCCTCTTCTCGAAAAAGAATTTCAACCACAAATAAAAAAACTGCTCGCCGAAACCGCACTCCTCCTTGGTGAAGATTATGATCTCCTTCAAAATCAAGGTGCTCATATACCATTGGTTCGAAAAGATGGCGTCATCGAGTTTTCATGTCGCAATCTGCTCCAAATGCCACCCGCGCTCATCACCCAAGAACTTCGTTTTCTCCTTCGTCCTTTTCTTGCAGGGAAAAATCCGAGTAAAAACCTCATTTTTGAATGTATGAAGGCATTCAAAAGTACTAAAAAGAAGAATCAAGTTATTACGTGCAAAGGGTTGAAATGTATTCGAAAAGGTGATACAGTAAGACTACTCAATTTTTAAATATTTTATTGTACTTACTGTAACTTTATGGAAAAAATCTTCAAAAATCTTTTCACTGTTGTGCTCGTTTTCCTCTTTATTTCAGGTATCATTATTTTGTACCAATCTCCCGACAAGAAACCCACAGATATATCACTGAGTGAACTCGTAACAGAGATCAATCAGGGTCAAGTCAAACTCATTGACATCCAAAACAACAAACTCTCCATTGAACTGAGTGATGGATCAAAACAAAAAGCCAGCAAAGAAGGAGAAAGCTCTCTTACTGAAACACTGAGTAACTACGGGATAGATACCGAAAAATTAAAAGAAGTGTCCGTAACCGTCAAAGAAGATTCTGGATTTTCATTTTGGCTTTCTGCAATATTACCATTCTTACTCCCCTTCATTCTCATCGGAGCCTTCATTTGGTTTATGCTCCACCAAGCACAACGTGGAAATGCTCAAGCTCTTTCTTTTGGTACCAGTCGTGCTCGTATGATTGACCCAAAAGACAAGAAGAAACGCACTCTGTTTTCTGATGTTGCTGGAGCCGAAGAAACCAAGATGGAGCTCGAAGAAATAGTAGACTTTCTCAAGCATCCGAAAAAATTCCTCAGTATGGGAGCGAAGATTCCAAAAGGAGTACTTCTTCTCGGTCCTCCAGGAACAGGTAAAACGCTGATGGCTAAAGCGGTAGCAGGTGAAGCTGGCGTACCATTCTTCAATATCAGTGGTTCGGAGTTTGTAGAAATGTTTGTTGGTGTTGGTGCAAGCCGTGTGCGAGATCTTTTCAAACAAGCCAAGAAAAATGCTCCTGCTATTGTTTTCATCGATGAAATTGATGCTGTCGGTCGTCACCGTGGAGCAGGACTGGGAGGTGGACATGACGAACGAGAACAAACACTCAATCAGATTCTTGTGGAGATGGATGGCTTTGAAACAAACACTAGTGTGATCGTCATTGCAGCTACGAACCGCCCCGATGTACTCGATCCCGCTCTTCTTCGTCCTGGTCGTTTCGATCGTCGCGTGACTATGGATCTTCCTGATATTAATGAACGAGAACAAATCCTCGTCATTCATACGAAAAACAAACCTATTGAAGAAGGTGTCCGCCTGCGTACACTTGCTGAACGCACCCCCGGATTTTCTGGCGCTGACCTCGCAAATCTCGTGAACGAAGGAGCTATTCTCGCTACCAGACGCAATAAAAAAACGATTGGAATAGAGGAGCTCACTGAATCCATTGAGAAGGTTATCCTTGGACCAGAGCGTCGCAGTCGCATCATTAACAAGAAAGAAAAAGAAATCATTGCGTATCACGAAAGTGGCCATGCTCTCGTAGGATCTAGTCTCGAAAATGCTGATCCGGTACAAAAAGTTTCTATCATTTCTCGTGGTAATGCTGGAGGCTATACACTCTCCGTTCCTCAGGAAGACAAAACTCTCCACTCACATAATTATTTTGTCGATGAACTCGCTGTACTACTCGGAGGGTATGCGAGTGAGAAACTCGTCTTTGGCGATACAACAACTGGACCATCGAATGATCTCGAACGAGCGACACATATGGCCCGAAGTATGGTAACTCGTTATGGTATGAGCTCACTTGGGGCACGAACATTCGGCAAGAAAGACGAAATGGTATTCCTTGGACGCGAAATGCATGAAGAAAGGGATTACTCTGAAAAAACGGCCCAGGACATTGATGCGGAAGTATCGGGATTAATCGATTCCGCTTTCAATCGTGCCACACAAATTCTGATTGAAAAACGTGCTATTCTCAATACACTTGCAACAACACTCCTCGAAAAAGAAATCTTGGAAAAAGAGGCGTTTGATGCCATCGTAGGAAAGAAGGACGACGCGCCAGTTTCTGCCTAATATTCTCCATACCTCTATGGAAAAAATATCTTTTTATACTCTCGCATCTGTAGCGTATAAAAAAATCTTCATTCAAAAAACACCTTGGATCTTCGGGTCTGTGCTTGCACTGACGCTTATCTCCGAAGACAAGGTGTTTTCTTCTTTGAAAACTCTCACTTCTCTCGAAGAAGTGACAGCGTTTCTCTCAAGACAATCATTCGAAAGTGTATGGCCATTTCTCCTTATTACTTTACTTTTGGCTCTTGTTCATGCCTTCGGCCAAGGAAATCTCATCACTTCTCTTCAATTTCTCATAGAAGGAAAGAAGTTTGCTTATACTATTTCGAAAAGAAAGACCCTTATCCGTAGCACCGTAATTCTTTTTCTTATAGAAACAATTCTTTTCAGTATCCTCCTCGGCATCCTCGGCATCCTTTCTCTTCCTCTTTTTCTTGCTTCTTTTGTTAATGCCTCTGCCCTGCCTCTTCTCACCAACCTCCTGCTTCTCACACTTCTTTTTTTCATTCTCCTCTTCTCTCTTCTCAAACAATTCATATTTTGTTATGCTCTTTTCTCACCCCTCTCGCTTCGTAGTGCTTTCAAGCTGAGTGTAAATCTTTTTTATAAACACACTTCCATTTCAATTTTCTTTTTCATTTTTACTCTGTTTCTATCGACACTCTTTACTTTTTTTGTAAACATCGCTATTCTAGGAATTGTGGCAATAGTGAAGTGGCTTTCCCTTCCTCTTACGCAGAATACCATAGAAATTTTTTGTCTCTTTGCCTTCTTTGCTGGTTTTTCGGTCTTTTTACAAGCTCTCTGGATTCTCTTCTTCGCGTCCATCGCCAAGTCAAAAGATGAGCCTAAGGAAGAGAAAGAAAGAGTATCTGCTTCAGAGCAAATTGCTCCTGACGTTCCTCAAATATAAAAGAAGGGCTTGTAGCTCAGTTGGTTAGAGCGCTACATTGACATTGTAGAGGTCTCCAGTTCGAATCTGGACAAGCCCACAAAAGATAGAAAAAAGATTCCAAGTAATTGGAATCTTTTTTGTTTCTTATTCTAGAGATCGATGCGATAGAGACGCTTCGTAGATCGATCAGTAAAGAAAAGTGTGTCTTCTTTAGATGACAATCCTAAGTCGATACTATCAAAGCCCTGCGTTACCTCTTTGAGCTCAGTGAGCCGTGCCTTTTTGCCTGTTGTGATGTCCATCTTCCAAAAAGTGTCTTTGGTATATACAGGTTTTTCGAAATAATCATTCGGAAGAACGCTATTTTCTGGTATCGATCCAGGCAAAGCATAATAGATTGTTTTACTATCTCTTGACCACACCACTTTCGAAATAAGTGTCGGAAGCATCAAATCTTTCAGCTCCCCTCCACTTGCATTCATAATACCAAGAGAAACAGCCTTGCCTCCTTTTTCACTATTCATACTGACAAGTATTTTTTCTCCATTAGGGGACCACAGATAATCAGCGCCAAATTTTTCTGCAAGGAGAGATTTACGATTATCTCCTGAAAAATTCATCCGAAACAAAGAGGTAGATTCAAAGGCATTTGGCCTACTCCAAAAAGCAACATCCATACTTTTTGGCACAGGAGCAATGAAAGTTTCAAAATTGAGTACCGTCAACTTTTTCCATCCTGTGCCATCAGGATTTGCACTATTGAGAGTTCTTTCTTGCGTTACAAGATCGGTATATTGATAGAAAATCTTCTCTCCCAAATTGTCCCAAGCTATACGTGATATTTCTTCTTTGAGAGGAACAAGTGTTTTTGTATTCAGCTCAGCAAAATGCCACAAACTCTTTCCGTTCTCTTGTTTCAAAAATAAAAGCGCTTTATCTTTCTTGGGTGACCACAGTATTCTCGTTGGAGTACCTGGTAAATTACTCATCAGCACGACTTTGTCTTTCCCTTCGAGCGTTGCTTTCTTCAGAG
>PFHN01000022.1:0-10203 GCA_002782305.1 Candidatus Moranbacteria bacterium CG_4_8_14_3_um_filter_41_13 | reverse complement strand
TCCGTAGTTTTCTCTTTCACTGCTTCTGCTTTCTTTCCTTGGTCTACAGTCGGATTATTGACATTGTTACGGAAAATAAAATTATATGCCCCCAAAAAAATAAGGACCAAAATCAGTAGTGCCAATGAAAAATAGAATATTTTTTTCATAAAAACGGTAAACGTTTATAAAGTACAACAACTTGATTTTGTACTCACATGAATATGATTCCCTTCATTATTAATTCGTCCTCCGCAAGCAGAAGCAGCATCTACTATCGCCTGAGCAGAAACACCTGTCGTTGAAAGATCTACAGCCTGTGATTTTTGACAACTAGGTGATGTCTTTGAAGCGCCCCCACCATAATGGCAAGAAGTTTGAGCATGTGCACATATTCCTTTAACCCAATTTGTTTTACACCTCGTAAATCCAGCACTATCAGAAATACTATTTACTCTTGTATTTGGATTTTTATCATACATACATTTAAGTAAGTCGTTCAACGCTGATGAAGCATCACTACACTGAGAACTACTTATACCACTTACAGAATATCCACCACATGTCCCAGGAGTACCTGTCCCCGGTATGGGAGCTGTACTTGTTGGACTAGCAGGAACCACAGGGGTAGCAGAAAGACCATTGATACTCACACTGGTTAGGTCTGGGTTGATTGTGTTAAGCAGAACCCAAGCAGAGAGCGCTAATGCCAGACCAATAAGCGCATCAAAAATAACACCTTTGGCTGTTCCCATAGCAGAAGTATTGCCGGCACTTGTGAGATACATAAATCCGCCAACAGAAACCATCAGCACTGCTGAAAGGACGACTACTGCCAGAGCAACATTGTATACAGCCAAGATATATCCGGGTAGGTCACTACCGTTCGTATTACCAAGTCCAGGAATTTTTTCCAGTAGAGTGTACTGTAGTCCAGCAGCGCTCGCATCGGAAACAAAAAGAAATGCTCCCACCGAAAAGAAAAAAATGAAAAACACTATGATAAAATGTTTATTTTTGTACATACGAAAATTTTTAGTTTTTTTTGAAAGAAATACTGTCTGCATTATATCACACTTTTTATTTTTCAAAGAAAAAACTCCCCATTCTTTCTTTGAGGAGTTTTGTATCTTTTTCTAGACCTAGAAATCCCAACTTCCATTCATACTACTTGACTGCGTATAGTTTACCACTGTGGTCTCGAAGAAGTTTCCTTTATCGCTATTAGGATCTTGCAAGCGATCAAGGTGCTTATACGGGTTTGACACCGCATTTGGATAGAGTGGTCCGATACCAAGCATCGCCAGACGGTTGTTCGCAAGCCAATGCGTATAATCTTCTGTTGTCTCGCTATTGATACCAGGGATGCGATTGCCCAAGATGTGCTTCCCCCATTCTATTTCCTGATCGACAGCTGTCGCCATCATTTCGAGAATAAGCTTCTCGTTGTAGATTTCTGGGAATTCTCTTCGTATTTCACGAATAATATTCGAGAATATTGTGATGTGAGTGAGTTCATCACGCCGTATATAAGCGATCATACGACCAGTAGCCAGCATTTTCATTCGATCGACCAATGTATCAAAATAGGCAAAGCCGTTATAGAAATACACTGATTCAAGAAGAAAGTTCGCTACAATACCACGAAAGAAATTCTTATCGGAGGGTTCATTGATGAAGTCTTCATAAATCTGCCCGATGTATTCGTTACGATGGAGCAAGACAGCATCCGTGCGCCAGAAATAATAGATTTCATCGCGTTCTTTGCTTTCTACTACAGATTCTAGGATAGTAGCATAGGATTGTGAATGAATAGCTTCTTGGTAGGCCTGAATCGAGAGAATAAGGTTCACTTCTGGAGAGGTAATATAGTCAGAGAAATGAGGAAGATTGACTGTCTGAATAGAATCAAGAAAGATGAGAAAGGAAAGTATTCCTTTATAGGCTTTTTGTTCTTCAGGAGAGAGGTCAGTATGAAACATTCGTGCATCATCCTTGAGTCCCGAGACTTTTTCTGGTACCCAGAAATTACCAATCATCACCTGATAGAGGGACTTCGCCCACGTGTATTTGGTGGCATTCAAGTTGAATAGTCCTGTCGTTGCCCCCTTGATAATCGTTCTCTTCTCTACATTATCGTTCCCCTTTGGATTAAAGAGGGCGTTACGCTTCATTTCTTCGGTCATAGTTTTCAATTTTTATCTTGTATGAGGGAGACTATCTGATACTATTAACCACTACAACTAACACAATTATCCTTTATTTCTGCGGAAAGACTACGCACATAGTACACGGTCTTGATACCCTGTTTCCAACTTTTTACATAATAATTGAAGAGTTGTGCAGGACTCACTTTCGTCGGATCGATCATCCACTCGAAAGAAATTGATTGGTCAATCCAAGGATAGATGGTGGACATCATATCAATGACATCGTTCATATTCATATTGATATATTCCTTGTAATACCAAAAATTTTCTTGAGAAAGTTTTGGAGCTACTCTGATCGTTGGAGAAGAAAGATTGGTTTCAATGAAGAACTTCTTATAAATCGGGAGGAGTGCAGCAGTCGTACCCACAACACCCGCTGTAGAAGTATTTGGTGCTGGAGCGCTATGATAGCCAAAGCGTACACCAACTGTCTTCATCTCTGCGAACAGCGTCTTCCAATCTTTTCCGAAAGGAGTATTTTTTTCGAACCACGTGACGTCACGACCAAGTAAAATTCCCTTGGAGTATTCACTCCCCTGATAGAGATTATAAGCACCTCTTTCTTTGGCGAGATCGACAGATGCACGATAGGTGTAATAAGTATATCTCTCAAACAAACGATTCGCTTCAGCTCGAGCCTCTTCACTATCATAGGCAAGCTTTCTTACAGCGAGGTATTCAGCAAGTCCGAGGTATCCGAGACCGACGCTTCGATACCTAAGAGCTGTACGTTCCGCTTCTTTCACTGGATAATAGTTAAGAGTAATCACATTATCAAGGACACGCATCACAACAGGGAAAACATCTGCAATCACACTTTCTTCTGCAACTGTAGCGATGTTAATCGAAGCAAGATTGCATACGACGAGATCTCCAGGTTCATAACGAATCACAATTTTTCCATCTTCCAATATTTCCTCCTGGAACTTCGTTACTGAAGTATTCTGACAAATCTCTGTACAAAGCTGAGTAGAATAAATGTTTCCTTCGTGTTTATTTGGATTGAGACGATTGACAGTATCCCGGAAGAAAACATATGGCATACCAGTTTCTACTGTTGACTTGAGAAACTTTTTGAATATATCTTTCGCCTTCACTACCTTTCTCATTTTCAAACGATCGTCTGTTTCAAGCTTCACATACAATGTTTCAAACTCTTCGTTAAAAGTATCTTGCAGGCGTTTCCCATATATCTTTTCTACTTCGTGTGGATCAAAGAGAGTAATATCAAGATCAGCTTCGAGTCGTTTCATAAACAAGTCCGGAATAGAAATCGATGGAAAAATATCGAAAGCCTTCGCACGAATATCTCCTGTTTCTGTTTGCAAGTCAAGAAAATCGTAAATATCACGGTGCCAGATATCCAGTGTCACAGAAATAGCTCCCAAGCGCGCTCCCAGCTGATTGACGGCGATAGCAGTGTCATTGATAATCTTGACCCAAGGATTGACACCGCCTGACATCCCTTCGATACCACGGATAGCACTCCCCCTTGAGCGAATATTCCCCAAATATACTCCGATTCCCCCTCCAAACTTCGATATTTGCGCCATATTTTCGATAGCGTGATAGATATCGCGGAGATCATCATTGACATTTATTTTGAAACAGCTCGAGAGTTGGTGATAGTTCGTACGTGCATTGAGAAGTGTTGGTGTAGGAAGTGAAATACGCTGTTTCGAACAATGTTCATAAAGCTTGAAAGCAAATGCCAAACGGTTTTCTTTCTCTTCTGGAATAGCAAGGAAAAGAGCAACTGACATATACATTTCCTGTGGCAATTCTCTAACAATTTTATTTGGATTATGGAGATACCTCTTTGTGAAAGAAACAATCGTGGTGTATTCGTATGTCGTGTCCGTATCATTAGAAAGATATTTTCCTGCTGCTAAAATATCCTCGGCTGAATAATACTTGTAGAAATCTTTGTAATAATATCCACGCTCTATATAATCATCGAAGAGTGCTTTGTAGGCATGCGCACTATAAATATCTGATTGCTTCAATCCACGATTTTTGATCGCTTGCTTGTAGAGGTCGCCGAGAAGAATACGTGCAGCCACATTTTGCCAAGCAATATTTTCGACGGTTACTAAATCGACACATGTTTTCACAAGGAGCTTGCTGATGTCGGAAGTCTTGATCTCATCAACAATATTTTTTTTGAATGCTTCAATCAGATCTTCAAAATGACATTCTTTTTCGTAAGAAAGTGCCGCGCGATCAAAAACAACTTTAATTTTCTTGAGATCGAAAAGTTCCTGCTTTCCATTTGACTTTATGACTTTCATCGAATTTTTTTCGAATTGTTCGATGAGCTCTTCTTTCTTTTCTTCACGCTTCTCACTCTGTTTTTCTCGATATAAAATATATGCCTTGGCAACTTCATACCGACTTTCTTTCATAAGGTGTTTCTCAACGAAGTTCTGAATTGTCTCCACAAACGGCACATGCATCTCAGCATCTTCTCCGCAAGTAGCAATGATGTCATTTATAACTTCATCAGTAATGGTCGTGATAAAACTTTTTTCAGTTTCACCAATAGCATCGCAAGCATTTTCAATAGCATTCTCGATACGCGTTCGATCAAAAGGCACAATTTCGCCATCGCGTCTTTTCACTTGTGTCAGTGTCATATTTCTATTTTGATTAATTTCCAAATCGTTCTTCTACTTTTTTCCAATCAAGAACACGAAAAAATATTTCGATATAATCTGCCTTCTTGATGCCATAATCCGTCATATATGCGTGCTCAAACACATCCATAACAAGGAGTGGTTTACATGACGCAAGGTGTCCCAAATCGTGTTCATTAATCCATGTAGAGAAAAGCGCTTTACTCAAAGGATCCTCATAGAGGACGACCCAGCCAATCCCCCGCATCGAAGCAATACCTGTAAATACTTTTTTCCATTCCTCTATACTTCCATACATGACTTCGATAGATTGCTTAAGAGCATCACTTGTTATTTCTGTTTCTTCTTTACTCAGGTTCTCAAAATAGAGTTCGTGAAGACGCATACCGTTCCACTCCCATCCGAAACGACGTTTGAGTTCTGCGTATTCTGGCGTGCCTATTTCTTTGCTCGCAAGAAGGTTAATCAGTGCATTTGTATTTTTTACATATCCTTCATACAATGTGAAATGATTTGTAAGAAGCGTGTCGCTCAGCCCAGGAAGACCAAGAAGGTGTGTGAAATTTTTTGCTCTATAAATATCAGACATACTTTATTGTTTTACTGCAATTTATATTTTTCCTACGAGATCTATTCCAGGCTTCAGTGTCTTGCCACCCTTCTTCCAGTTTGCAGGACAGACTTCTCCGCCGTGTTCACGGACGAAAGTAGCCGCCTCGAGTTTGCGGAGTAGTTCATCAGCACTCCGTCCGACATTATTGGCATGCACCTCATATGCTTGAAGAACACCATCTGGATCGATGATGAAACTTCCTCGAAGAGCAAGGCCTCGGTCATCTCCTTCTTCGATGTACACACCGAAGGTACGAGCAATATCTCCTGACGGATCAGCTACCATCGGGTATTCGATATTTTTGATAGCAGGAGAATGATCATGCCATGCCTTGTGAGTAAATTTTGTATCCGTGGAAACAGAAAGAACTTCTGCACCAAGCTCTTGAAATTTCGCATAATTTTTTTGCATTTCTTCGAGCTCTGTAGGACAAATAAAAGTGAAGTCAGCAGGATAGAAAAATACAATCACCCATTTTCCGCGATAGTCAGAAAAATGAGATTTGTGAAAACCTTCTTTCTGAAAATAATCAAATTCATAGTTTGGGACAACCCTCCCAATCGTTGGGGAAAAACCACTTTCCATTACGTTTTCTTCTTCATGGCAACCACCTCCGCAACATGTTTCTTCGTACATATTTTTGTTATTATTTATGAATAAAAACGACGAGTCGTTTACCTATAATAAAGTGATTGTTTTGTACTGTCAACTATCGTCTATCTAAGCCAAGAAAAAAGCAGTATTGCTCTTTGAAAATCACTCTTTCAACTACATATAGTGTGTTTTATGCTCTTTCATATACAATTGGAATAAACAAGAAAAAGAAAAAGAAATCTCTTTTCTTTGAGATTCCTTTAGTATTTTCTCAAAATAAAAACAGCTTTTTTATACCAAGCAATCAACACAATTTTCCTTCTGTCCCAAGGTGAACTCTATGATGTTTTGCTTTGTTGTCTCGAGAATACGGTCGAGAGCCTCCTTGCTATAAAAAGCAATGTGCGGTGTGAACACCACGTTATCACGACTCAGGAGATTTTTATCCTGCTCTCGTTGTCTTGCTTGCACAGGACTACAGTTCTCATAGAGACACTGCTGCTCTTCTTTTATGTACTCTTCTCCTTCTAAGACATCGAGTCCGGCTCCAGCCAAAGTAGCATTGTCGAGAGCCTCGATAAGAGCTTCATTATCTACGATACTCCCTCTTGATGTATTGATAAGAAGAGCTCCCTTTTTAATTTTCCCAATGTTTCCTTTATTAATGAGATGATGTGTACGCTCATTGTACGGAGTGTGAATCGTCACAATGTCTGATGTAGAAAGTACTTCATCGAGTGAGGCATAATTAAAGTGCAAGATTTCTGAAAGGAACACGTCGTGATGAATATCAAATGCAAGCACATGCATCCCAAAACCCTTGGCAATCCGGATGGTATGTAATCCAATATGTCCCGTTCCGATGACGCCCAAGGTTTTATTTTTCAAATCAAAACCGATGAGCCCGTCCGCAGAGAAATCCCCTTTGAGTCCACGCGCATACGATTTATGTACATTACGGGAAAGAGCGAGAATAAGAGCAAACGTATGTTCTGCAACGGTATTTTCCCCATAATACGGCACATTGAGGATGGCAATAGATCTTTCTTTGCATGCTCCGACATCGATATGATCGAAGCCTGTTGATCTTGTCGTAAAACATCGGACACTTGGTAGCGCGTCAATCACAGCTTTATTTACGATAGAATAAATGAACACCGACACAATGTCATAGTCTTTTATCTGAGAAACAGTCTCTTCGGTGAGTGGATCGGGAGAGAAAAACACTTCATGTTCCAGAAAAAATGGTCTCAAATATTCTTCATCTGATTTGGTGGTTTCAAAAAAAGCAATTTTCATATATTTTTTCCTATAAATTATCTTTCCTTAGCATACCGCCCTTTTCTTTCTGAAACAAGTTTCTCCTTGCTTTAGAAGGATAAACAGTATACTATGTACTATAATCCTTTCGTTTCTTTACTCTTATTTTTTATGAATTTCCCCATCGTAGAAAACAAACTGGCGCTTGAAATTCCTAGGCGGTTGGTCGACAAACGAATCGACGTTGCCCTCTTTGATTTGCTCCAAAAGAAGGTGCCAGGTATAGCCTTTTCCAGAAGGAGTATCTCCAAACTCATCGAGGGAGAAAAGATCCTACTCAACGGAAAGAAAGTATCACCAACGCGCATTGTCAAACTTCATGATCTTGCAAAGCTCTCTTTGGATGATCTCTTTACTCCTCTTCCTGTCCTTACTACACGAAATGATATACATATTCCTCTACTCTATGAAGATGATATGCTCCTTGCTATTGATAAACCAGCAAATCTCCAGGTACATCCAGCGGGCAATATCGATATGAAGACTGTTGCACACTTTATTATTACGAAGTATCCAGCTCTCACCACTGTAGGAGAAGACCCTCTGCGCCCAGGCATTGTTCATAGGCTCGATCGCGAAACATCAGGCGTACTCGTCATTGCGAAAACTAATGAAGTTTTTCGGGGGCTCAAAAATCTTTTTCAAAAACGTACTCTGCACAAAAAATATATTGCCCTTGTCTATGGACATATGTATTCTCTGGAAGGAGAAATAAACAAACCTCTGATGCGACATTCCGGGGAACTGAAGCGTTTTGCCGTAGAAACACAAGATGTACCCAAAGGTGCGCGCGCTTCACAAACATTTTACAAAGTAATTGCTCGCTATAAAGATTTTGACCTCCTTGAGGTCACTCCAAAAACTGGCAGAACACATCAGATCCGTGTTCATCTCGCTTCAATAGGCAATCCTATTGTTGGAGACAAACTCTATACTACCAAGACCATGCGTAGCAAAAAATCCCTTTTTCCAGAGCGTCAAATGCTCCATGCCTATCAGCTTGCCTTCACTCTTTTTACCAAGAAATATGACTTTACTGCCCCCTTACCAACAGATTTTCGAAACATCCTCACAAGTATTGACGAAACGCTCGATGCAGGTTATGATGATGAGGCCTTGAAAAGCCTTTTATTGGAATAACCAAAGGTTAAGCAACTGTCTCAAATCTCAACGCTTTATTCTAAAGAAAAAAGAGAAGCTTGTCTTATAAAATGTCCATATTTCGGCCGAAAACTCCTCAAAGTCCCTTGGATTATCACGATAGTCCGCCTTACTTTTCAAAGTTTTCATCACGAAATATGAACATTTTCTTAGGACATGAGATTTGAGACAGTTACTAGAGGTTTTTCTTTTTATCTTTTTATTCGTTGGTCGTTCTCTCACACAGAGAGACTTCCTCTTTATTGCTAAGTCTATGCAACAGAAACTGATATCTTTTAATTTGAAGCAACGCAAGCCACTCGACACTCCTGAATTTCAGGCCGGTGATGTAGTGAAGATTTTTCGTAAAATCAAAGAAGGCAATAAAGAGCGTTTACAAGCATTTCAGGGCACCATTATAGCTATCAAAGGTGGACAGAGCTCTTCGAAAACCATTACCGTACGCAAAGTATCCTTCGGTGTAGGAGTAGAGATTGTTTTCCCTCTTTCTTCCCCACAGATCGATAAGATTGAATTCATCAAGCGTACAAGAGCTCGCAGAGCGAAACTCTATTTCGTCCGTGATAAATCAGTGAAGGTCTTGAGCAGGAAACTGAAAGAAATCAAGGTAAAAGACAGCGCGAAAGCCAAAATTACCAAGAAGGTAGTAGAAACTACCAAAGAAGAAAAAAAAGAGATATAATGGAAAAGTTGTTGTAGAGAATCTTTCTCTACAACCTGTTGCCCAGGTGGCGGAATGGTATACGCGCTAGCTTGAGGTGCTAGTTCTCGCAAGGGATTGGAAGTTCGAGTCTTCTCCTGGGCACAACATGAAAAATAGAGGGAATTGCCGTAGGCGTGCTTAGCTCAGTTGGTTAGAGCACCTCGTTTACACCGAGGGGGTCGGGGGTTCGAATCCCTCAGCACGCACAGCGTGATGGCAGGAATGCCGAGGTAGCTCAGTGGTAGAGCAGAGGACTGAAAATCCTTGTGTCGGCAGTTCAATCCTGCCCCTCGGCACAGAAGTCTGTTAAAAGAGGAAGGAAAGAGAATTGGTGTATCTTCAGAAACTCTCCTCAGCGTGTATAACCTGTGGATAAGTATATAAAAAACTTTATGAGGAAGGGAGTTTGGTTGATTTCGGGACTGTAGCTCAGTGGTAGAGCGCGCGGCTCATAACCGCTTGGTCGCTGGTCCGATCCCAGCCAGTCCCACATAAAGACAAAAAAGAGAAAAGCATTTATTGAAAACCTATAGAGATTGCTTTTAGCGGACTTGTCCGTCTAAGCGTAGCGTAGGCGGGTATCGTATAGCGGCTATTATGAGTCCTTGCCAAGGATTAGATAGGGGTTCGACTCCCCTTACCCGCTCTAAAGAGCTAAAAGACCTAGATTCTTCTAGGTCTTTTAGCTTTTCTGGATGAGAGGAGTCAAACAGGAAAGGTGCCAAAAAACATTTGTCTTCCAGTTTGTGGTGACCGCGATTTATTCGCGGGCTAGAGGGCGCCCGACTGTAACAATATAGCACTTCGGGCAGGAAAGCCATATAGAGCGCAGTGAAGCGAGCAGTTTGATTCTCCTCTTACCCGCTCAGTTAAAAAATATTTTTAGTGGTTTTTTATTAAAAAAAATAAAAAATAACAGGAAGGATGGTAAAAAAAAGTTAAAGGGTATAGAATAAAGTGTAAGAATTAACAGCGTTGTTTACAAAA
>PFHN01000060.1 GCA_002782305.1 Candidatus Moranbacteria bacterium CG_4_8_14_3_um_filter_41_13 | reverse complement strand
CACTGCTTTCCGGAGCACTCCTTCCTGTGGCATTCTTCGTCCTTCTCAAGTTCAAGATGATTACCGATCTCAGTATTGGTTCTTCATTCAGTCAGACTCTCTTTTTCGTTTTCGGTCTGTTCTCTATTGCTGTTGCTTCGCTCATTATGTTCAATGCGAGAAATTACAAGAGGCTCCTTGCTTATTCGAGTATCGAAAACGCTGGTATTATGGCACTCGGATTTGGCTTTGGCGGACTCGGTATATTCGGTGCCGTACTCCATATGATATATCATTCTGCGGTGAAGGTGGTGATGTTTTTCTCAGCAGGCAATATTCTCCTGAAGTACAGTACGGCGAAAATCTGCAATATCAAAAATGCACTGAAGGTGATACCGACGACGAGTGTACTTTTTATTTTAGGATTTCTCATCGTTACAGGTACGCCACCTTTCGGCATTTTCTTTAGCAAAATATATATTTTGGGAACAGGGATTAAAATGTACCCTCTCATTTCGTTCGTCGCTATGTTCTTTATGACGATGGTGTTCATAGGGTTTCTTCGTCACGTCACGCAAATGTTCCTTTCTCGATCATCCGAGACACAGGAGCCAGGCGAGGGCAATGTCTGGCTCGTGATTCCTCCAATCTTCTTTCTTCTCCTTATTATTCTCCTTAGTTTCTCTATCCCACCATTTCTCGAACATCTAATCCACGAAGTGGTTTTATACTATTCCTATGACTAAGCAAGATATTTCACAACTTTTTCCTGCAGGAACACGCACCTTTACCGAAGGTCGCATCACATTTTTTGAAGTACAGGCTTCAGATATTGTCCGTGTGACCAAGGATATGACTACTGAGAAGGAATGGGTATTCAAACTTATGACGGCCACTGATGAACGTACAGAAAATGGTTGTTTCAAAATATGGTATGTTTTTGGTAACCAAACACAGCAGAGGTTTGTTATCTTCTTCAGTATTCTTCGCGATACACTTGAGTTTCCTTCGATTACAGGACATCTGTATGAAGCATGGAATTATGAGCGGAGAATTCATACTTTTTTTGGTCTGACTCCTGTCGGTCATCCCGATCTTCGTCCTTTGATTTTACACGAGAATTGGCCAGAAGATGTTTTTCCGCTTCGCAAAGATTTCGATGGTACGAAGAGGCCTGCAGATGCCCACGGCACGTACACTTTTCAGAAAGTAAAAGGCGAGGGTATATATGAAATTCCTGTTGGTCCGGTCCATGCTGGTATTATCGAGCCAGGACATTTTCGTTTCAGTGTAGCAGGGGAGAGTATTGTTTCACTGGAAGCACGGCTCGGATTTACCCATAAAGGAAGTGAGAAATTATTTGAAACATTACCCTTAGAAAGTAAATTGAAATTGTCAGAAAAAATTTCAGGAGATAGTTCTTTTTCTCATTCACTCGCCTTCTGTCAGGCAGTCGAAACATTGGGAGATATGATCGTGCCGAAACGTGCACAGATGCTTCGAGTGGTGTATGCGGAACTCGAACGTCTTGCCAATCATTTCGGTGATATCGGAGCGATGATGATGGACACGGGATTCAATTTTGGCGGAGCTCATGGGGCGAGAATACGTGAACGAGTTTTGCAGATGAATGAAAAACTAACAGGGAGTAGATTCCTCCGTGGGGTGAATATGCTTAGCGGTGTGACTAAAGATATTACAGATGAGAAAAAAAATATATTGCTTGATTTTCTTTCAGATATTAAGAGAGATTTCTCGGAGATTATTGATGTTGCTGAGAATAGTACGTCACTCCTCAATCGTATGAAAGAAACAGGTATGATTGGTTCGCGTATTGCAACAAAATACGGTGTTCTCGGTGTCGCAGGGAGAGCAATCGGCAGAAGTATTGATACGAGGAGGGATTATCCATATGCAGGATATGAAGAAGTGAAATTAGGTGAGATACCCTTCGAAACAACCGGTGATGTCTATGCTCGTTTCCATATTCGTATCAAGGAAGCATATATATCGATGAGAATTATAGAAGAAACGCTTGCCTCTCTGCCAGAGGGGAGTATTATCTTGGAACGAAGCCCTGTGTCTTTGAAGAAAAATGCTGTCGCTATCGGTATGGTGGAAGGGTGGCGTGGAGAAATCATCTATTTTGTAGCGACTGATGCTACGGGTACTATCAGTCGGGTGATGCCGAGAGATCCTTCCTTTGTAAATTGGTCACTCCTTCATGAAGCAGCCACTGACAACGTGGTGCCAGATTTCCCTTTGATCAACAAAAGTTTCAATCTGTCATATTCTGGGAACGACTTGTAGGAATTTTTGTGGTTTTTTCTTAGAAACGAAGTCCTATGTCCATCCTCCTTCTCATCTCCATCCTCCTTGCTTCTGTGATCAGTATGATCATCACAAAGAAACGTTTTGTGATTGAAACACTTTCTC
>PFHN01000026.1 GCA_002782305.1 Candidatus Moranbacteria bacterium CG_4_8_14_3_um_filter_41_13 | reverse complement strand
TTTGGTTCCCCCTCTAACATTTTTTTCATAATTAAATATTTTAAGAAACATGAAAATCACTAGAGTTATTGCTTTCGAGATACCCGCGGTTAGAAGAGAATGATATATTATGATAAAGTAGAGATGTATTTTTTTGTACTAATTATTTAATATGAAAATATGTTTTTTTCAGATCCAATTGGAGATATGAATATATCCTTATTTTTGTTAGTGGTAAGTTTTGTTATAGCCTCGAGTATAGGTATTTTTAAAAAAAATCGATATATCTTTTGGATGACCTTTTCTATTCTTGGGAACATATCATTCCTCTTAAACGCTGGATCGCGCATGTTCATTTTTTATCATGTTGTTTGGATACAGTACATTGCCATCTTCTTTTGGCCTTTTATTAACATCTTCTTAATAATCAAATATTTTAAGGAACATGAAAATAACTAGGACTCTCGGAGTTTTTGTATTTATTTGTGTATTTGTATTCTTTCCAATATCTTTTCCTACTATCATTGCTCAGTCACAGGGTGTAAATGTCGAAGAGATAACTGATTATCAGGAGTGGAATGAGAGTAGAATAATTGATAAGGATGTTATAATCAGGTCTGGCGCTACGCTTGTTATTGGTAAAGGTGTTGAAATAAATTTTGTTACCCCATGGATCGGTATTATAGTGGAGGGAAATTTCTTGGTAAAGGGAACCCTCAAAGAACCAGTTGTTATCAAGAGTGATTTAGTCACAGGGAGTTTCTCTATTACAACGACGGCTAGTTCAAATGTAATGATTCGTAATGCAGAAATATCGAATGGCGGATCTGCAGCGTATCTTGTCAGGGGAGTGATGAATAAAGTTTCTGCAAATAGCTACCGAGGATCCCTTGAGATTGATGGTGGAGAGATCGATGTTCAGAATACAACATTTAAGAATAATTTGTATGCAGTAATTGTAAATTCTTCTGATGCAATTATTCGAGTGAATCGTTCACGATTTATTGATAACAATTTTGATGTCGAAGTTAATGGTAACGGCAATAGTAACGTCGATTTTCAATACAATTGGTGGGGAAATATCAATGGTCCAGAGGAAACATGTTTTGTATATAATAACAAGCAACAATGTTATTATGAAAAAATATATGGTGCTTTTAATTTCTCCAACTGGCTTATAAAAGAGAATTTTAGAGATCCTGTTCTGATTGTGCCAGGTATTCTAGGCTCTGAAGAAGGCTCGAATAATAAATGGGTTCTTGATCCTGTTTTGCATACTTTTGATAATCTGATAGCAGATTTAGAAAAAAATGGTTATGAACAAGAGAAAAATTTATTTCTTTTTCCATATGAATGGCGTGATAGTAATGTTGAAAATGCTAAACTTCTTCAGCAGAAAATAGATGAGATAAAACAACTGAGACACTGGCCAAAGGTAGATATAGTGGCGCATTCTATGGGAGGGTTATTAGCACGGGAATATATAGAGTCTTCTTATTATGGGAATGATATTGATCAGCTTATTACTCTAGGAACACCGCAACTCGGAGCTCCTGAATCTTATTTAAGATGGGAAAGAGGCATTGGATTACCCTCTTTGCAAGAAATTTTATTCAGTAAACAAATGTTGTTATGGGTAGAACACGATGGGTATAATGACACCTTTGATTATATTCATAATCGTCCGATATCCTCTCTTCAGGAATTATTGCCGGTTTACGATTATCTTTTTGATATTGATCAGAAAGCACTCAGAGCATATCCAAATTATTATCCCCGTAACCAATTCCTTGAAAATCTTAATAATAAATTAGATGGTTTAGATAAAGTTGAATTTACAAAAATAATAGGAAAATTAGGTAATAATGAAAGTTCAATGGCTGCTTTTAATGTCATTAACATAGATAAAGGAAAATATTGGATACATGGATACCCTGATAATATCGAATCGATTATTGGAGATAAAGGTATTGGATGGAGCGATGGCGACGGAACCGTACCTATCGACTCTGCAAAAGGAATTGCCTCAGATCAAGAGATTGAGATTAATTCTTCCCATCAAAAATTGCCATCAAAGGCATCTGATATTATCTATAATGTATTAACTAATTATGATTCAATAGCGAATATTGATCCACTTATTATTCATTCAATTCTTTTCGTTCCAGTCTTTTCTCCAGTCGATATCCAAATAATTGCACCAGATGGATCTCGAATGGGAAAGAATTTTGAAACAGGGGGAATATATAATGAAATACCAGGAGCCTACTATACTGGTTATGATACGAAGAATGAATTCATAACTATTCCAAACCCAGTGAATGGAGAGTATCAGGTTCTTACACAAGGAACAGCTACGGGTAATTATCGTGTTGAAGTGTCCAAAATCACGGAAGTAGATGTTCCTGGGGGAGAGGCCAAAGAATCAACTGTGACCTTGAGAGGAACAACAGAGCTAGATGTGAGAGAGGAAAAGAAAATCGAACTTGCAAATGATGATACGGTAGTTGCTGTTAATGAAGACACTCTCCCTCCTATCACCACCCTCGCGAGCGCAGGTACGAGAGGGACAGGTGATTGGTATACGAGTGATGTTGCAATAACACTCTCTGCAA
>PFHN01000059.1 GCA_002782305.1 Candidatus Moranbacteria bacterium CG_4_8_14_3_um_filter_41_13 | reverse complement strand
AGTGTATGTTGACGCAATAGACAAGCTTTCGGCATTTATAAGCAAACGCTACACATAAGAACGAGTTAGGCAAAATAATTTTTAAATTTTTTTAAAAAGCAATCTATATGAAATTCAATCTCGCAATAATAATTTCCGCCTTAGTTTTGTTGTTGGGGTTCTTTACGAATCAATCTAATCTGTGGATTCCTATAACTGTTTTAATAGCAGGAATGGTTGATTTGTTCACTCGACAATGGGTGAGCTCTGATAAATTAGGAAGTAATCAATCCCTTAGCGTCATTCTAAAATTTATGCTTGCCCTAATTGGGTTTTATGCAATGATAGGACAGGTGGTTTGTATCGGATTGATAATTTGGTGGTTTGCTTTTTAAAAAATTTAAAAATTACATCGCCTAACACAGCATATCTGGCTCAGAAAATTGACGCAATTATATTTCAAAGGATTATCAATTTCCCTCGACCCAAATTTCGACACTTTTTTATATTTTCATAATGAAGTGTCGAAACTTCAGATGATGCCGAAACGTTATGTGAATTTATATTCTTTACTGACAAACATTTTTTGTGAAGATAAGTCGTATTTCATTCCAAGAGAACCATATTATGAAAGCAGAAACGAGGCGTAAAGGGAAAATAGGGATATTCGACTCTGGACTCGGGGGACTCACTATTTTGAAAGAAATAATGAAAGTGATGCCAAATCGGAGGTATCTCTATTTGGGAGATAATTTGCATGTGCCGTACGGAGATAAATCACGAGACGAAATATACAAATTGACTTTGGCTGGTGTCGAGTGGCTTTTCAGGGAGGGCGCGGAGATAGTGATTCTGGCATGCAATACGGCTTCAGCCAATGCATTACGAAAGATTCAGCAGGAGATACTGCCTCTCAGATACCCAGAGAAAAGAGTGCTCGGCATTATCATTCCGACGATAGAAGAAATAGAGATATTTACGAAGTCGGGACATATCGGCGTACTCGCAACTGAGGCGACCGTCGCTTCCAAAATATTTGAAATTGAAATGAAGAAGAAAAATCCGCATATACAGATACTCTCTCGGACAGGAGGAAATCTTGCTTCCTATATCGAGAATAATGAAGAAGAAACAAAACTCATAGAGGAGATACGATGCGTCACGAGTAACTTGTTATCGAAAAATCCTCTTATCGACACACTGGTATTGGGTTGTACACATTATGCGTTGATTGAGGAGAGAATCAAATCAAGTGTACCAATAGGTATGAATGTTATTGGTCAAGGCAACATCGTAGCACAGAAACTCGCAAACTATTTGGAAAGACACAAAGAGATTGAGAAAAAGTTATCAGAGCAATCCTCAGTGCATTTCTTCACCACGAGCGCCGATATTCATACACAGAAAATGATGGTGAAGTTCTATGGTATGCATATTCAGCTAAAGATAATCGAAACTCTAGTATAGCAGTACAGAATGGATAGTTACTTCACTGATTCGATGCCTTCGATACTACGGATTTGAGTGAGGTGTTCATCCGTCGGAGCAATGGAGAAGGTCGTTTCGATAAGAGAGTTTTGGATTTTTACAGATACTTTCTTCGGTCCAGTGGGAATTGTTTTGAGACACTGCGAAAGATGTTCGATTATTTTTTCTGGAGCATCTTTTTGAATAGTGATGAGGATGCGGTTTTCTTCTTTGATCGTTGGCGTATTTTTCGTAATTTTCACGCGAGTGGCTTCAGCACGTGCGAATTGCTCCAGAGTGCTCTCGGAAACTTTTTCGACACCTTCGGCAATACATTTCAGTGCCCCATCTTTCTGTGAAACACGTGCATCTACAATGACAATGTCTTCTGTTATCCAGGAGTCACCTGTCCTGTCAGCTGTTTTGCCAAATACGAGAATCTCCACACGACCTGTCGTATCTTCGAGACCGACGAAATACATCGTTTGTTGTCTTTTCGTGAGAATTTTTCGCACGTCAGTGATGACGCCACCGATACGTACACGACTCTCATCTTCTTTCTTTTCGAGATCACGCAAAGGAGTGGTTGTTTTCTTGAAATAGGCTTCGAAAGCACTCACAGGATGATCACTGACGTAGAGCCCAAGTAATTCCTTTTCCCAACTCTGAGTCATTTTTTTCGTGGCGATGAGCGTCGGGGAAAGTTTGATGGTACTTGTTTCCATTGTCATTTCACCGAAGAGACTGCTCGAATGTGTTTCGGCAATCGTTTTCAGATTCTTCCCATACTGCAAAATGGCTTCGATACTTTCGAGGAGCTGATTTTTCTCTCCGAAACCTTCGAGAGCACCGACTTTGATTAGTGCTTCGAGTGATTTTTTATTGAGGTCTTTGGTCTTCACACGTTCTACAAAGTTTTCGAGAGACGTATATTTGCCTCCACGTTTGCGTTCCAGAACGATTTCTTCTGCCACAACCGTGCCGACGTTTTTTATAGCGTTGAGTCCAAAACGTACACGTTTGGAATTGATATCTTCATCATTTCGCACCACAGCAAATTCACCGAAACTTTCGTTGATGTGTGGAGGAAGGACTTC
>PFHN01000093.1 GCA_002782305.1 Candidatus Moranbacteria bacterium CG_4_8_14_3_um_filter_41_13 | reverse complement strand
ACTACTCACCTTCTCGTGAGGGATTTTGAAAGTCTTCGAGACTCCTTTGACACTGATAGCTATATCCTTATTCATTTTAAAAATCAATATTGCTTAAGATTCTACTTATTGACAACTTCTATTTTCTCTGATATACTCATATTGAAGTATTTGAGAAAGGGCGTCGACCGTTAGGACGATAGCCCTTTTTCTTTTCTCCTGTTTTTACTGTCTTTATCAACAAATATATTGAAGGAACGGCTTCGAAAGCCTTCGCAGAAATTCTTTGCTCCGATTTGCTGTTTGAAAAAATCAACTAACTCTTTTTTATATTTGGAAGGATTTTCTATCAGACCATATTCCATCTTGAGATCATAACTCACGATACCTATAAGAAGATCCACCACTTGCAACAGATCATTCCCGCGGGAATCAAACCGAGACACTCCCGCCAAGACTAATCTCTTGTGTTTTTCATTCATTCGTTTCTTGACTGAAACTTCATAACGAATATTCTTTGGTGTAGTAACATGATCAGCAATAAGGATAAGTATCTCACTCGGAGAAAGAGCAGAATCTAGCAGACGAAGAGATATGTCTTCATAAGCTTGCCAAGGATCGTCGCCAAACGTTCTTCGGAAGTAATCACCTTCTTTATCAAGAGAATAAGAATAAAAACACAGACTTCTTGCTTCAAGTACAGATTCAATAACGAATTTAGCAAATTCAATATTATTCTTGCTCAGTAGATTGAACTTCATCTCATCATAGAAATGACGAACTGAACGTTCGTACTGAATCTTGTTATACAAGTAATATGGCTGTGTAAGTTTCAGGATTCCGACCGTAAAAAGTGGTTGCTGTTTTGCACTCAAACTACCCGTCTCGTCGAGGAAACAGAATTTCGTCCAAATGTCCTTATAATCTTTCAAAGATAAGTCTCCGTGTTCTGCTTGGGACATAGAATACAATCTATTTCAAAAAATATACATTATTATCCTTCATAAGACGAATCCCACCGTGCCATAAATGGTCAGAGTGGGTGTTTTTAGTACTTTCATAATACTCTTTTCGTTCACATTTGTCGAGGTCAAAAATGGACTCTTTATTTATAAATTTTCTGCTATACTGAAAAATTCTCCCTTTTTCACCCGACCACAACAATTCAGAAAAGAATTGTAATGAGTCGGACAGGCTTCGAAAGAGATGTCGTCAAGCGTCCCAGTCGCATTCACAATTGCAACGGGATAAACCTTGAATTCTTCATAGGATTTGTCACGGAAAATACCCGTCACAGCACCTCGAATACTATTCACCTTCTCGTGAGGGATTTTGAAAGTCTTCGAGACTCCTTTGACACTGATAGCGATTTCTCTAGACATATAAATGAATTTCTAATTTTGAAGTATGAATTTCGAGTGAAACTCCAATATTTCAATTTTTTAAAACATATCTGCTACTGAATCGACTTTTTCTATTATACCCTAAAAAAACTCATTGAAAAACTCTTTTGGATTAGAAAGAAGAAGCTTGCTCAGTGGTATAAATACAACGGTAATATCATTGTATATGTGTTCTTTTTCCAAGCTCCGCGTTATCACAAATACCCTATTTATTTTGAGATCGATTGCAGAATTCTCAATCGAGGATAATACCCCATTGCTTAACTCATCGAATTTATCTATAAATTTCGACTCCACCAATACACTCTTCTTGTTATCATTCAGAAACACAAAATCAATCTCGTGTTGATTCTCATAATAGAAGTTCACCTTAAAACTTATGCTAAGAAATTTGTACAGAATATTTTCTGCTGCACTTCCGAGATTGAATTTGCTCGAAAGATTATTGAGTAGTCCGGTATCATGCAGGTAGAATTTCTTAGCAGAATATATCTTTTTGCTTCGTGAAGTCGAAAACCTCTCTATTTCTTCAACTATAAATGTTTGTTTCAGAAAATTTACATATTCCTTGGTTGTGTCAACTGTTATTCCGAGAATTTTCCCAAGCTTTGTGAAACTCGTCTGATGTCCATTCCGATCAGCAAGGAGTAGCAATAAGTCACGAATAATATCTGGATTTTTAATGCCATGTATGTAGACAATATCTTTGAATATGATAGCTTCGAGTAAATCAGTAAAATAACTACTGTCTTCTTGTAGTATATATTCTGGATATCCACCTATTTTTATATATTCTTCGAGATATTTCTCGTATTTATATTCTTCTGTAGGAGAGATATGAGCGCCCTTAAATTGTAAAAATTCTTCAAAGTTTAATGGATCAATCTTCATTTTTTCATATCTCCCTGTGAGAAAAGGAGTTTTTTGAAAAAGTTCTGTGCTGGCGGATCCAGAGAGAAAAATTTTAACATTTTCCAAATCTAAAAGAGATTTCACTTCTTGCTCCCAATCTTTCAAGTATTGAACTTCATCAAAAAATAAAAATATTTTCTCATCCCTATCTAATAGATGTATTTTTCTAAACTCATCAACGATTTCTAAAATAGAAATTTTTGCAAGTCTTGGATGATCAAGTAAAACATACAGGATATTTCCTGGTTTTATTTTGCTTTCTGTAATCAAATGTTGAATAAGTTGTTTCAACAGAGTTGTTTTCCCTACTCTTCGAGATCCCGTAATCAAAACAGCTCGCTTGTGCTTGAGCGACGTTATAAGTTCTGGCAGATATTTTTTCCTAGGAATTCCA
>PFHN01000097.1 GCA_002782305.1 Candidatus Moranbacteria bacterium CG_4_8_14_3_um_filter_41_13 | reverse complement strand
TAGCCACTGAAGCACCGAAGCCAGCAGAAGAGAAGAAGACTTTGGATGATGTAATGAATGATATCCAAATCTAATCTTGGGGTGTTTGCTCCGCTTTATCTCCAAACAGAGCATTTCTGTTTGAAATATTTGTAAGACGCAGTCGGATCCGTGGATGGGTCCGACTGTTTTTTTGGATAATCTCGGAGAGAGAGCGGGGGGGGTTTTATTTTGGAATAAAAACCGCTATAATAGAAATATGAAGACAGAAAAAACCATATTGGAAGGAGTAGTAATTATTGAACCTGACGTCTTTTCGGATGATCGAGGTTTTTTTATTGAAACATTTCAGGAAGAGCGTTATCAACATATTCTTGGTGCTGATGTGCATTTTGTACAAGACAATCTCTCGTCTTCTCAAAAAGGAGTGCTTCGAGGACTGCATTATCAGGCCCCGCCGTTCGGTCAGGCAAAACTCGTTCAGGTAGTGAAGGGAAGAGTGCTTGATGTGGCTGTGGATATTCGCTTCGGATCGCCGACATTCGGACAATTTGTCATGGTAGAACTTTCGGGAGAAAATCATAAGCAATTTTTTATTCCTGAGGGTTTCGCTCATGGATTTATTGCGCTCGAAAATGATACGCTTTTTCAATACAAATGTACCAATGTGTATTCCAAAGCACACGAGCGAGGAATTATCTGGAATGATAAAGCAATTGGTATAGAGTGGGGTATAAAGCATCCTCTTGTTTCAGGGAAAGATAATGAGCACCCACTACTGAAAAATATTTCGGACTATTTTTAACACACTAAATTTTCTTTTTAATATATTTTATGAAAATACTGGTTACCGGAGGAGCTGGATTTATAGGGAGTAATTTTGTCCATCATATTTTGGATACCTATCCTAATTATGAAGTCATCAATCTTGATGCATTGACGTATGCGGGCAATTTGGAAAATCTGAAAGAATACGAGAATGATAAACGGTATCGCTTTGTAAAGGGGAGTATTACAGATAAGGAGATGGTTGATGCATTGGTAGCAGAATCAGATATTGTAGTACATTTTGCCGCGGAATCACATGTGGATCGCTCTATCTCTGGACCTGATGTTTTTATCAATACCAATGTTATCGGTACATTTGTGCTTCTTGAATCAGCCCGTAAGCATAACAAGCGGTTTCACCATGTTTCGACTGATGAAGTGTTTGGTGCACTTGGGCCAGATGACGAAGCTTTCAATGAGAATACAAAATATGATCCGCGGAGTCCCTATAGTGCGAGTAAGGCTTCTTCTGATCATCTTGTTCGCTCCTATTTTCATACGTATTACCTGCCAATAACCATTTCCAATTGTTCGAATAATTATGGGCCCTATCATTTCCCAGAAAAACTCATTCCATTGGTAATTACGAACCTCCTAGAAGGCAAAAAAGTACCAGTGTATGGTGACGGACTCCAAGTACGCGACTGGCTCTATGTGGAGGACCATTGTCGAGCTATTGATTTGATTATTCATAAAGGAACGTTGGGCGAGACGTATTGTATCGGAGGAGCGAGTGAGCGCGAGAATATCTGGATTGTAAAAAAAATTATCGAGCTTCTTGGAAAAGATGAGAGCAGTATTGAGTATGTGAAGGACCGAGCTGGTCATGATAGACGGTATGCTATCAATTTTTCCAAAATAAAAAATGAGCTTGGCTTCGAACCAACGGTCAGTCTCGAAGAAGGTCTCAAAAGAACAGTGGAGTGGTTTAAACAAAATGAAGTCTGGTGGAAAAATATTAAATCAGGGTCATATAAGGAATATTATGGAAAACAGTATGGTAAGTAAAGTATTGATTCTTGGAGCAAAAGGGATGCTTGGTCAGGAACTGGTCAGTGTCTTTTCGGATGATGAAAAATATATCGTTGCTGGATGGGATTTCGGAGATATTGATGTGACTGATTTCGTCAAGGCAGAAGAGAAGATCAGAACGTATGCTCCCGATATGCTCATCAATGCTGTTGCCTATAATGCTGTTGATATGTGTGAAGAGAGTGATGAGGAATATCAGAAAGCGATGATACTCAATGCCGAAGTCCCTAGATTTCTTGCACATCTTGCAAAACAAATGAATATTCTTTTTGTGCATTATTCGACGGATTATGTTTTTGATGGTGCTGATGAATCAGGATATCGAGAGGATGCGAAGACAAATCCAATTTCTCGGTATGGTATGAGCAAACAAGCAGGAGAAGAAAATGTGATAAAAGAAGAGGGAAAATATTATATTATTCGTCTCTCAAAACTGTTTGGAAAACCAGCACTGAGTAGTATCGCGAAGAAGAGTTTTTTTAATATTATGCTCACTCTTGGAAAGACGAGAGATGAAATACAGGCCGTTGATGATGAGAAGAGTTGTTTTACGTATGCACCAGATTTAGCACGAGAAACGAAGTCTTTGATAGAAGATACAGCACTTTTCGGCATCTATCATTTACCAAATAGCGGGGATGTCACTTGGTATATGGCTGTGCAGGAGCTCTATACACAAGCCAAAATGAGCGTTATAATACATCCTGTAGGTAGTGAGGCTTTTCCTCGTCCTGCTAAAAGACCACATTATTCGAAGCTTCTCAATACGAAGCGTACGCCGATTCGTTCGTATACCGAAGCCCTCAAAGACTATCTTACTTTTATGGAATAAAATTTCTTGCCATCCGGAATCCTGATGTATAAATTGGAAATGATACTCAAATACTATGATGAAATACAATGTGATCAAAAAACAGGATACGCGCACATACGATGCCTTGCAAGGAGAAATGAAAAGACAGGAAGAAGGATTTGAAATGATCGCCTCAGAAAATTATGTTTCAGAAGCGGTCCTCGAAGCTCTTGGAACGGTTTTTACTAATAAATATTCTGAAGGGTATCCTGGCAGACGTTATTACGGTGGACAAGAATTTACTGATACTATAGAAACATTGGCTATCGATCGTGCCAAGAAACTTTTTGGAGCAGAGCATGCCAATGTACAACCACACGCTGGGGCACCTGCCAATCTTGCAGCATACTCTGCTATTCTCAAACCAGGGGATACGATTTTAGGAATGGATCTTTCTCACGGTGGACATCTGACACACGGGCATCCTCTGACATTGCCTGCACAGATATATAGGTTTGTTGGATACAAAACAGAAGCAGACGGAACGATTGATTATAAAAAACTCGAGGCGCTGGCGAAAGCAGAAAAACCGAAGCTTATTTTGGCTGGCTTTTCTTCGTATACCAGACAGCTTGATTATGAGAAAATTACGGCGATTGCCAAAAAAGTAGGTGCCTATTCGATGATGGATATGGCACACATCGCTGGTCTTGTAGCAGGTAAGGTGATACCAAGCCCTGTACCGTATTTTGATATTGTGACCACAACCACACACAAAACGCTTCGTGGTCCTCGTGGTGGACTTATTCTGTGCAAAGCACCACTCGCCAAGGCAGTTGATAGGGCAGTATTTCCTGGCCTCCAGGGTGGACCGCTGATGAATACTATTATGGCCAAAGCGGTGGCTTTCGGAGAAGCACTGAAGCCGGAGTTTAAGAAGTATGCGAAGCAAGTGTTAAAGAATGCCAAGGTACTAGAGAAGGAAATGCGAAAATATGATGCGATGCCACTGTTTGGAGGTACTGACAATCATATGATTATGCTCGACACAGTGAAGAGTTATGGTATTTCAGGAAAAGAAGCAGAGAAACTGCTTGATGCCATTGGTATTACAATAAACAAAAATGTTATTCCAGATGATCCACGTGGGCCGATGGATCCAAGTGGTATTCGTATTGGTGTACCCGCAGTGACCACGCGAGGACTCAGAGAACCAGAGATAAAGATCATCGCACAGTGTATCCACTACGCACTTTCCTCTGGTGGTGATACGGAGGTTATTTCTGGTATCAAAGGAACAGTGAAAAAATTGTGTCATACTTTTCCTATTTATCGCAGAGTTTCTAGTCGTTAATGTATTATGTATATGAAAGGAATTATTCTTGCAGGAGGAACAGGAACGAGATTGTTACCACTCACCGCTGTCACATCCAAACAGCTCTTGCCTGTATATGATCGGCCAATGATCTTCTATCCGCTCAATACCCTCATCGGTGCAGGTATCAAAGATATTCTTATTATCGTAGCGCCAGATCATTCGGGACATTTTCTCAATCTTCTCGGATCAATGTTCCATAAATTTGGTGTGAATATTTCTTTTATTGTACAGAAACAGCCACGTGGTTTGGCAGAAGCCTTTATTTTGGCAGAAGATTTTATCGATGGTGAATCTACGACGCTTATTCTAGGGGATAATATTTTCGAAGATGATTTTACAGAAGCCATACAGTCATTCACATCTGGTGGACGTATTTTTGCCAAACACGTAGCAGATCCAGAACGCTTCGGAGTAGTGGAGTTTAACGACCAGAATGAAGTGATTTCTATTGAGGAGAAACCGACTATGCCCAAGAGCTCCTTTGCTATTCCAGGGATTTACATTTTTGACAAAGAAGTAGTCTCGGCAGCGAAATCCATCAAACCTTCTGAACGCGGTGAACTGGAAATTACTGATGTGCACAAATATTATCTAGAGAAAAAGATGCTCGATGTGAGAGTGATAGAAGGAGCCTATTTCGATACTGGTACGCACGAATCACTTTTTGAAGCCAGTAGTTATGTGAGAGAGCATGATTTTCGGAGTCGTTTCCATCCTATGGTGAATGATGCGATTGCCGAATTCAATGCCGAATTCAAGAAAGCAGTTTCTCTTAAAAAATAATTTTCTCTACATCTATGGACAATACAATGCCACGAAGAATTAAAAAAGCTATTCTTCCTGTTGCTGGTTTTGGAACACGTTTCCTTCCTGCAACCAAAGCACAACCAAAAGAAATGTTGCCAGTAGTAGACAAACCAGTAGTGCAGTATCTTGTGGAAGAGGCTGTGGCATCAGGGATCGAAGAAATTATCTTCGTGACGGGTCGTGGCAAGCGGGCCATTGAAGATCACTTTGATGTTTCATATGAACTCGAAGATACACTCGTAGAGAAGAACAAACAAGATTTACTCGAAGTGGTACAAAAGATAGCAACACTCGCAAAGTTCTCCTATGTACGCCAGCCTATTCCGCTCGGTGATGGACATGCACTTCTTCAGGCAGCTCACCTCGTAGATGATGATGAATCTGTCCTCGTTATTTTTGGTGATTGTATTTACGATAGTAATGTGCCAGCAGCAAAACAGCTCATTGAAGCCTATGAGAAGTATCACACACCAATTATTGGTCTTTCAGAAGTAGCTCTCGAAGACGTATCAAAATTTGGTGTCGTTGCAGGGGATAAACTTGATGAACGAGATTGGAAAATAACGCGCATCGTAGAGAAGCCAAAACCGGAAGATTCTCCGAGTAGATCAGTTGCAGTGGGGAAATATATTATTACCAATGAAGTATTCAAAACATTGGCAGGTATGGAATCGGGGAAATCAGGTGAAATTCGTTTGGCGGATGCATTTGATTTGATGCTCGGGAAGAACCTCCCTATATACGGTCGCACCCTCGAAGGTGAATGGCTTGATACTGGAGATAAGTTTAATTTTCTCAAAACGACCGTACATTTTGGATTGAAACATCCAGAGATAGGAGAAAAATTTCGCGAGTATCTGAAAAATTATTCACTCTAAGTTGAATATATGTATTGGATTTATCTCCTCATTTTTATTATTACTGTTTTTGTTCCTCAGATTATTCGTGAGGGGAATGCTTTTTTTCGAGAAGAAGATGTTGAATCACTCATCATACTTTGTTTTGGTGTTTTCGCTTTCGTCCTTTATTTGGCGAAAGAGAAGGAATTACTGAAAGTTTTTCGGGAAAAACTTCATCTTCAGAGAAAAACCAATGACATCACGAAAGATCTATCGGATTCGTATTCGTATATCGGTGGTATGAATCGGAAGTTTGATATTGTGAAGAACCTTATTTTCCATCTTCCTGAAGTGCAGTCTCAGATTACCTCAAAAAATCATATTAGTATTTATGATCCTATTTTGCAAGCGGTGAAGGTGCTCGCCAAAGAAGAAGCGGTCGCATTGCGTTTTGTGGACGTTAAGAAAAAAGTTATTGTGAAATCTGTAGACGTACCAACGAAGGAATATTTTTCCAGATTTTCAGGAGAGGTACTTTTACGCTCGAAAAAAATATTTTGGGAAGAAGATGAATTTGCTCTTGTGAGGTCCCCAAGGAAAGCAAAAAATATTTCAGCGTTTCTTATTTTCCCAAAGGTGACCAATCAATTGGAAGACGTAGAAATGTTCAAGATTCTCGCTTCGCAATCCTTGCTTCTCTTTGAACTCGATATACAAAAGCAATCTCTCGAAGAGAAATAAATAAAAGTTATTATGCGTATAGGGATTGATGCTCGTTTCTATGGATCGATTGGTAAGGGTCTCGGTCGATATACAGAAAAACTCATTGCACATTTAGAAGAGATTGATACAGAGAATGAGTATTTCATTTTCTTACTTGAAGAGAATTTTTCCGTGTATTGTCCTCGTAATCCTCGCTTCAAAAAAGTGAAGGCGAATTATCGGTGGTACGGATTTCTCGAACAAATCATTTTCCCTCTGGAGCTTCTCTGGTATCGTTTGGATATCGTGCATTTTCCTCATTTCAATATACCTATTTTGTATCCGAAGAAATTCGTTGTTACGATACACGACCTTATCTTGCTCCACTATCCAACGATGCAAAATACGACACGTTCAGAAGTATTTTATACCGTGAAGTTTCTGATGTATCGTTTGGTTATTGCTTGTGCAGTGTATCGTTCCCACTTTGTCGTTACGGTTTCACAATTTACCGCGCAGGATATTGTGGCTCAGTATCCTCACTCGAGAGATAAAGTGAGAGTGATATATGAAGCAACAGACTCTTTTTGTCAATTTCTATCGAAGACAAAAGAGCAGGCATTTTTCACCCGTATGGGTCTTTGGTTAGACAAGAGCAGTGATACGCCAAGAAGTGAAATACATGATATACTGAAACCATATCTGCTGTATGTAGGTAATGCGTATCCGCATAAAAATCTCGATATTTTTCTTCATCTAGCACTGAAGTTCCCTGCGTATACGTTTGTACTCGTAGGTAAAGAGGATTATTTCTATGCTCGCCTCAAAAGAAAAGCGAAGAAAGAAAACATAACGAATATTCTCTTTACAGATTTTGTTGATGACTTCGAGTTAGGGACGCTCTATCGTTTTGCGGTATGTTATATTTTCCCTTCGTTTTATGAAGGATTTGGATTCCCTCCGCTCGAAGCTATGGCGCGAGGTCTCCCAGTACTTTCTTCTTCTTGTGGCTCGCTTCCAGAGATACTCGGTACATCGGCGATGTATTTTGATCCACAGAGTAAGCAATCACTCGAAGACGGATTACAAACGATACTTACTTCATCAGTGCTCCAAGATACGCTCAGAAATGCTGGATATCAACAAGTGGGTAAATATAGCTTCACTCGTATGGCAGAGGAAACGAAAAGAGTGTATGAGCAGACAAAATAAAATGCACATTGCGTATGTCCGAATATAAAAAACGATTATCTGTCTTTTCTGATATAAAGCGTCCTATTCCTCACACGCATCACATTGTTAAATATGAATATCAATTGCCAAGAGAAGAAATGATTTCATCCCCTGATGTATCTTTTGAAGTATTCAAGCCCAAGAAACTGCATCGGAAAGAAACAAAGGCAAAAAAAGGAACAAAATATCTTCTATCGCGGAATTTTTTTTTACTTTCCTGTCTTGTAATAGTGCTTCTTTTTATCGGTTATAGGGGGGCGAAAATGCGAACGCGAGTAGTAGAAGATGGCAATCAAGGCTTTCAAAATATTTCATTGGCGGTTCAGAACATCAAAGCATCCAATTTTGAAGATTCGACGAAGGCATTTCGTGATGCCTATCAATCATTCTCTTCTGGCACAGATAATTTGTTTGTGTGGGGCGGACCACTTCTTAATATCACCAGATTTATTCCAGGTCTTTCGACCATTGCCTCAGGGAAATATGCACTGGAAGCAGGACAACATTTCGCTTTGGCAGGTATACCGCTCACGCATATTGTGGAAGAACTTTCTGTTTCGAAAGATGCCTATGATCAGGGAGAAAAAATTTCTTGGCTCGATTTTCTAGCGAGTATCGACATTCCTCTCACGCAGGCACAAAGTGAACTCGAAGCAGGGGACAATGTGCTCCAGAAAATAAAGATTGATGATGTCCCTGAGGAGAAGAGGGATAAATTTCTTTCAGTGAAAAAAAATCTGCCTTTACTACTTGGTCTTCTGAAAAATTTTGATAATCACGAATTTTTGCTTAAGGAACTGCTAGGAGCCAATGGTCCTCGTAAGTATTTATTCCTCCTTCAAAATAATCAAGAAATGCGTGCAACAGGAGGATTTATTGGAACATACGCTCTGATGGATGTCGAAAATGGAAGAGTCAAACGGTTCTTCGTTGATGGTATTTTCAATCCTGATGGACAACTCAAAGAGAATATTGTCCCACCAAAACCTATTCAAAAAGTCAGCGCTACGTGGAGTTTGCATGATAGCAATTGGTTTCCTGATTTTCCCGCGTCAGCCGAGAAAGCTATTTTTTTCTATGAAAAAACAGGAGGGCCGACGGTGGATGGTGTGATTACCCTTACTCCGACCGTGATGCAGAAACTCCTTCGAGAAACAGGACCGATCGATTTACCAGAGTATGGTTTCACAGTAAACAGTGAGAATTTTGTCACACTTATTCAAGATCAAGTAGAGACGAAGTATGACAAAGAAGAAAATAAGCCCAAAAAAGTCTTGGCAGATTTGACGGTGCTTCTTATTGAAAAAGTATTTGCTTCACAAGACAAGGAAACATTTTACAGGATTGCCAATGCTCTTGTAGAGGGTTTGAATGAGAAACAAATACTCCTCTATATGCGTCACGAAGGCACTGAAGCGCTCATCGACGAAGCTGGTTGGTCAGGGAAAATACTGCCAACATCAAAGGATTATGTTAGTGTCATACATTCAAATATCAATGGCTATAAAACGGACGGCGTGATCGATGAAACGATCAATCATACAGCGGAAATCAGTGAGGATGGATCGATTGTCGATACGCTTTCTATCACGCGTACGCATCATGGAGGGAACACACCGTATGAGTGGTGGAACAAAGTGAATGCAGATTATATGCGGGTGTATGTACCAAAAGGATCAGTGCTTCTTTCGACGCAAGGTGCTACATGGGAGTTTCCATCAGAACCACTTGATTATAAAGCACTCGGTTTCCGTGTTGATGCTGATGTAGCAAAAGAAGAATCATCGATTACTATCGACGAGAAGACTGGCACTCGTATTTCTGTGGATGCTGATAAAACTGTTTTTGGAGCATGGGTATATGTGAGTCCAAAAGAATCGGTAACCGTAGAATATCGCTATAGACTTCCTTTTTCTCTTGATACACGAAAAATGGAGGACGGTGGAGTAGATTCATACACAGTGCTGTATCAGAAACAATCTGGTTCTGTAGGAAGTAACATTGTTTCATCGATTCTTTTCCCGAGGAATATGGAATCGGTTTGGCAAATGAATGGAAATCTGATACCGTATGAACGACAATGGAAGTTTGAGTCACAACTTAAAACAGATGTTTTTTCTGGTATAATTTTCACTCATAAGCAATAAAAAAAGGATCATGATGCATCGCTCTCTCAAAAAAATTTCTGTATGGATGAGTTCGCCAAGTAAGACAGTAGGCGGTGCTGCTCTTTTGATTGCGTTTGCAGGTCTTGCAAGTCGTCTTCTTGGTTTTTTTCGTGATCGCATACTCGCGTCCGAATTTGGTGCTGGCGATATCTTGGATAGTTATTATGCTGCTTTTCGTGTCCCAGACCTCCTCTATAGTTTGATTGTCCTTGGGGCACTCAGTGCTGCGTTTATTCCTGTATTTACCACGTTCCTTGTCGAAGAGAAGAAAGAAGATGCTTTCAAACTTACATCGCATATTCTGTACCTTCTGCTTGTTTTTCTTGGAGGCCTCTCTCTTCTTGGTATTATGTTTGCAGGGACAATCACTCACCTCCTTGTCCCAGGATTCTCTCCTGAGAAGATAACGTTAACGACGAGTTTGACGCGAGTGATGCTCCTTTCTCCGCTTTTCCTTTCGGTGAGTGCTATTTTTGGCGGAGTGCTTGTTTCATTCAAACAATTCGTTGCTTACTCCTTAGCACCAATTGTGTACAATATAGGAATTATTTGTGGAGCACTGTTTCTCGCTCCATGGATAGGTCCTCTCGGTCTTGCTTGGGGAGTGGTTGTGGGATCGTTTTTTCATATGCTCATTCAATACCCGTCGCTCCGGAAAACAGGCTTCCATTTCTCTGCTGATATTAAGCACGTTCTTGCGGATGCGTCCGTGCGTCAAGTGATCCGCCTGATGATACCGCGTACGCTCGGTCTAGCAGTAAGTCAGGTGAGCCTTTTTGCGGTCGCATTTTTTGCATCACTCCTCTCTGCTGGTAGCTTGGCTGTATTTACTTTGGCAAATAATATTCAGAGCGTCCCACTAGGACTGTTTGGTATTGCATTTTCTGTGGCTATTTTTCCAGCGATTTCTTCCCTCGCAGCGAAGAAAAAAGATAACGATTTCTTCGAAATACTTGCAGAGACATCAAGACGTATTCTTTTCTTCGTACTTCCTCTTTCTCTTTTTATGATTATTTTCCGTGCTCAACTTGTTCGTGTTATTCTTGGTGCTGGAAGTTTCGACTGGGAAGACACTATTCTTACCTTTGAGGTACTCAAATTTCTTTCTATAAGTTTGTTTGCACAAAGTTTGATTCCTCTTTTCGCGAGAGCCTTTTTTGCTCTTCAGGATACCAAATCTCCTTTTTATATTGCACTGTTTAGTACTGCTCTTCAAATTGCTCTTATCCCTCTTCTTCTTCCGATATATGGAGTACAAGGACTCGCTATTGCTTTTTCGGCAAGTAGTATCTGCAATCTCCTGCTTCTCTACTGGCTTTTGCGGAAGCGCGTATCATCGTGGAATGATCACATATTTTTCTTCCCACTGATGAAAATTTTCTTTGCTGCGTTTGGAGCATCGATGATTGCACAAGTTTCGAAATATGTTTTCGCTTTGACGATAAGTGAACTGGATACATTTTGGAAAGTGTTATTTCAGCTTTCGACAGGCTTTCTCATCGGCGGAGTGGCGTTCCTTGTGATATGTCACTATTTTGATGTTGATGAGCTCAAGATGGTCAAACGTTTTATTCTTTGTAAAATCCTGCGACGTCCTGAAACAGCGACGCTTGCTGAAGACCATCCAGAGCGAGGTGATTGGTAAAAAAAAGTCTACAGGAGCAGAAAAAGTGTGTTTTTCGTTGTCCTCCATTCTTCTTTGAATAGCAATCCTTCCAATGTTGTAGAGGAAAGTAACCCAAAGAATTTTTTTTCGGTTGCTCCACTTGTCCGAGAAAGCATTCTTTATTCGAAAAATTTCCTATGGATGCCGTA
>PFHN01000023.1 GCA_002782305.1 Candidatus Moranbacteria bacterium CG_4_8_14_3_um_filter_41_13 | reverse complement strand
AAACTGACCTTCGCGCTGCCGATTGGGCTATGGATGTTGGCCCGAGGCTATTGGCAGCGTTGGATGAAAAGATTGGAGAGAAAACGATGTCGCAGTTGTTGGAGCGCTGGAAATCGAGAGATGGCGCGCTAGTCGCAGAAATTGGGATTGATCTGTCCAAGTCTCTGGTCACTTCTCCCAAGGCATTTCTCTCGTCAATGCGTGACGACGAAGAGGGATTCAAAGCTTGGTTAGACGGGATGCAACACCATACTTTTACCCTCTTTGAATCGAGAGACGAGCTTGATGACGATCTCTACACTGCCTACTACGAGAAGCTCCGCGAGCTAATGAGGAAAGCAATCAAACCGCTTCTTGACTCTGAATATTCAGATGAAGCCAAGCGAGTAATCGCAGCAATCGACGCTGTGGCGATCAAGAGGATTTGGTGACGCCGCGCTGCCAAACCCTTCATTTCACTGGACGCTGCGCGATGAAGCCGCGCAGTGTCCAGTGAATTTAAACGTTGAATGTCTGCTCTTTGAAGTCACAACTGACCGCTTCGAGTCGTTTGTGTGAGGTCGCCACCGTCTGCAATCGGGCGGCCCAGTTAGGAAAATTTCGTTGCTCTGAAGCCAACATTCGCCAACCATCACAACCGCCCCAAAGCGGAAGTAGCGAGCTCAGAAAAGCAGCCTTCCAACGATTCCAGCTGACTGTCGCTGCCGACTGTGGTGCGGTGGAATAAGGTGATAAATCCGAACCGGTGGGAACGGAAGTTGCCAGTGAAGGCGGTGTCCAGGCTAAACAATTGGTCGGACTGCACCTATCCTGGACTCTCATACTCGGCAAATAGTCCGCGCACGAATTGTGTGGTGAATTCGTATAAGCTCTCCACCATTTCCAGGGAAATTTGTTGTAGGCAGTGGAAGCCATCAAGATCTGCCTCGTGAACAATCTGATTTCTTCTTCGAACCATCAAATCGAGTTTCAATTTGATTTCCTCGGGCGTATTTCCAAGGCGAACCGAAAGTCGACTCCAAATCTTATTAATACCTATGCTGGCAAGCACAGTTTCTAGCTGCCTCGACGATTGAAATGTTTCTTTAGCGTACTGCCTCCTAATATCGGCTTCGGCCATTACGATGCGTTGAGAAGGATCTGGCTCTAGAATGCACTGAATGGATACCAACTGCTTGCTGATGTCAAAAACATGCTGGCCGTCAATCAGCTTCCTTACTACCGCGCTGACTACGAGCTCATGGACTGACGTGTCAATTGCAGAAACCAACATGGTCAATGCCGCTCGCAAAATGTTGTCCTTCGCAGGAATTTCTGAGTTGGCGTGGATATAGCGATAGATTGCGAGCAGCTCATCTACTTGGCCAACAGAGGCATCGAATCTCTGGAAGACCAAATTTCTAGTTGGCATTTGACACAATCCTTTGTGCCATCTTTTCATACTCTGTCATAAAATCCGAGAGCTTCAGTTGGTTGGTGGTCAAAGTCTGGCCGAACCAACCAGCAGCCCTCATCATCTCTGTGGTAATTTCAAAAACAGGTACCCCATACTGGTGATAAAGAGCATTCAGAGTATTGAAGTCGGGAATCTGTATTGTGAAATCTGACGAGAATCGATCATCTGTCATTCCAACAGACCTAAGAGCTGGTATGAAGCTTCCAAGAATCTCAGAGAGGATTTCGTCGATTATCTCTTGATTCGCTTGGGTCGGATGGCCATTTCGAATGTTGTATCGCTGGATTACTGCTCCAAGGTACTTCGGAGTTTCCATCTTCAACGGGTAGGATGACTCCGAAAGAATGGTGCGAGCGTTTTTTGCCCAGGCTTCCCATTGCGGCAAGATAGTCTTCAGGGACTTGATCGCCAACTTTGAGAAATAGTCACAAGCTGTTGGAACTATGAAATAGTCGCTAGTCAATAGAAGTGTTTGGTTGATTGCGGAAAGCGAAGGGTTCAGATCAATGACCGTGTAGTCAATCTGATATTTTTCTTCATACTTCGAAAACAGATAGTTGAATGAGCCAGGAAGGTTCGCGAGGGAGCCGATTGCGCTATTGAATACAAAGCTCATTCCCAATGAGACGTCATACTCGGTTAGGTCAAAGGATCCTGGAATCAGAAAGAGTTTATCGTTTTCGCGAACCTGAACTGCATCAAGGGCAATTATCGGCCTCGGTTCGCCCTTGAAGGCCGGTCGGAGCAGTTCTTTGATTGTATTATCAGCGTTCGAGTTGAGGTGAGCCTCAAATCCTTCCTCGCCCATGCAGACTATACTCAAATTGCACTGTGAATCGCCATCTACCAAGAGAACCCGTTTCCCTAGTTTTGTTAGCATCCAAGCCAAATGGTAGGCTGAAGTTGTCTTACTTACTCCGCCTTTGTGGTTGAACAGTGCGATTCTTTTCATGTCTTCTCCTAGAGCTTACATTGCCGTTCATCAGTCAAACAGTTAAAAGGGCAGTATCGAGCTAATTCCAGCTATGCCGCAACAAATCCTCCCCCAATATACCAGAGCGACCTGGATCGGGAACTTTGGAGGAAATTCAGCACTGGGCGGTTATGGCACGAAACGGATTTAGCATCTTGCTAATTGCCCGCCATAAAGCGGTCATACATGATCAATTAAGATTAGCCGGGAGCGACCGACCGCTCAGGCCGAATTACTGTCTTTCAGGTAGGGTATTCAACCAATATGCGTTTTCGATGGATTGTACTGCTCG
>PFHN01000031.1 GCA_002782305.1 Candidatus Moranbacteria bacterium CG_4_8_14_3_um_filter_41_13 | reverse complement strand
CACTGGCAAAAGTAAATACAGAGCGAGTATACTTGGGACAATAGCATACAGAGCAAGTCCAATCATAAGGAGGAGCAATGATAAACGAAGAATAGCTCTTTCATTATATTTCTTCGTGAGGAACCTTAGAACAAATCCTTGGGTGAAAACAATCCACATACCAAGGATGCCGAAAAACGTACCAATATTTGATTCTGTAAAATGAAAACGAGCAACGAGCAGAATACTCACAAAAGAAGTAAAAAACGTGAAACCAGAGACATACAGAAAATTTGCGATATACAGAGGCTTCTCATCTCTGTCACGGAGAGCAGACTGTATATTATGTATGCCTTTGAGAAGGGTGAAACCTTTTTTCTCACTTCGGTGCTTATTCGTTTCTGGCAAAAAAAGTGAGATAGACATCACATTCAAAACTCCAAACATACCCGCGAGCCAAAAGGGTGCCGACGGGCTCCCTGTCGCAGAAGCCACAAAACCACCGAGCATCGGTCCGATAATAAATCCAAGTCCGAAGGCAGCACCGATTAGCCCAAAGTTCTTTGCGCGATCTCTCGGAGCAGTAACATCAGCAATGCTCGCTTGTGCAATACTGAAGTTCGCTCCTGCAATACCAGCAATCGCACGACTAAGAAGAATGAGAGGAATCGAAGCAATCTCAATACCAAAACCAAAAAGAATCTGTGAAAACGCTAGGATGCCTACACCGATCGTCAGTAGTCTTTTCCTTCCAAACACATCAGAAAGTTCGCCTAAAAGAGGTGCCATAATAAATTGCATCAGTCCGAAGAGAGCGGTGACGGCACCAGCAAATACATACTGCTCTCCTGTTGTGTAGTGAACCAAGAGAAAATGAGGCGATGAGGGATCGGTAAAAATAATCGGTATAATAGGGATAACCATCCCAATACCAACCATATCGATAAGGAGCGTAAAAAATAAAACAGGCAAATATCTTTTTTGCATAACTTAACACTCTCTATTGTCTATTCTTAATTGATACCGTGTGCCTGAAAATCTGAGACGTACTGTCTGTCCACTACAAGCACGTGATGAAGGAACCATTCTTCGAGGTACCCAAGTATTTCTATCGAGAGCATAGCATCTTCTTCATCTAGGGCACGCGTACGAAAATCTTTCGTTTTATCTAGGAATACCTGATGCTCAGTAATATGTTCTGCTGTCCCATCATACTGCAAGGTTTTGAAATATTCCTCTTCAAAGAAAAAGTGTTCTTTCATATAGGTTTCCATCTGCGCAATAGCAGTATCAATATCACTCTTCTTCGAACCTGTAAGCAAGGTATCTCCGAGGGTATTGATAGTACCAATGAGTTTTTTATGCTGAGTATCAATCGAAGCAATCCCGAGACTATATTCATCCTTCCAGGGAATAATCATACATATGCTATAAAAAATTATCTCCTCGCACGAAGCACTTCTTTGATGAGATCAGCTACCTTCTGCGGTGTCGCAAGAGCCTTGATGACATAAAAAGCAGTATTGTATTCGCCTACTTGCTTGAAAGCTCCTTCATTGTCTTGGTTCGTGAGTATAATCACCGGAATTTTCACGAGCACAGGATCTTTCTTCAGCTCTGCCAAGACTTCAATGCCATTCATCACGGGCATTTCTATATCCAGCAAAATAACAACGGGATGTGATTCTCGTATAATCTCCATACCTTCTTTACCATTTTTTGCCGTCAGGACATCGTAACCTTCTATCGTCAGCTTCATACGATAGATTTCCCGGATATCATCATTATCATCGATGATACACACTTTTTTCTTCTGCCAAACTTCTTCATTCTCCATAACGTATATTTTAATGATATTGTTTAGTATACCTAAAATGTTGTCAATTCTCAAATTCGTGGTCATGTTCGAAGCGTGCCCGCCATGCGAAAAAATTCACGGAGAAGAAGAAAAGGATCGCAATAACTAAGAGGGAATCAGGATGGGTTATATTGCGATGAATATGATTGGTCATGGAAAAAGTTATCGTAAAACTAAGGAGGGCGAGCACGATATCTGACATCCGATTGATAAACGATTCTTGAAGACCAGTCCATATCTCGAGTATCTCCCAAAGTACGGCAAGTGAGAGCGTCAGCGCAAGCACAAACTCAAAAGGCAAAAGGAACGTGACTGCCAAAAGAGCCATCACTGTCCCGAAGAGAAAATGTGGTATCGACCAATAATCAATTATTTTTTTAGCATCAAAACGAGAGAGTGACTTTATTTCCTGTTTCATTATGTTATTCTGTTGTTTTTCCATCAAACTCTGGATCATCCGCTATTGCCAGGTCACGAGTGGCACGAATCATGCCATCTTGGTGGTGAGCAGGAGAATAGATGGTATACAACTTTAAACTATCTACGGATGATGTATTTATAACATTGTGTCTCGCTCCAGAAGGAACAATAACGCTATCACCGTCACCTACGGAATATTCCATTTCATTGATAACCACCTTTCCTTCACCTTTCTCAAAACGCAGAAACTGATCATTCCCTGTATGTGTTTCAAAACCAATTTCTTCCCCAGGGAGAAGCGACATGAGTACAAGTTGACAATACTCAGCCGTATACAGTACCTGGCGAAAATTTTCATTTTCGAGTGTCAGCTTTTCAATGTTGCCACAATATCCTTTTTTCATAGGTAATATGTTACAAATTATATCTCTATTATACACCCTCAAGTCAATTACCTGCGCATTTAGATATCCTCCAAACCTCCTATATTCACCACATCGGTGAAACCATACGAAAGAAGTATCTCTTTAGCCCTCTCCGAACGAGCGCCTGAGCGACAATACAGACGAATGGGCGTGTTTTTCGCCAGAGTTTCCAAAATCCCCAAGTCGCTGGTAACTATATCTTCTACAGAAATATTCACTGATCCAGTCATATGTCTCGCTTCATATTCTTCTTTTGTTCGTACATCAACAAAAAGCACACTCATAATGGTAATCGTTTCTTGTTATTTCCTTTTCCTATTCTACCATCTTTTCTTTGTTCTTCATATCAAATACAAAAAGTATGATTATGCCGTTCCGCTCTCCCTCCTCTTCACGAAAGAAACGTATATCGGTATAATAAGAATATAATTTCATAATCCTCTAGAAATATGCCTGAGCAATTCGAATTCGATTTCACAGCCGAAACTGAAAAAGAAGAATTGGTAAGACTCGCAAAAGAGTACAAGGAAAAAGTTGGCGTTCCAGCATATGTTGCTATGAACAAAACAGAACTCATAACAGGTATCACAGATCCAGAAGCAGAGCGAAATCGCCTCCTAGTAATATCGAGAGCTGAGGATAAAGAAGAAATGAAAAGGACATACATACAATAAAAATTAATCAATGAACCTTATCACTTTCTGTGACAGACACTTTTTATATATCTCTATCAGACAAAAAAAACCGTACAGAAGATATTCTCTTCCATACGGTTTTTTCTTTTGCTTTATTAAAGCACTTCTGCTGCGTGATCAGCCAAACGCGAACGTTCGCCACGAAGCAGTGTCACATGACCAGAATGTTCCCAATCTTTGAAACGGTCCACTGCGTATGTGAGCCCCGAACTCCCTTCTGTAAGATACGGAGTGTCGATTTGTGCGATATTGCCAAGGCATACCACCTTCGTCTTCGGTCCAGCACGTGTGATGAGGGTTTTCATCTGCTTGGGTGTCAGGTTCTGTGCCTCATCGATGATGAGGAACTTGTTTATGAACGTGCGCCCACGCATGAAGTTCAGCGACTTCACTTTGAGTCGAGAACGAATCAAATCACCTGTTACAGCAATCCTGTTCCAATCAGTCTGATGTTTCTTTTCCCCTTCCTTGTGGGGTTCTGGAGAGTTGTTTGCTCCCAAAACATCAAGATTGTCTTCCATAGCACCCATCCATGGAATCATTTTCTCTTCCTCTGTACCTGGAAGGAAACCGATGTCCTCACCGATAGGCATCGTCACTCGAGTGAAAATGATGTCGCTATACAGATTTTTGTTAATTGTTTGATCAAGAGCAGCTGCTAACGTGAGAAGTGTTTTTCCTGTACCAGCCTGTCCAGAAAGTGTGATAAAGTCAATCTCTGGATTCATAAGGAGGCTCAAGGCGAAATTTTGCTCACGGTTACGTGCCGTAATCCCCCATACGCTGTTCTTCGCATGGGTATAGTCGGTGCACGTATGAAGGACCACATGCTGATCTGTTCGTTCTTGCACCATCGCACGAAAAGGCCGAGTACCATCACTCCATACAAATTCATTAGTGAAAAACCCCACAGATACCTTTCCTTTGAATTCATAGAAGGTATGCATACCTTCCTTCCAAGTTTTCATCGCATTGCCATACATATCCCAGAAAGTGCTCGGCAATTCCAAAGTGCCTGTGTACAGCAAATCGGTATCCTCGAGTACCTGATCACTAAAGTAGTCTTGTGCCTGCTGTCCAAGTGCTTGCGCTTTGATACGCATATTGATATCTTTCGATACTAACACCACTTTTCGATCAGGATATTTCGTACTGAAATGTATGAGTACCGCAATGATCTGATTGTCCGCCTTCGCAGTCGGCAAAGAAGCAGGAAGAATGGTATCAATCGCTTCCGTCTGGAAAAAAAGTTTCCCCGTCGCTTGACTATGGGATTTTTCCGAAAGATCGATGCCATCCCTGATAGCATCAGAGTCCTCCGAAACAAGTTCATCAAGCATACGACTGGCTTGTCTCGCGCTCCTGGCTACTTCTGTGCTTCCCTTTTTATTGTTGTCGAGCTCTTCGAGCACCATCATCGGGATACAAATGTCGTGTTCCTCGAACCGAAAAATACTCATCGGATCATGAATCAGCACATTGGTATCAAGAATGAATAACTTGTTTGACCAGAAACGACCAGACTGCTCAATGATTTTTTTCAAGACCGCCGATGGTTTTTTGCCTTTTAGCGGGACCGGTATGGCCTTTTTCGGCCACGTCTGTGTTGTATGTTTCATAAAACACTCCTTTTCTGAGATTGAAGAAATTTTTAAACAACTCCTGTGGTAATTTTCTTTTACCACTCTTAGCATACACGTTTCTGAAAAAAAGGCAAGTGTAAGCCAAAAAACCACAGGACAATTCTGTGGTTCGAGAAAAAATTCTATTCTCATTGATGCGTCTATTTTTCTTCCTTATCATCAGTATCTTTCTTGACTTCAGTTTCCTTATTATCTTCATCATCAGAGCTCTTTTCTTCAATTTCCTTTTCATCGTTACCTTCATTCTCTGTTATCTTTCCTTGTTCCTCTGAAGACACCTCTTGTTGTTTTTTTAATTCAATAATTTTCTTCTCAATCTTCTTTTCTTTTTCTTCCTCTCTTTCCGTCTTTTCAACATTCTTCACCTTCACGCCCTCCTTGGTATAAATATCTACAAAAACATGATTTTCATCTTCGTCCTCATCTTGATAACCGCTTTGTACTTCCCTCTTCTCATCTTCTTCTGTTTCAAAACGCTCTTCAATATGAATGAAAGTATCTTTCGTATTATATTCAACACGCACATTCACATTCTTCATTTCACTTTTCACGTTTTCAGGAAAAAAATCATCATCATCAATTTCGTGTCCTTCAATTTTTTCGAGTGTTCTACGGTGTTCATAAAGTTCTTGTTCTATTTGCATTTTCTCTATTTCTCCCAGTTCACCTTTCTCAGAGAGCGCTTCTGCCTCAGCAAGTCGTCTTCCAACACGCTCCTTCTCCCATGCAATACGAGCAACATCTGAAAATTTCAGTTTTGCTATAAGAGGCTCATTCACATTGATTTTCATTGGGTACAGTGTCTGTCCTGGTAGAGCACTCTCAGAAGCTTTGGCGATACCAAACCCACTGCCAACGACCACTATTACTGAAAGAGCAGAGAGTACAAACGAACGTTGAGCGAAGAAAGAATGCATATTCATAATAAAAGATGATTTATATGATAAATAACAAGTGTTCTGTAGTGAGTGTATTGATTTCTGAAGAGACTGTTTCAAAAGAGCTTTTTCCTCTTGAGGAAGTGTTTTTTGGCGAAGTAAAGCAAACACATTGTGTTCTTCTCTGCTCTCTGATAATGGGAATGGTCGTTTCATGGAGATATGTTTCTTCTCCTTATAACGTTTGAGGAGGTATTTTCTTACCAGATGATTCCTTCACAAGCACACGCCACAGTTTCAGCCCTCGATGAATACGCACTGATATAACGTTTTCTGTTTCTTCCAAAAGTTCAGCAATGTCTTTCACTGACCATTCTTCCACGGCCCGAAGCCAAACAGCTTCACGATATTTCTCAGGAATAGACTGAAGTTTCTCCATCGCTGTATCGACGTCAATCTTTGTTTCGATAGGTATCTCTATATCATCTGGTGCATCAAACCCTTCCTCTGCCAAACTATCAAGAGAATATTCTTTGGCCTTCCGATAACGATCAATAACCAAATTCCCTGCAATACGGAAAAGAAACGCTCTTTCATTCTCTATCGTACGACCCGTATCCAGTGTCTGCCACATCTTGAGAAAAGCTTCCTGCACGATATCTTTGGCAAGTTCATGATCACTCACCCGAAAAAAAACGAAACGGAAAAGAGTGTCTACTTGACCATCATAAAGTGCTAAGAATTTTTCTTCCAGTGCCTTGTCTTTCATAATTATCCAACGGAGAAATTAATTCACTGCTTTTTCGATGTCCGAGAGCTTATCAGCATGAGGCAATTCTCTGCCTTCTGAAAATACAGAATAGGCATAGGGGAAAAGTCTCTGTGCTAAGACGAATATACTATAGGTAATGAAAAATGCAGCGAGGACATCTATCGAATAGTGAAGATGACCAATAATTACTCCAACGCTCAAAAGTATCGATATAACCAGACAAAAGTAACGAATAGCCTTCTCTTTCCAATAGATGAGAGCAGTCAAAAATGACATACCTGTATGTCCAGAAAAAAAATAATCTCCTCCATACGTCAGTGTGCGAAAAATATCTGTCGGATCAAGAATGACACGTTCAGGAAAAGGAGCAAGATGCGTCAGGACGATGAAACCTGAACGAATGAAAATAAAAAGAGCCACTGCTTTGAGTAAGAAAGGAATACGGCGCGGTTGCCACAAAATGAAAAAGATCATCGAGAAGCCAAAAAGCGCAGCAACGTCATTTACAATCCACTCCACTCTCATAACAGGGATATTGTCCAAGAGGAGATCAGTGACAGAATTACTTGCCTGTGCCGTCGCATAGAAACTCGCGTAACGATTGACGATAAGACTCACTATAAAAAGAATGAAGCCTACGAGTGAAGAATTCCTATACCGTTTTTGTGCTAAATAATATTTATGTCTAGCGATGATTTTTTGCATACTGGTTTTCAGAAAGTTACTCAATAATACTGATATTTTATAAAAAAAGCAACTCACTTAGGTAATGTCTCCTTGTCAGATATGGGTGACATATTTCTTCAGAGTAAATACTATTCCGTATTGGAGTATCCCATATAATCCAAAGAGAATGAACAGGAGAGGGAAAGAATGCATATCTGGGAGATTTCCTCCCACCTCAAAAAATTGGAGCAAGAAAGGAATGTGCAGGAGAAGAAAAGCAAAACCGACCTCGAAGAAAGTCAGCAAAAGAAGATCTCTCCTCTGAAGAAGAAGGAGTGCTCCGCGATAGAAGGCTGGCGTAAAGAGAAAAAAAATATATCCAATAATACACCACGTAAGAATCACCAAAAGATGTGATTCATCATTTCTCATATTCTGAGGACTGAGAAAAAAAACAGTGAGCATCACCAGCGATTGGAAAAAAGATGAAGAAATAATAAATGGTGATATTTTCTCCAAAAATTTCTCTGTGCTTTGGGCGTGCACTTTTTCTACATTCCAAATAGTCCAATATGAAACGAGAATGCCTGGGAATCCAACGGTAAAATAGTTAATGAGGGTAATATTGAGTGGTGTAAGAGGAAAAGAGAAACCGAGGAGACTCATCCCTAAGAAGAAAAACAAACCTGTGAGTGCTGTACCAAAAAAAAGACTAGAAAAAATCTCTGCGTTCTTAATAATACTCTCGGATAATTCCACGCCACCAGGCAATGCGGTAAAACTATTATTCATAAGGACGACCGAAGCAAGCTGTCTCGTCGCTGGTGCTCCTTCGAACATCGCAATACCTAAGTCTGCTTTCTTGATAGCGAGAGCATCGTTAGCACCATCACCAACCATTGCCGTAAAACCATTGTGCTTCAAGGCTTCTATAATTTTCTCTTTTTGTTCTGGCGCTATACGAGCGAAGAGAGAATAATGAGAAGCACGTTCAAGAAAATCTGCATCTGTCCAATCCTTCATTTCTGCTCCTGTTATCACTTGATCACAATGTTTCACTCCTGCCAAGAGAGCGACAGCTCGTACCGTCTCAGGATGATCACCTGAGATAATCCGGATATGTGTGCCACGATTCTGAAAAAATGTAATAGCCTCTTCTATACCTGGACGAAGCTTGCTCGATAAAATGAAAATAGCTACGAAAGAAAGTTTGGCTTGCACGAGGTCTTTCGAGAGATGCTCTGATGCCGATTGAAAAAGACAGATAATGCGTTTTCCTTGCAGAGCTTCCCGTTTCTCAATTTCTCTCAACCATTCTTTCTCTTTTGCATCTATAAGATACTGCGCGAGATATTCTCCTGATCCTATCAAAAGAATATTTTTTTTACCCGCAGAAGAAATAACCTCGAGAGCACCATACGGATGCCAAGAAGAGAAAGGGATTATATCGATAATGTGACCAGAAAAATGGATATCCCCAATAAACTCCTTCAAAGCGAGGATAGTCTGCGATACATCTTGCGAACCACCAAGATAGAGAGATGTTAGGATCCTTGCTTGTTCCAAAGTCATTTCGCTTGGTACCTCCATCCTCTCGACCATCGGTCTATTCTCTGTAAGTGTCCCCGTCTTGTCCATACAGAGATTTTTTATTCGTCCCAATTTTTCTACCGCATTCACTTCTTGTAGTAACACGTTTCTCTTAAAAAGATGTGTCGCACCATAAGCGAAGAGAAGAGTGAGAGCAAATACCAATCCTTGAGGCACAATAGAACTCGCTAGAGCACCAATATTTTTTATCACAACAACACCTGATATGTGCAGAAGAAAACCTCGTGCGATTACAAAGAAAATAACACCTATCAAAATATAACCAGAATATCGGACAATGCTATTCACTGCTTTCTGAATAGGACTTTCGTTCACACTGAAATCTCGAATGCCCTCCGTCATGCGTGCAATACGACTCTCCTTAAAAACAGTATCAGTCATAAGCAAACCCGATCCGGCTGTGATGATGCTCCCTGCTAAAATATAATCCCCTTTCTGTTTCGGAAATGAATTTGATTCCCCTGTGAGAAGACCCATACTGAGCTCAATCGTATACGACTCAAGAAGCGTACCATCACAAGGAAGAACATCTCCTGTCTTCAGTTTGAGTGTATCTCCTTTGACTATCTCTTCGGTCAAAACAGATTCTTCTTTCCCATCTGGCAAAATACGTATCACGCGGGGAGCCGTCAAGAGTTGCAATGTTTGGAGCGTATACCATGCACGAATATCTTGAGCAAGTCCGAGGGTTACATTGATAATCAAAATAAAACCCAGAAAGAGACCTGACTGGGTGTTACCAAAAAATAAAAGTAATACCACAACAAGAGCAATAATCCCATTCGTCAAAAGAAATATGTTACGCGAAATAATATACCAAAGCTCTTTAAGTCTTTTTATATACTGTTCTCTTTTCGATGCATTATTCATAAACGGATATCTCTATACTTCTTGGTGTAGGGCTTACTGAAAATTATTGTCCAAAGAAAATTGATACCGTATTTCACTGCCATCGTAGAAATTCCTTCTGTCTGTAGCCTTCGACCAGAAGTATACATCGGCAGATGAAAAGTAAATTTCACTTTTCCATAATAACTCATCAATTTTGCAATAGCCGTATCTTCACCATAAAAATCAAAATCAAGATCAAATCCACCTGCCTGTTCCAAAGCAGTCCGTCTCAAAATAAAATTCCCGCCCTGGAGCATCGTCCCGCTCCGTTTCGTAAAAAGAGTATTGAAGAAAGTAATAATTTGCCCCATACGATACCAAAACAAGATAGACCAATTCGTCAGAGAAGAGAGGTCATAATAAATATACGGTCCAGAGAGTGCTACCAATTTTTGATCGGCTGAGAATTCTTTGAGAACGGTCTGTATCCATCCTGCTGGCATAAGCGTATCGGCATCGACATTGGCAATGAGCTCACCGCTCGATGCTTCATAGCCTGTCTGACGCGCCCGCACCAAGCCTTTTCGTGGCTCATCAACAACACGTGCAAACGGGAAGAACCGAGCCACCTCTCCTGTACGGTCCATACTTGCATTATTTACCACAATAACCTCCACATCAAAACGACCGGGGGCAATTTCGGTTGCTATTGATTCGAGACATTTTCCGATAAAAGCCTCTTCATTATAGGCTGGAATGACAATACTGAGTTTCATATAGCCTTATTCTAGCACAAACACTCATAGACAGAAACCTCTTTCTCTTCTATTCTTTAGGAGCTACTCAATCATAATTCTCAATGATATTTTTTTATTGAAATAAGAACAACATAGCGAATATTTCCTCAAAAAAAATTAATAGATTTATTATTTTTCTCTTATGAAAATAGCGGTTTTCTCAGATAACTTTTATCCAGAACTCTCTGGTATTTCTGATTCACTCGTCGAACAAGCGAGCGAACTTTCTCGTCTCGGGCACCAGATCGATTTTTTCGTACCATGCTATGGAGAAAAAGATTTCGCTGTTTCTCATCTCCCTTATAAAGAAATAGAAATAGGCAAAAATGTTTCTATTCACCGCCTCTTCGCACTGCCATTTCCAGCACCGACCAAACAAGGGAGAATGATTCTTCCAACATTTCTTCGGTGGATTGCTTTACAGAAAAAACATCCAGATATTATTCATACCCATCTTTTTTTCGGAGCCGGATTTGAAGGACTGCTCGCGAGCTTCTTTTTACATAAACCACTTATCGGAACCAGTCATACACCACTCACTGAATTTCTCAAATATAGCCCTATCAAAGCAAAATTTTTGAATAATTTTGCACTTCGTTTTGTCTCCTGGTATTACAATCGCTGTGATTTTGTTACTGCTCCATCGCAAAGCATCTTGGACGAGATGAAACAATACGGATTTTATAAACCCAGTCGTGTCATTTCTAACCCCATCGATCTCAATCATTTTTTCCCAGCGAAAGAAGACGAACAAGCAAATCTCAAAAAAGAATTTGGACTCGATTCTTTCGTTGTTCTCTATACTGGACGATTGGCACAAGAAAAAAAGATTGACGATATTATACGGGCTCTAGCCATTCTCAAAGAGAAGATTCCAGGACTTTGTTTGGCCATCACTGGACATGGTGATGTAGAAGACTCTCTTCGAACACTCGCTCAAGAACTAAACATCGTCGAAAAAGTGAAATTCTTCGGCACCGTCAGTAACACAGATCATGCTCACATTTACCAAGCATCT
>PFHN01000118.1 GCA_002782305.1 Candidatus Moranbacteria bacterium CG_4_8_14_3_um_filter_41_13 | reverse complement strand
GTGTGCGTCATAGAAATTGAATGGGGTGTTATCATTTTGTTTCCATGCCTGCATAAGTCTGTAATAATGAATATCATTATCTGCATCAAATGCTACATATGTCTTATTTGTATAGGCCATAATAATAAAATTAATTTATAGTGTGGATAACTTCGCTTTGTGTTTCGGTTTCTTTTCGGTTATAATGAAATTGTAGCATAAATAAATTTTTATAGTAATATGTCAAACATCACAAAAAAACAAAAACAGGTCTTCGATTTCATAAATGCCTACATTGCTGAAAATGGTATATCTCCGACCATTGAAGAAATACGAAAGAAGCTAAAACTCAAAGCAGTCTCTACTATTCACGAGCATATCGATTCTCTCAAAGCCAAAGGGTATCTTTCAAAATCTGAAAATTCTGCTCGAGGGCTATCTTTAATGAAAGAAATAAAATCTATCCTTGAAATCCCTATTGTTGGAAAAATCGCTGCAGGATACCCAATTGAGGCAATTGAGGATATTGAAGACACTATCTCCATAGTCAATCCAAGCATTAAAACAGCAGAGGGATACTATGCTTTGCGTGTCATGGGAGAGAGTATGATTGATGAAGGTATTTTTGATGGTGATATTGTTGTAATCAAAAAACAATCAGTAGCAGAAAACGGACAAACCGTTGTCGCTATTATCGATGATAATGAGGCGACACTCAAAAAGTTATATCGCGAAAAAGCACGGTACAGGCTTGAACCGAGGAATCAAAGTATGCTTCCTTTTTATCGAAAAGAGGTCGAGATACGAGGTGTCGTCATTCAAGTAATAAGTAATATAACCACTAAACCAGAAAAAAACATTTCCAAAAAGAATAGACACGGTTTTAGGACAATTGATCTTTTTGCTGGCGTTGGAGGAATACGACTAGGGTTTGAAAATGCTGGATTCAAAACTGTTTTTGCAAATGATTTTGAGGCTCAATGTAAAAATACTTACGATTTAAATTTCAAGGATTCAAAATTAGTAGTGGAAGACATTAGAAAGATTGGGGTTGATGACTTACCAAAATTTGATTTCTTACTTGGTGGTTTTCCGTGTCAGGCTTTTTCAATTGCAGGATACAGACAGGGTTTTGATGATGAGAAAGGCAGAGGAAACTTATTTTTTGATATTGCAAGAATTCTTGACGCACGAAAGCCAGAAGGCTTTCTGCTCGAAAATGTAAAAAACTTAAAAAGCCATGACGGTGGCAAAACTTTTAGAATTATCCAAGAAACACTAGAAAATCTTGGCTACCACTTAAAAACAAAAGTTTTGAACAGTATGGAATATGGAAATATTCCACAAAACAGAGAGCGTGTTTATATGGTTGGCTTCAGGAATAAAGATTATTCTGATAAGTTTGAATTTCCAAGCCCAGTAAAATTAACTGTGAAAATTACTGATTTGTTAGAGAAAAATGTGCCAGAAAAATACTACTACAATGGGAAGCCATTATTTGAGAGACTGAAAGATTTTGTTAAAGAAGAAGGAAAAGTATACCAATGGCGTAGACAGTATGTCCGAGAGAATAAAAGTGGTGTTTGCCCAACACTTACGGCAAATATGGGAACGGGTGGACATAATGTCCCAATTATTAAGGACAAGAAAGGTATTAGGAAACTAACACCTCTAGAGTGCGCGCGTATTCAAGGATTTCCAACTAATTATAAAATTCCAAAATTAGCGGACTCCGCTTTATATAAGCAATTTGGGAACTCTGTCAGCGTTCCAGTTATTGAAGCCGTCGGAAAGCAAATGATGAAAGCAATGGAATAATTACCAGACTTTTACTTTCGTTGCGATTGGTTTAAGTTTATTTTTTGCAATAATATCTTTCTTTATGCAAAAACGGGGTCTTCGTTTTTCTCCCTGTTGATCTTTAAGCGTTTGATTCTTATTTACTTTGTTTTCGTAAATCAGCTTACTTGGTATATGGTAAATATCAAACTTTCCATCGACTTTTCCATTGTTATAAAAATCAAGAAAATATAAATCATCCCATCTGGATTTTGGACCGAAAGAGGTAAGATCATTTTCTACACTACAGGCTTTTATTTGTTCTGCCCGACCCGTCTTTGTATCAAAAGTATCAAATGAAGTGTTTGATAAACCATGTGCAGATATAAAACGAGATGATTTAGACCAAAGACAAAAAGCAACCTCAGAAAGTCCTTCGGGAAAATTTGGCTCTCGAGATTTATAATCTCGCATACCCATTTTCAATCCTCTCCATAGATCAAAAATATCTTTCCATTTTTTTCCATCAACTTTTGTAAAATCCATTATTTCTAATGAACAGTCTTCGCCAAAGACTTGAGTTTTAATCTTACGAATATCCATACAGTTATTTGACAAAAAAATCCAAAGGTTTTCTGTAGAGTTTTGCAAATTCTTTTAATTGCAAAACATCAAATCGTCTTTGCCCTGACTCTATTTTTGAAAGATAGGATTGTGTTCTACCAAGTTTCTTTGCAACTTCAACCTGTCCAAACCCAGCCTCAATACGAGCTTTTTTTAATCGCTCTGCAATTGCATTATGATCTTTTGTATATATTGCTCTAGGCATATTCATAGTATATTATTCCATTGTGTTATATTCCAAATTGCCATATAATACTAATGGGTGCATCGGGGAATCATAATAGTAGCCGTTCCCGCCGTTCTGCTTGCTAAAGCAGAGTATCCAGAGAGAAGATTTCTTTTC
>PFHN01000101.1:692-2698 GCA_002782305.1 Candidatus Moranbacteria bacterium CG_4_8_14_3_um_filter_41_13 | reverse complement strand
GGAGTAAAAATGGCAAAAACCAGCCTTTCCATCGGTAAGAATTCAAACGACGAACTTACCGTAATTGTTGCTTGCGGAGAATGTTCAGCCGTAACGGAAACACCTCTAATGTCCCTTAACTCTGGTGATCGCATAACTTGTGTCGGGTGTAAAGGAACATTCCTGATCGACGACAGTATCACTAATGCCAAGAGTCAAATCGCTGGTCTTCAAGATACGGTCAAGAGCATCGCTAATAATCTCTGGCGTAAAGATTAAGACGGCAATGCCTCCCTACGCCCAAGGTCTACCGAACATGCGGCACTTACGTCAAGAATCTGGATTTTAATGTCTATCGAAAACATGATTGGCAACCTGAATGAAAATCAGCGCGCCGCTGCAACTTTTTCAGGCGCTCATGCGCTTGTTCTCGCAGGTGCCGGTACAGGAAAAACGCGAACCATTATCGCCCGTGCTGGATACCTTATTCATTCTGGAGTGCCCGCTGACCGTATTCAGGTTCTGACTTTCACACGTCGTTCTGCGAAAGAAATTATCGAACGAGTGAGAGTGGGTTTAGGTGACCGAGCTGAGGGTCTAAACGCCTCAACTTTTCATACGTGGTGCATGACATTAATTCGCCGGATGCCAAAATTATTTGGCTGTGTCGGGCATACAGTGATTGACCGTGAAGACCAAATCCATTTGTTCAAACTCCTACGCGGTAGCGAAAAAACTAATCAGATTCCTCAAGCCGCGATGCTGTGCGACATTTATTCTTACGCTAGAAATACTCGATCATCCTTAACCAAGACGCTTGAACTTCACTACGATGAGCAGTTGCTCGTGAAGGAAAAAATTGCCGACGTAATTAGAGCCTACGAGGCAAAGAAACGGGGACGGCACTATCTGGACTACGACGATATTCTTGATGTGGTTGCAACAGTCCTGAAGCAAGATACCGCTACTAGAGATTACATTAGTCAACAGTATGAGCATCTGCTCGTTGACGAAATGCAGGATACAAATCCACTGCAGTGGGACTTATTGGAACCACTTTGCGACAGGGTAAAGCTTTTTTGCGTAGGGGATGACGCACAGTCCATTTACGGCTTCCGAGGCGCAGATTTCCGCAATGTCCACAGTTTCACTCAGCGAGTTCAAGACTCAGTAGTGCTCCGACTGGAGCAGAATTATCGATCCACTCAGGAAATTCTAGATTTATCAAACTGGTTGCTCACTAAATCCCCCGTTGACTATAACAAACATCTCGTTGCTGTACGTGGAAACGGGCATAAACCTAAACTTTTAGATTTTCAGTCTGAGTGGGAAGAGGGGCGCTGGATTGCAGATGACATTGCTCGTCGGCGAGATGAAGGCGCGGATTGGGCACAACATATGATTCTTACGAGAAGCGCATTCGCTGCCCGTGCGGTAGAAACCACGCTGCTGGCACGCGACATTCCATATGTTTTTATTGGTGGGACAAAATTACTAGAATCAGCACACATCAGAGATCTTCTGTCTCTGCTTAGGATAGCAGCCAATCCACTTGATGAACTCGCATGGATGCGGTTTCTCACGCTTTGGCCTAAGGTTGGTGATGTAACGGCGAACCGCGTAATTGAGCAATTCCCGACAACGGGGGAGGTTAGTGCGTTTGTAAGCGTGATAAACAGAGACGATAAACTACCGGCAGAATGCAAGCTTGCGTTCACCAAAGTTGCGGGAATGGCTGACAACCCTGGGGCTGCCTACATTGCGGCCAAACAGGCTCTTTGGCCAATCCTAGAACACTCTTATACTAAGGACTGGGACAGGCGTCGTGGGGATTTCGATTTAGTTGAAAAACTGGTGAAACGGCACACGTCAATTCTCGCTTTCATTGAAGAATATTTACTCGATCCTATTTCTACTTCGGACGTCAAGCGAGCTGAAAATGAGGACGTGGTAACCGTTATCACAATCCATTCGGCAAAGGGCACAGAGAAGCCCGTGTGCTACATCATCAATGTATCGCCCGGAAG
>PFHN01000101.1:0-665 GCA_002782305.1 Candidatus Moranbacteria bacterium CG_4_8_14_3_um_filter_41_13 | reverse complement strand
TACCGACGAAGTAGAAGAGGAGCGTCGGGTTCTGTAGGTGGCTATGACGCGCGCGCAGGATGAACTTATTCTTACAAGGCGCGCCTATGGCGGCAATGGCTATTCATTACGCGCTTCCGAACAGAATCCTGCGTTCATGGACAATCCAGAATATGTGGAACTTAAAAATCAAATCAAACTTCTTGCGATAGCACTTGCAAAAGATACCGTCATGCTGGCTGAATATCCACATAATGCAATTACTCCTGAAAATGCAGGGTTGCTGGAAGCAAGGATAAAGGAAGTACAAAATGAAATAGAGGGCAAGCGAATACAAATGCAAGCAATAGCAAATTTACTCATAAAAGCGCAAACAGATAACCCTCAAGCGCAAGCATCAACGCACTATTTCCTTAGCGATTTGACCGCAGAGCTTGCGATATCAGAAGTGCCCGCCGGGATGTCATCTTTTTGGACTGATGGAAGCAACTTGGCCGCACGAGATCGCCCTAATGTTGGAATTGATTTATCGTAACCGGAGAAAGTAAATAGGGTCAGACTCGAATGGCACTGACTTAAGCGGTAAGTACATGAATTAAATGAAAAACAGGCTGGTATGGTGGTAAGCTTTAGTCACCAAACCATGATCACCACCGAGAGCCAGCCCACATGCATAGTAACCGTTC
>PFHN01000041.1:2689-2855 GCA_002782305.1 Candidatus Moranbacteria bacterium CG_4_8_14_3_um_filter_41_13 | reverse complement strand
GCGAGTAATTAACTGGACTAAGGATTGCACCAGAGAACTGGTTTAATTGTGGTTCAACAATCATGCTCTCTGAGTCGTGCCCTATCTGATGGTAAGTGCTCAAGTCATTCTCCCAGAGTTATCACTCCATGCGGCCAACAGCATCTCTGGCCGCGCATATCGTTTC
>PFHN01000041.1:0-2651 GCA_002782305.1 Candidatus Moranbacteria bacterium CG_4_8_14_3_um_filter_41_13 | reverse complement strand
TTCGCGCTCATGAGCTAATTTCTTGAAATTATCAGTAGCAGGAAGCCTGTTGGCAACTCGCTCCACGGTATGTTCTAGAGAGGTATTCTCTGCAAATGGGTGTATGCCCATTGCGGCATAGGTCAGGGTGACACCTAGTGAAAATTGGTCACTTCTCCAATCAATCAGATTTTTGTCATTCACAAGCTGCTCAGGTGAAGCATAAAGCGGAGTACCTGGCCCCTGCATCAGGAATGTTTTTGTCAGCGAGCTGGCCTCAAGATGCCTAGCAATACCGAGGTCAACGAGTACCGGCATTCCATCGGCGCGAAACATAATGTTGTCTGGCTTTATGTCGCGGTGAGTAATACGTTGTTGAGCTAGATGACAGATTGCTTCGGTGAGCTTAACTGCAAGGAGAACTATTTTGTCGTGTTGAAGGCATCCGTTTGCAAGATGATCGGATAGAGTCCCGCCCGGCAGGAACTCTTCAATTAGGTAGGTGACCGAGTGTTCACCATCTTCAATGCTATCCGTTTCCAGTAATCGACAGATGTTAGGATGATTGCAGATCTTCAGGGCCGCGATTTCACGATCAACCCGTGCTTTATCATCTCCCCGAATGATGAGCTTCAGTGCCAGATCATCATGATTTCTTTTTACATGGAACGTTTTCTTGAAAGCGCCCGCCCCAACTTCGCCAATGAAGCTCAGCCCTTGATTGGCGCAAATCTTTCTTGCCAGCTGCTCAGGTGTATTAGTGGATGCTGCCATTCTCAACCAGTGTGTGCATTGCCTTGCGATTAAGCCATGGCATTACCGGCTGATGAGTTGAACAATGTACGACAACCTCAACGCCCATTTCATCAACAACACAGAGGCCAACGCCACACTCTTCAAACTGAGATCTATTTTTTATGGCAGCAGTAGCGTGCATGCGAGGTAGTACGACATACACTTGATTGGCAAAGCTGGTATTCCTCCATGCTTGATGCATGGCTTTACGCCAATTTGAAAGCTTCGCTTCAAAGGCAATGATTTCATTTCCCATGCTTAGGGAAAGAATATCCGTTCGTCCTGAAATGTAGTCAAACTCTCGGACAAAGGCACGAGTAACCCATGGGGAAGAACCTGAACCCAGATGTGAAATAAACGCGTCCACCAAGTTGTTCTCTGTTTGAAACATCATCGCCCCCCAGCTTTCATTGCAGAAAAAATTGTGGTTAAATTATGCGCTAATTAGATGCTAATTGACACATAAATACAACCAACATGCCACGCAAACCTAACGCTCATAAAACTGAACGGATCACTATTAATGTGACTCCGCAGATGAGGTATTACCTTGAGTGCTTAGTGGAAAGAGGGCTATATGGCAAGACAACAACCGAAGTAGCAAACAATATGGTGGCGAGGGGTATAGAAAATACTATTGAGCGTGGGCATATGGCGCACCCAATAATTGGGACAAAGAAGTAGATCACCATCAATCCGCACGAACACCACCAAATCAATCTTGGTGAAACCAAGACAAGAATTTAATGCCAGTCCGCCGCACAAGCTCTTCATAGCTGATCGGCTTGCCCACCATTGCATCATCTGAGTTTTCAACCCAATGCGCCCATGCACGCTGCGCAGATGGATCATAGACAAGCTTGAATAAATGAGCCGGAGCCCAGACTTTGCCATTTCCGATTGTGTGCGGTTTACCGTCGAAGACCGGCCCCGTAATCACATACACATCGCCTGCCGCACGCATCACATACTTCCGAGTATCTTTCTCGATCTTGGCCCATGCCTTTCGATTATTGATTGGAGCCTGCGGAACAATGTTGGCCAATGAAAAACTCTGCACCATCGATTCTTCGGTCGCCATGTCTCCCGCTGGTGCCATGTGGCCTCGGTCAAAGCCTGAACCTCTGTAGTCTTCCAGCTGAGCACGCTCTGCTAGAGGCAATCTTGCTTCCTCATAAAACTGGTCTGTTCGCTCGTTACCTTGCGCATCCAGAAGCATTTCTTTGTTGAGTTTTTCTGCAACATAAATCGGCGTGTGACTTTTTCCGGAATGCAATACTGCAAACGCACTAAAGCATAGTGCTCGTGGCTGTAGTTCTGTCTGGTGTTGTATGACTGGTGGGGTGTTGTTGGCGAAGATCTGGCGACATTGCTCGAAGGCAGGACTTTCATCAGCAAAGCTAGTAGCCAGAAAGCAAGAGCCCAACACGGCAATGGCTCTTATTGCGGGTCCTACTTTGGCCTTTAAACCTGACAGATGTATTTGCATAAGTGCCGAGACTCCCTAGCCAACTATAGGGATGGTCAATTCGGAAAGAAATCTCGGATGTCTGCAAACACACCACCAGTGTTCGCCTTAGCAATCATCATAAGTGCATCTTCTGCGCCCTCAAATTTAACCAAGGGCATCTATGGTGGACCCATCCGTCAAGACAGAATTCAGTCTAGTTTAAGCTGGCCTGTCCGTCCTTCTCGCAACTGCATGGCGTTGCCCCATTCTTGCTGAACTTATCCACTATCCTCGCGCCACCGCCGTTGGCCGTGTCGTACACCCCTGCCGGTGTGCGGTTTCTCAATGACTGATGGGGCCGTTCGTCGTTGTAGAACACAAAGTATTCTGCCAGCCCGATCATCAGTTCCATCGCGTTGCTGTAGCC
>PFHN01000065.1:379-3106 GCA_002782305.1 Candidatus Moranbacteria bacterium CG_4_8_14_3_um_filter_41_13 | reverse complement strand
AGAAGACGGAACAATACTTCTCCTTCTTTTTTATTCTTCGCTGTAGTAACGATATTCACTTGAAAACTGAAAATATTTTGTACCTTTTCTGCAACAATTTCTGAAAAAACGAGATGCTCTTTGATACCGATGTTACAATTCCCGCTTTGGTCAATGGAACTGAGTGGAATACCCTGGAAGTCGCGTACACGAGGAAGAGCGACATTGATCAATCGATCGAGGAAAGACCACATACGATCTCCATGAAGAGTGACGCAAGCACCGACTTCGAGTCCTTCGCGAGTTTTGAAACCAGCGATAGCCTTACGAGCTTTGGTAGCGATTACCTTCTGACCGGTAATAGCTTCGAGTGAGGCAATCACATCTTCTACTCGTTTAGAGTCTTTGAGAATTTTACCCGTACCAACATTCACGACAACCTTTCCAATACGTGGAATAGCCATCTTGTTCTTGATACCAAGCTCTGCCTGCAGGGCAGCAGCTATTTTCTCTTTATACGATTGTTTCTTCTGTAAAATTTTCATACGAGATCTTCCTCTACGTCGTTTGAATTAAATAGCTTTCCCTGATTTCTTGCTAATACGAACTTTCTCTCCACCTTCTATTCTATATCCGATACGGGTGAGTACTCCCAAGTGAGGGCATACGAGCATCACATTCGAAACATGAATTGGAGCTTCTTTTTCAATTCGTTGACCATTTTCTCCATCACGCTTGGCTTTGATATGGCGTTTCAGGATATTGACTCCTTTGACAACCACTCGCTCGGTTTTCGGAAACACAGCCAATACTTCTCCGCGTTTGCCCAGATCCTTGCCTGCAATGACTTCAATTTGATCTCCTTTTTTAATCTTCATAGGTATACTTTATAAAACTTCTGGTGCGAGTGAAACAATTTTTGAAAATCCTTTTTCGCGGAGTTCGCGAGCAATCGGTCCGAAGATACGAGTACCTTTTGGATCAATTTTGTTGGCATCGAGGATAACAGCAGCATTCTCGTCAAAACGGATGTAAGAATTATCTTTACGACGATATGATCTCACTTGACGAACAATAACCGCTTTGACAATTTCACCTTTCTTGACGGTACCTCGTGGCTCTGCAGACTTCACAGATGCAACAATAATATCACCCAGTCCGGCATAGCGACGACGTGTTCCTCCAAGTACTTTGAAGCACTTGATCATTTTCGCGCCAGTGTTATCAGCGACTATCAATTTTGATTCAGCTTGGATCATAAAATTCTCCTCTTTGTTTGATTATTCAGAAACGATAGTGTGATGCTTCTCTTTACTCATTGGGCGACATTCTTCAAACGTTACTTTGTCACCAAGAGCATACTTCTTTTCTTCTGTATGTACTTTGTATCTCTTTGTTGACTTGTATTGTTTCAAGTATTTCGGATGAGTTTTGAGAGTATCGACAGCAACAACGAGTGTCTTCTCCATCTTATTGCTTACCACTGTTCCGGAAAGCTTTGGAGCATGACCCTGTATCTTGCTTGTTTTGATGATTCCTTTTTCCATATACTTAGTCTACGTTAATTGACAATGTCGCTTCTTGTTTGAGTGTCATCAGACGAGCAATATCTTTCTTTATCTTTCCGTACTCGCTATGAATCTTGGTTTCACGAGTTGCCAAATCAAAACGAAGCGTTCGTGCTTTGTCCTTCAGTTCGAGAATTGCTTTTTCTCTCTCACCTTCTGATTTTTCTCGCCATTCTTGTGCTTTCATAACTTCTTTCAACTTTATAATCTTTAACATTATCACCCGCTCACCTCTCTACTGTCGTTCAACAAATTTTGTCTTGATAGCGAGTTTATGAGATGCGAGCCTCATAGCTTCTTCGGCTGCTTTTTTTGCAATACCATCGAGTTCAAACAACATTTTTCCGGCTCGTACTTTGGCAACAAAATGGTCAACACTTCCTTTTCCTTTACCCATTGGAGTTTGTTCACCCTTTTTGGTCATTGGCTTATCAGGGAAGATGCGAATCCAGATTTTACCACCACGTTGAATCGAGTGAGTCATAGCGCGTCTCGCTGCTTCGATCTGACGAGCGGAAACCAATCCCTCCTCTACCGCTTTGAGTCCGAAACTACCGAAAGATACTTTATCTCCGCTTGTTGCAGGACTGCCAGACCAACCCCCTCGGTGAATCTTGCGATGTTTTACTTTTTTTGGCATTAACATAATGGTCTTCTATTATTCGGTTGCTTCTTTTTTTAATTCTTCGAACTTTTCTCCCTTATAAATCCAAGTCTTGATTCCAATCACTCCGTATGTTGTATGCGCTTCAGCGTGAGCAAAGTCGATATCAGCACGCAGTGTATGGAGAGGAATCTTTCCTCGTGAGAGCCATTCGCGACGAGCCATTTCGGCACCACCGAGGCGACCACAGAGTTCTATTTTTACTCCCTCTACTGTTTTGTTCCCTTCTACCTGATCAAGCATTGTCTTGAGTATTCTACGAAATGGCATACGTTTTTCAAGTTGTTCAGCAACTTGCTGACCGACGAGCATCGCGTTTATTTCAGGAGATTTGATTTCTTGAACTTCTACTTTGAGATCTACTTTCTTGCCAGCGAAGAATTGCTTCTTCACAGCGCGAGTGAGGTCTTCTATACCTGTACCGCCACGACCAATGAGTACACCTGGACGAGCTGTAGCGATATACAATTTCACTACATTGGCTGATCGGTCAATCTGCACTGAAGCAATCGCAGC
>PFHN01000065.1:0-332 GCA_002782305.1 Candidatus Moranbacteria bacterium CG_4_8_14_3_um_filter_41_13 | reverse complement strand
GAATACCAGTTGGATTGACTTTATTGCCCATATTTCTATTTCTCTCAAGTTAGATACTGACTTAAACTGATTTACGTTGAAACACCTTTTTCATCACTTTTCCACTTGCTGTTTTATTCACAATACCTGCTTTGGAGGTTTCAATTTTACCAGTATTTTTGATACTTGCTGGTATTTTCTTCTCTTCTTTTGCTTCTGTTACTTCTGCTTCTTTGATTGATGGAGCCACGGATTTCACTTTCTTGGCTGTACGATTCTTGCCTTCAATTTTCTCTTCCAGAATAACAGTAACATTGGATCCGCGGTGGAGAAGAGGAGTCGCTCTTCCGAAA
>PFHN01000088.1 GCA_002782305.1 Candidatus Moranbacteria bacterium CG_4_8_14_3_um_filter_41_13 | reverse complement strand
TTACTCCTTATGAAGTATTTTATGAAAAAAAATCCAAATGCTAAGAAAAGGGATGTTGCAGTTAAGAATAGAATTCAGGCAGCCTCTCTTGACTGATAGATATTTTTGTGTTTGAATATGTATTCGAGTAGTTTTTTAACAACCAAAGGAGAGTGAAATGAAGAAAGTGTATGTGTTTGTTTTGTGTGGTGGGCGAGGAGCGCGACTCGGCGCTTTGACAGATACCCGGGCCAAACCAGCAGTACCATTTGGCGGGAAATATCGGATTGTTGATTTCGTGATGTCGAACCTATTCAATAGTGGTTTTCATACTATTGGAGTGCTGGTTCAATATCGCAGTCAGCTTCTAATGGACTATCTTTCCAATAATTGGAGTTCAGTCCCCCGAATGGGTTTCAATGTTTACACTATTCCGCCTCAGCAGGTGTTTGGTGAAGAATGGTATCGTGGCACTGCTGACGCCGTGTATCAAAATATCGATATGGTGCGAGAACATGGGTCATTTGACACCGTCTGCATCATGAGTGGTGATCATATCACTGCGATTGATTTGTCTCAGATGTATGAATATCACAAGGAACACGAGTCAGTGTTTACGGTGTGCGCTATGTCAGTGCCATCAAGTGAAGCATCAGGTCGGTTTGGCGTGATTGAGGTTGATTCGGATAGTCGTATCGTCGGCTTTGAAGAAAAACCAGAGTTTCCAAAAGAAATTCCTGGCAAGCCTGGAGTGAGTTATATCTCTCTTGGCAATTACTTTGCTGACTTTCATCGACTTTCGAGTTATCTTGGAAAAGATGCCAATGCTACTGATACCTATCATGACTTTGGCAAAGATATTATTCCACAAATGGTGCGTGCTGGTGAAGCGGTGTTTGCCTATGATTATCGGGATAACTGTATCCCTGGTCAGAAGGAACACTATTGGCGTGATGTGGGTACGGTACTGAGCTATCTTGAGGCAAATATGGACCTTGTCCAGTACAAGCCTCAGATCAATCTCTACAACGAGGAATGGCCCATTTGGACACCAGTAGACAATCTACCAGGTGCCAAGTTTGTGAGGCCACACCATCAGTTGGGGAGTGGCGAACGCTTCATTGTGAGTGGTGGGTGTATTGTCGAGGATTCGTATCTTTGTGAAACTATTCTCGGCCGTAATGTCCGTGTGTATGGATCGAAGGTGCGTCAATCGGTTATTTGTGCGGACGTGAATATCGGAGAAGATTGTTCGTTCAGCCGAGTCATTGTTGATGAAGGGGTTCATATTCCGCCAAAGACAAAAATCGGGTGTGATATCGAACACGATAAAGCACGGCGTTTGTTCGTCGATGACAGTGGTATTGTCATTGTACCGCAGGGATACGTCTTCAAGTAGTCCTCTCTCTAAAGAAGTCAGTCCTGTTTTTCCAATGTGAAAGACAGGACTTTTTTATACTTGAATTTTTATTTTTTTCGCTCTATACTCTGATTACAACTATGGAAGCACACGAAGAAAAAAAATCTGCTGGACAAGCAACTATCAAGGTGTGTTTGCACCGAAAATGTTGCGAGAAAGGCGCAGAAGATATTTATAAGAATCTGAAAGAGGGACTCACAAAAGAAGAAGCGCTCGTTTTACCTATTCACGAATGTTTCGGATTCTGCAAAGATGGTCCCAATATCGCTATCAATGACAATATTGTGAAGGGCGTACGCCCATTTACTGTGGTAGAACTCGTTCGATCAGAACTTGACAATCCGTCCTGTAAAGCAGATGGTCTCGGATCGAAAAGTATTGATATGCTGGATGATATACTTGAGAATATCGAAAAATTGTAAGATGAGACGAAAACCAATCCACATCGTTTTACGAAGTGTTTCGGGCAGGGTTGTAAAAAAAAAGTCTTTGTGATACTGTATGCTCTTACCTTTTTGGAGGGATTTAGACATATGAAACGAAGAAGCGCCTTACTGAAACAGATGATACAGAAGCATCAAAAAAGAATGCAAGAAGTTTTTCTCCGTGCAAAAAATCATGCCAAGCAATCTTTGAACAATCGTTTTTCTACAGAAAAAGAAGAAGAGTTACTCGTTCCTAATCAGGACATTCTTGATCAACGAGGAGGCGAATATGCTTGGCTCAGGCGTATGCTTTTTTTCGTGATTCTATATAAGGATCGTTTTTTTATTGCTATCCAAAGAAGGATTCCTGCGTTAAGAGAAATACCAGGGAAACTCGGGCGATGTTCACGAGGTACATATGAGAGATGTGTCATCAGAGCAGAATACACAAAACGTGATTTTGTACTACTATTTATTTTCGCCTGTTTTGTAGGGATAGGGATGAAAGCGATTGCTATCGAAAGAGTGACGATTGGATTCGAAGACTATACTATGCCTTCGAAATCTGTTCTCTATGATATGCATCAGATCGAAAAATATCCTGTCTCAAAAATAAAAAACGTTTCAGACGATACTGCGCCCACAGGTGAAGTATGTTCAGATATTACTCATTTATAGGAAAAAATTATGGACACTATTTATCCAGGGAAGAATATGATGCCAGAAACTTCGTCAAGCGAGAAGAAAAAAATACAGAACTTATCTGCTCTGGTTATTCTACTTGTGGGGCTTTTCGTGGGGAGTTTGCTCGTTGATTTTGTTCAGCTTGCTTTGCAAAGTGGTTTTTCTCGAAGCGTGATCAAAGAGTATGATCTTCTGCAAGTGTCAGGGAAGACCTGGGTAGCCTATTATGAGCCAAAAGTTTCGGTGCAGGTCCTATCTGATAGAACGTGTGATGTATGTGATCCGAGTGAAGCACTACTCTGGCTTCGTCGTGTGATTCCAACTCTCGAGGCGACCAAAGTAGACATCTCGTCTGCACAGGGAGAGAGATTGCGAGATCAATTTCATCTGACATCTATGCCGGCTCTCGTCTTTTCGAAGAATGTAACTGATACTAACTTCTATATACAAGCATCGAGTCTTTTTACAGAAAATGAAGGAAAATATTTTTTTGATATGGGCAAGATCGGTCTTCCAGTGGGGAAATATTTGCAGACTCCTGAGATCGAGGATGATGATATTGTGATTGGTGAAAGGAATGCTCAAGTGAAGATTGTTGAATTCTCAGATTTTCAGTGCGCCTATTGCAAGACGTTCCAATCCGATCTGAACAAGGTCCTGAAAGAATATGCGGGAAAGGTGGTTTTTGTTTTCAAACATCTGCCTCTTTCATCTCACTTACAATCAGAGAACGCAGCACTATCTGCCTCGTGTGCCTATGCACAAGGGAAATTTCCCATATACAGTGAACATCTTTTTGCTAAGCAAGATGAGTGGGGGAAGACAACTGGTACTCAGAAATTCACAGAATATGCGTGGCGATTTGGTCTGAATGGAAGAGTATTTGCAGAATGTCTCAATACCAAGAAATATGCAGAAAAAGTAGCTCTTGATAAATCTGAAGCACTTCATTTTTCTCTTTCTGGTACACCAGCGACATTTATTAACGATGTGTTCATCGAGGGTGCAGTGAGTAGAGAAGATTTACGAAAAATCATCGAACAAGAACTCGCGAAATAATTCTCTCTCACACTTTTTTCTCTTCCATATGAGAGAGGAATGTGTATTGTTTGATATTTCTGTTTCTTTGTTGTAGACTGAAAAACGTGCCAATGTAGCTCATCCGCCAGCTGACGGAGGTAGAGCGACGCACTTCCTCCAAAGGCGGATAAACTCCATGCGTAAGCTAAAGGTAAGGTCTATAACAGAAGCCGATGTAGCTCAGTTGGCAGAGCGACGCACTCGTAACGCGTAGGTCATCAGTTCGATTCTGATCATCGGCTCAAGGAATACAATGAAACAGGCTCCAAAAGACCTGTTTTTATTTTCGAGAAAAAGAGAATTATGGTATACTGAAAAACGTATGAATATGATGCAAGAAAAAATAGCTGTTCTTCAACAAAAACTCCTGCAGTTGCAGGACTATCTTTGACTTTGATACGAAAGCGCTTCGTATAGAAGTATTAAGAGAGCAAAGCGAAAAGCCTCAGTTTTGGAATGATCCCAAGACAGCAGGACTCACTATGCAAGAACTCGAATATCTAAAGAGTGAACGTGATAACTTCGAGACCGTGAAAAAAAGTCTTGCAGATATTGTTTCGCTTGCTGAGATAGAAGATTTGAGTACCGAAGATACAGCGCTTCTTGAGACAGAGTACGGAAAAATAGAGAAAATGCTCGAGGAATGGGAACTCAAAACACTGCTTGGTGGTGAATACGATAGAAACAGTGTACTTCTCACAGTACGAAGCGGTGCCGGAGGGGATGATGCTCAGGACTGGGCAGAGATACTTCTGCGGATGTATATCAGGTATGCAGAAAGATTACAGTACAAAGTCAGACTTCTCGATGAATCTCGTGGTGCCGAAGCCGGTATCAAAAGTGCAACGATTGAAATAGACGGAATATTCGCATACGGATATTTGCATGGAGAATCAGGCATCCATCGTCTCGTGAGACTTTCACCATTCAATGCCAATAGTCTGCGTCAGACTTCCTTTGCCTCCGTAGAAGTGATGCCTGTTGTCGATGCGAAAACAACGATTCCGATTAAGTCAGATGATCTCCGTATTGATACGTACCGCTCTTCGGGTGCGGGCGGTCAGAATGTGAATAAGACTGAAAGTGCGGTACGTATCACACACATTCCGACAGGACTGGTATCAGCGTGTCAGAGTGAACGCTCACAGCTTCAGAATAAAGAAGAAGCGATGAAAATGCTCCAATCAAAATTGGCACAGAAACACATCGAAGAGGAGGCAGAAGCAAAAAGGAAACTCAGGGGTGATTTCAAGACAGCAGCCTGGGGCAATCAGATTCGTTCGTATGTCCTTCATCCATACACTCTCGTCAAAGACCACCGAACCGAAACAGAAACAAGCGATACAGCCAGAGTCCTTGACGGAGATATCCAAATGTTTATCGATAGTGAACTCCGTTTCCTCGCATCACATTAAAAAATTTTCAATATAAATATCGCATACACATATGTCACAAGAAGAAACAATTATTCGGTTTGAAAATGTATCTAAAGTGTTCCCAGGGGACGCCGTCATATTGGCTGATGTCAACATTTCTTTCCGATCGGGAGAATTTGTTTCGATTGTTGGTGCGAGTGGTGCTGGCAAATCAACGTTGCTCAAACTTATCTACGCCGAAGAAATCCCGACAAGTGGTGAAGTATATTTTAGCGAACGACCCGTCGGAAAAATTAATCGTAAACACCTCCCATTTTTTCGTCGCAATATTGGTACAGTCTTTCAGGATTTCAAACTCCTTCCACAAAAAACAGCTTTCGAGAATGTGGCGTATGCTCTCGAAGTCGATGGACGGAGTACCGCAGATATCAATGAAGAAGTGCCTGAAATTCTTTCTATCGTCGGGCTTGGAAGAAAGATGCATCAATTCCCGAAACAACTCTCAGGAGGAGAACAACAGCGTGTTTCTCTTGCAAGAGCGCTCATTCATCGTCCGAAAGTGATCATCGCTGACGAACCAACAGGAAACCTTGATCCTGTAGCTTCTGAAGAAATTATTCGTCTACTTCTGGAAATAAACTCATTTGGTACGACAGTGCTCCTCGCTACACACAACAAAGGCATTGTGGACAAGCTTGGCAAACGTGTCGTACTCATCGATAATGGTCGTATCATAGAGGATCACGACAAGAGTAAATATATTCTAAAATAAAAAGACTATGAATACACTGAAACTGTGGCGTACCTTCAAAGAGGGGAAAGAAAATTTCATTCGCAATGGCTGGCTCACATTTGCGACTATTAGTATTCTTTCTTTGTCGCTGTTTATTGTCAGTCTTTCCTTCCTCCTTGGCACGACATCTCATCTCGTACTACAAAATATGCGTGAGAAAGTCAGCATCAATGTTTCCTTCAATCCTGATGTTCCGGAAGAGCGTATTGTGAGTATCCAAAATGAGCTGAAAGGTTATACAAAAGAAGTGGCTTCTGTTGAGTATATCTCCAGGGAAGATGCCTTGAAGCAATTCCTCTCAGAGAGTGGCAATGATCCAGTGATTGCACAAGCGGTACAAGAAATCGGAGAGAATCCGCTTCTGGCTTCTATCGTCATCAAGGCAGTGAGACCAGATCAGTACGAAACGATTGTAGAATCACTCAAGAAATCGACCTTTCAAAATGATATTAGCCGTATCAATTACGAAAAGAATAAAAAAATATTTGAACGATTGAATCGTATCAGTGAGACGACACAGAGAGTTGGACTCATATTAGGATCACTCTTCATTTTCATCGCTGTTCTTATTACATTCAATACAATACGTATCACTATTTATTCCCACAGACAAGAATTTGAGATTATGCGTCTCGTCGGTGCTTCGAATATCTATGTGCGTATGCCTTTTGTGTTCGAAGGTGCCCTCTATGGGCTTGTTTCTTCGGTAGTGACGATGATATTCCTTTCCGTTGTTTCTTATTACATCGCACCGTATACCAATGGTGCTATGGCTATAGGTAATTTTATGGATCTGTATCAGCACTACGCTTTCTTCATTTTCCTCACCCTGGTCGCTTTTGGTGTTACCTTGGGAGTCTTTAGCAGTGCTATTGCTATCCGTCGTTATCTCAAGGCGTAAAGAAGGAAATGTATGTCCCTTGAAAAAAAACTCATATTCAGCTAGAATAGGTGGGTATTTGTTTTTGTTCATTTCTGCCTCTTTGTCACTATGATAGGCAATGAGTTTTTATTGGGGTGTGGCCAAGTGGTAAGGCAATGGGTTCTGGTCCCATGATCCTAGGTTCGAATCCTAGCACCCCAGCATTGAATAAAACCTATGTAAGGCTTCTTTTCGATATACTCTAGATGGATATCTGAATGGTGATACTAGATTGACTATTTATATATCTTGTAGTAGTCTGCAATTTCAAAGTTCTTTTGTATAGGAGGATAGTCATGATTATTGAGATTGAAGGTATTGACGGGGTTGGGAAAACAACTCAATGCGAATTGCTTAGAGATCACTTTCGGCAACAAGGGAAGAAGGCGGTTGTTGTGAAAGACCTTGAGAGTACGAAATTCGGGAGGGATATTAAAGAGTTTCTTACCAGTAGTGAATCCCAGTCAATGGAAGTCGAACTTTTTTCTTTCCTAGCATGTAAGTCACAACTCTTTTCGCAAGTGATAACTCCAGCTGTCTCGTGTGGTGAAATCGTGATTTGTGATCGAGGCATCGGGTCATTCATAAGCTATTTTGAGTCACTTGGTTTTTCTCGATCGTTTCTTTGTGATGTCATTAATCTTGCGATTAATGGTCTCCGTCCGCAGCTTACAATCTTCCTTGATGTGATGGTTGAAGAGACATCGAAAAGAAAAGCCAATAAGCTAGAGCAAAGCAAATTTGACTTGATGAGTGATGATTTTTTCCGGAAACAGAGAGCAGTTTTCCTTAGTCTATCGAAGGAGTCATCTTGGGCAGTAATAGACGGATCTTTGTCGATCAAGGAAACTCACCTACTCATTACTCGTTACGTGGGAAATATTTTGTAGAGGTATCGGCATAAAGTCGCCTCTCATCACATGAACAATGTTCTATTATAGAGGAGTCGACATAAGGTCACTCCTCATTTTTTTTACAAAAATATTAGTAAGAGATGCGGCAGCTAGCACACAAAATGATTGCCGAGTAATTCTTGTTTTTACTCGACCGTTTTTCTAATAATTTCAGAGATAAAGAATTGTTCTTGGAAGTAGGTAGCTTTTTTGATTTCTTCATCGTTTATATCCTCGGATGACGTCGGGACAATGATAAGCTTATCGTCGGTATCATTGAGACGATGAATAACGGCTATGCATTTTCCTTTGTATGTATCAACGGGCATATCTACCCCGAGAAGATATGCATCAATTTCTTCTCCGTCTGGAGCTTTTGTATCTGGCACGAATCCATAGTTTACCTCATAGACGAAGCCATGTTTTGGGTGTTTTGAATGAAGAGGTCTATCGATTTTTATCTCTACTTCTTTACCAATGAACTGTGTGGCATACTTGTCAATCTGGCTGGTATTATTTTCCATATTTTCTCATTGTATTATTTATATTTTTTATTATAAACAAAAAAAACAGACTAGGCAACAGTTTTGTTGCTTAGTCTGAATATGTTCACGAGAGCGTTACTTGGGTTTGGCAATAAGAGTACAGAGGTAGTCTCGATGTACCAGTACGATGCCTGGCTGTTGAAACATCTCGATATTACCGATGGTCAGTCTTTCTGAGTTGCTACGTTCCGCATCTAAAATGCAATACGGATCACGAACAGAAAGGTCGATCTTACCACTTTTGAATTTTTCGGTAAGGTATGCACGTGAAGCACATCCTCCTCGGCATGACTCTATGTGCTGGCAACCAGAGCATCCATCGATAGTCTGAGGCTTTTCGTGTCGAGATCGGAATATTTGAAACGGTATGGATTGGATGATATCAGCCAAGTCATCTGTTAATAAATCACCGATCTTGTAGTCATGTGCATAGACGCATGGACTAACTGGGACCTTACCATCCGGAGTGATTGAATGAATACGAAACGATTTCGTGCCACACGGACAACCCTTGTGGGGCAGGCCAGCAGCTACCGAAACCAATGGTTCACCCATTTCGACCAGTTGACACTGTGAGAGAAGCCGATCAGCAGAGCGATAATATGTCGCCGCATCAGGAATCTTCTCTGTATGCCCTAGTTCTGTTGGTTTGATGTAATTAATCCTAACGAAAGCATGATGTTTGCGTGCTAACTGGATCAATTCATCAATATGTCGATCACTTAAATTCCAGTTCATTCCACACATCACGACCGTATGATCAATGCCGTATTCATCACAGACATCCAATGCTTTGATAGCTTGGTTAAAGAGTGGAGCTCCACGATTGGTGTTGTGTTCTTCTGAGAAGGGACTGTCTAAGCTAACGTCCACATCGTTAATGAAAGTAAGCGTTTCGGGGTAGAACCGTTCCAAATACGTAAGCGTTATTCCGGCCGTGGTAAGGCCAACAACAATTTTGGCATCGTAGAGAGAACGGATGATATATGGCAAAAGGGTATCTTTTGGATTTGAGCCATTTGTAAAAATTGGCTCGTTTCCGCCGAGATTTACCGTCTGAACGTTGATCGAAACAATCTGCTGAATGATACGATCTATGTCTTTTTTTGTCAGATCACGTCCTCTGTTTCGGACTATGTGTGAGTAACAGTGTTTGCATCGGTATGGGCAGTCGTTTCCGAGTGTCCAGCCGATATTTCCCATTGGTGTAACAGTGTTCATTTTAGAACTCCTTTTAATCGAGGAATGGATTTGGGACGCCATCGTAGATGAGTCCGTAATGGTCATAGATCTTCTGTATCTGTGACCATATGCTGGCATAGAAACAGGAATGCTCGGCTATTGCGCACGTTATGACATTGATATCATTCTTTGCGGGGTGAAATGCCACATGATCAAGTGTCCGGCGAAACATCGCTATGTCACAAGCAGTGATTTTTTGACAAAGCCTATGAATACAGATGTAACCTTCTTCAGGAAGCACTTTTGGTGCCACGATCGAATCAATGACCCAATCGTAGAGACTTGAATGCGACTTATGCCAGACTTTCAACATCTGATAAACGCGTTTCGCTTGAGTTCCCTGTACATCATATCGGAGATTTTGTTGTCCGCCGATTTTGAGTAACCCTTTTTTAGATAATGTTTTAGTATAAGGCGTTCCTTCCGCAGCAAACATCTCTGTGAAAATTCCCTTAGTGATAACCCAATCATGATGAGCAAGAAAACGGTAGTTTGTTTCGAGTTCATCTATAGTAGTAGCATCATCAAAGAGAATCATACCCATTTGTACATAGATATTGTGACGACGAAGCATTTCCAGGGCTCGCCAGTTATCTTCTATTGAAGCAGACTTTCTCATCCGCCTAAGCACTGATTGGGCAGCATTTTCAATACCGATACTTGTTGAAAACCACCCAGCTTTCTTAAGACCTGACACAATACCCTCACTGAGTCTATCGGCACGAATTTGTGTCCGAAAGCGTAGCGGGAGATTGTATCTTGACACTGTTTCTGCAAATTCAGTAACCCATTGTTCATCACGGGGAGGCTCCAAAAAGCTGTCATCTACAAACTTGATATGGGTGATGCCAAATTGCTCGTAGAGATATCGAAGTTCGTCGACGATGTTCTGAATCGACCGGGACCGCCAACGATGTTCTTTGGAACCACCAAGGGTGAATGTGAAGATCGAACAGAATGAGCAATGAGCTTCGCATCCACGAGATGTACAGACATGAATTGGGTTATTTCTCAGAATGGCGAACTTAATTTCATCTCGTGCTGGAAATGGAATTGAATCAAGGTTTTGAATTGGTTTAGATCGATCTGTACGGACAATTCCTGAATCATCTTTGAAAGTGATTCCAGGAATACCAGAGAGGTTACTTCCTGAAGTGATAGCATTAACAATTTGGACAATCGTATGCTCCGCTTCACCGCGCACGACTATAGAGAATCCCGCGTCCAAAAAATCAACATCGTGAAAAGTTGGTCCGAATCCGCCACAAATTGTTGGGATGTTTCCAAACCGCTTGGTGATTATTGCAAGAATTTCTTTTGCCTGATCGAGATTTGATCGGTAACAAGACATGCAGATGATATCTGGGATGTTTTGGTTGATGATATCGACTATTTCAGACGGACCGATACTGCGAAGCCAACCGTCTATGATAGTAACCAGATGGTTTTTTTCGCGTAATACACTAGCAAGATAGCCAAGGGCCAGGGTTTCTTCGGCTGTTCGATGTGAGATGGTATGTGGGGTAATTAACGCTACAGATGAAGACATGATATAACTCCTTATCTTTTGATATTCAATTGTTAAATAACACACATTTATAACATGTTTTGGAAAAATTATCAAGTATTTACACCCTAGGTTCAACAAGTAAGTGCAACGCCAGTCATAGTGTACCATACCTCAAGTGGAGTTTTCCCTCCGAGTCTTTTCCTTGGTCTGGAATTAAGCAAATATTCAATCTTCAATACTTCTTCATCTGAGACAGTAGAAAAGTCAGTCCCTTTCGGGAGGTATCTTCTGATGAGTCCATTCCCATTTTCATTGCTTCCTCTTTCATATGAACAGTAGGGATGAGCAAAGTATACTTTGACATGCTCTTTCTCTTCAAGCTCTTCCCAACCAAAATTTTCAGTTCCATTATCACGAGTGAGCGTCTTCTTGAACTCACTTGGTATATCCTTCCATTTCCCCAGTACGGATCTGTTTGATTCTTCGATAGTTCCATTCTTCATCTTCCCAACCAAGAACAATCCAGTCACCCTTTCATTGATGGTTTTCAATCTGTCTTTGCTTTGTTTAGAAACAATACAATCATCCTCCCAATGACCGATACTCTTGCGTTTTTCAACTTCTTTTGGTCTCTCTTCAATTGAGGGTAATGGTGGCTTGTATACCTTCCTCACTTGTCTAAAATCCTTCTTCTGCCTTCTCTTGTGTCTCCTTGGTAGATACATTCTCAAATCTTCACAATGAACCTTAGGCTTGCCATTCTGATTGATCTGAGCGTACACATATTGGTAGATGGCTTCATAGGAAATCCCTTCTTCTTGAGGATGATCAATATTGAGTCGAATACTCACTTGTTCTGGAGACCATCCTAAAACCATCTTTTCTTTCACATACTCTCTGATGAATTGATTTTTCAATCTTTCAGTTTTCTTTCCCTTCCTTTTTGTTAAGGCTTTCTCATGAGCAATGGACGCTTGATATTTCCCTGTTCCTCGAGCTGGTCTTCCAGCTATTTCTCTCGATACGGTTCCTTTGTTTCGACCATTCCCAAGAGAATGTGCAATCTTTTCAAATGACCAACCATTGAGATACTGTATCTGTATATGTATCCTCTCATTTAAGGTTAATTGCTTGAATTCTCGTTTCTTTTGCATAGGCTCTTTTTCATTAATTTTCTTTTCATTATACAATAGCGTTGC
>PFHN01000063.1 GCA_002782305.1 Candidatus Moranbacteria bacterium CG_4_8_14_3_um_filter_41_13 | reverse complement strand
ACCGAAGATAACAACTTTCTTCAATTTAACAATCCTGAATTACCGCATGATTTTGTATCAGAGCAGAATCGTTGCTCATATAGATGTGCATTCATTGCGTTTCTACTCGCCAATCATCAGAAGTCAGATCAACTGCTGCTATCGATTGATAACAGAATTTCTGGATAGATTCCGCTGACAAATTAACTTCCACAAACACGCCGTTTGGCAATTCACTACTTCGACGAAAGGTGCTTTTATCTTTACACACAAAGCGAGGATATTTAGCAACTATCTGCTCAAATTTCTCAGGCGCCAGGTCTGCGATCACAGTCAAAGTGCGGATAAGCACTTCTTTCCATGTATCCACATGAAATTTTTGTCCGAGAATCCACAGATCAACAGGCTTTGTTCCAGTTACACCAACTTGGTTTTGAACTAGTTTTTCGTCTCCAAAGTAGGGCCAGATTTTCACGGACAATGCAGACAGTTGAATTGAGCGATTCTTAATGTCTTCAACTCGCCAAGATGTGACTCCATCAAAGTATCTATTTATCTCAAGATGGCTTTCACAAAGTTTCTGCCGTTTTGTATCGAAATCATCATTGGAGAGTTCAGAGTTGTATCCCGTCAGGGTTAGGTTTCCAAGTGTATGCAGCCATAACTCATGATCCATTTCCCAATCATCGCCCAAATGATTTCTCCACCATTCCGTGGGGGTTTGGGGAAGGATGTGCTCTATGGTGATTACGGCCTTTTCAAACGAAACGTTTTCCTTGTGACCAAAAGACTCTTCAATTGATTCAAGCAACAATTTTGTTTTAACTTGTCGATCACCAGCTCCATAGAGCTTTACATCCTGAATCCTATCTCCAAACTCATAATCCTTCGGGTAGCCTTTTGACTGAAGTATCGACTGTAATGCAGTGACAAAATTGGCTGAATTTTTCTCAATCACTTGCTCATATAGCGGGGGAAATATTTTGTTAAGTGCATTTGATGGCACATTGCAAACGAAGCGCCTAATCATGAAGTTTTCAAGCGTTTTGAGCGTATCTGAAAACTGATTCGCAGTAATTTTATTGGCTTGGTAATCGTCATATACATTCAACAAGAACGGATACGCAACTGTGACTTCAATTCGATTCAAACGCAAAATACCTGTTTGTATTTTAGAGTTACTTTCCTTTGCTGGCAAAAGTAGCTTTTCGTAATAGTTGGCAAATTTCGCCAGCTCTCGAAGATAATCAACTGCATTTTCTGCTTTGACTTGTTCTTTCAGCGCTAGGTACACATCTGTCTTGTTAACCCTTGCACCCCTCCGCATTAAAAAATGCCAGATATAAACGGTAAGATTTTCACCCAGCGCCAATTGCATTGGCTGCCAATAATGGTTGTAAATCTCCTCTTGTTGGTCAACGTGAATTCGCATGAAAAAGTAATTGCGAATCAGGTCCGCCTGCGAAAGTGGACGCCCTTTAGCATTCAGACTCTCAAAAACCAAGTGTGGGTTATCATTCGGATCAAGGACAATACTAACTAGGGATAAAAAATTACTAACAATTTTCTTGAGTTTCGCCCTGTCAAAATTACTTCTTTTGAACTGACGCTCGAAGTATTTATAAGCGTTACCCAGTTGCGTTCCATTTCCATCTTCTAACTTCCCCTGAATGAGCGCATTAAAGGTTGATCTATCAAGTTGAGTGGGTAATAACTTTAGCTTATCAATACCTTTTTTATATGGGTTAACCAATAATGTATTGTGAATTTCTTCGGAGAGTTCATCCCCCTTTATTTGATCACGCAAAACCGCCATTAAGATATAAACCGTCGTAAGTCGCTGCTGCCCATCAATCAACAGAAACTTTGCAACTCCCTCAGGAACAGACGTTGTTGGTATGGTAACGATTGATCCTATAAAGTGGGGACGCGGAGCATCTTGCTCATAGAGATCAACAATATCGTCCCAAAGTGTTTTCCATTCTTTCTCAGTCCAGCTATATGCACGTTGAAAAAGAGGAACGACGTATTGTTTTTCGCCTTCAATTATCTGTTGCAATTTTGTTTCAGATGCATTCACGATTTTGGCTCCGTAGATTACTTTGCCAATGCCACCGGATAATTCGGATGCTGCGGATTGGCTACCAATTTTTGTTGGCGTGGATCGGCAATCAAATCCATCGCCTCCATTGGAATGATGCCTAGAGGTGCGTGAGTTGATTCCATGATTTTTGACTTGCGCTACTTAACCAGCACAAGTGGTCTTTGTGCGGGCGCACCATAGAGCATGCCTTCGATGCTTATGTCTTCGTCCACATCAGGCCAGTGGATGCCAATACCATCACCAATTATTTCCCAATGACTACGTTGCTCAGGTGTCGCTTCGGATAACCGCCACGACCAAGCAAGCGGAACACTCACGGTTCGACCATCCAGCAAGTAAGCGGTGATCTCAGCTTCCGAGACACGCAAATCTGAAATTCTGGGTTCAACGACCAACGCCACAGTGTTCATTCCATGCCTCCAGTATTTTGGTGCGATTGGTTTCGAGAAGCTGCCTAATCGCGTTGAGTTCAACTGCCGAAAAACCATGATTACTCGCCAATGCAAGCGGCTCCATCCAGTATTTACAGACCTTGCGCTCACGTTGAACATGAAGATGTTTTGGTTCGCCACAATCAAAACTAAAAAAGAATAAACGATAAGGGCCAGAAATTTCTCGTATCGTTGGCATCTGCGCTCCTATCAGCTTCTCTTGCGGCGAATTCTACTATGCAAAT
>PFHN01000111.1:2365-5132 GCA_002782305.1 Candidatus Moranbacteria bacterium CG_4_8_14_3_um_filter_41_13 | reverse complement strand
CAGGACTTCAAGGCGCTGGTGCAAAGCTGGTGCTGTCGGACGACCGCCACTTAATCATGGATTTGCGCGAGGCCGCTGCAAAGCTCAAAGCCACGGAAACCCAAGAACAATTTAAGGATCATGTCGATCATTGGATCAATAGCGTAACCTTGTCTTGGGCGGGGGGCTTTTATCCAGAAGAAAGGAATGCTCAAGGGAAGAGTTTTAGGTGGTCCATTAACCAAAGTGGTGTTGTATTTAATAACTTCTCCGAAGAAAAACGAAGTGTTGTTTTTGAATTCGATTTGGCTTCGGAATCTAGTGGAATGGTTTTCGCCTCTACGAATAACAAACAGTGGGAACTGGGTTCTGGCACTATCCCAACACACCATAAGTTGGAATTTGAGATAGATGGTGGTTCAGCTGTCACGCTGAGTTTCAAGTCTAATTTCGCCAAGGTGAATATGCCGAACAACACACGCGATCTATATTTTTATATTCTCGATCCATCCATTAAGGATGCAACATTAACGGAGTAAATGTCGATGAATTCTATCGAGATGGAAGTTCCAGTATGCCCATTATGTGGCCATAAAGATTCGGACGTAATGTATGAAGGCAAGCGTTTTAATCCATATGGCGTAAGATCTTGCACTCATTGTGGTATGAGTTTTCTATCGCCACGCCCGACTGAGCAATCCATGATGTCGCTCTACCAGCAGGACGATTATTTTTCAGGGTCGGATCAGGGATACAGCGACTACTCGGCACAGGAACTCGCGTTGCGAGCCACTTTCCGCAGGTTGCTAGGAAATCTGGCAGCGATCGGCAAGACGGGCGGAGATTTACTGGAGATCGGATGTGGTTATGGTTATTTGCTAGATGAAGCACGCACTTTCTTCAAGCATAGAGTTGGGACCGATTTTTCTGCGGGTGCCGTTGAACAAGCACGAATAAGTGCGGATAAGGTATACAGGGGGGGGATTGATGCGATAAATGAAGCGGAAGCATTTGATTGCATTATTGCCGCTCATGTAATTGAACATGTATATCACCCACAAGATTTCATTAAGGGAATTTTAAAGCGTCTGCGGCCTGGGGGTGCGGTTGTTATTGCAGCACCAGATATGGGAAGTCTCTGGCGAAAACTGATGGGCGGCCGTTGGCCTTCTTTTAAGTTACCCGAACATATCCTTTACTTTGACAACCAGACTCTACCGCGACTGCTTGAACAGTGTGGGGTCCAAGAAATCAAAGCCGTGCCGTATCCTCATGCCTTTCCGCTTCCTTTGATCGCCGATAAGTTTGGGGTGCGTCTACCCAATTACTTTAATAAGTATAGCCTTTGGCTGCCAGCCACAACGGTGGCCTACATTGGGGTCAAGCATGACTGAGACTCCGCAACAGCCTGTTCTCTCCGTAGTTATCCCTCTTTACCGAGAAAGCGCACATTTGTCGGGGACGATGAAGGAAATTGTGGACGTCCTCAAAAGCACTGGTGTGTCCTTTGAAATCGTGCTGGTGGACGATGGATCGCCTGACAATACCTGGGACGCCATTCTCGAGCAGAAGAAACAATACGAGCAGATTCAGGGGGTTCGCCTCAGCCGCAATTTCGGCAAGGAATCTGCGCTCGCAGCTGGATTGGAAATCGCGCGCGGCAACGCGATCTTGGTGATGGATGGTGACTTGCAACATCCACCCGCGCTTATTCCCGAGATGATTCAACACTGGCGGGATGGGGCCGAGGTGGTTGAAGCTGTGAAACGAACGCGTGGGAATGAAACACGCGCTAATCGCCTGCGCGCGCAGTTGTTCTATGGCATTTTCAGGCGACTTACTGGCGTCGATTTACATGGCGCCTCGGATTTTAAACTCATGGATCGACGAGTACTTGACGCATGGCGTAGGCTGTGTGAACGAAACCTTTTCTTTCGTGGCATGAACGCTTGGCTTGGCTTCCGTCGAGTTCAGATTCCTTTCGACGTGGCCGAACGTGTGGGTGGTCAGACAGGCTGGTCCTTGGCTCAACTCATTAAGCTGGCCATGACAGCAGTGACCTCCTTTTCCTCGGCGCCACTCTATCTGATGATCGTGGTCGCCTCGGGATTTGCCTTCCTAGCCCTCCTACTGGGAGTGCAAACAGTATATTTAAAATTCAGTGGGCATGCTGTAGACGGTTTTACGACGGTAATCCTGTTGATACTCATACTTGGTAGCGTGGTCATGTTCGGTTTGGGGCTAATGGGTGTATACATTGCGCGGATCTATGACGAAGTCAAGGGTAGACCGCGCTATGTCATTGCAGAACTGGTGAAGTAGTGCTCCGACGACAGTTTCAGCGCTATCTCATTGTTGGCGCCTTGGGTACGGGAGTGCATCTCGTGATCCTTGCATTATGTGTCGAATGGCTAGGTATGGGTGCCACAGGCGGCGCGGTCGCGGGGTTCATCGGTGCATTATTAGTCTCATATATTTTGAATCACCGGTGGGCCTTTGATTCGTCGCGCGCCCATACAAGTTCGCTGTGGCGTTATGCGCTGGTTTCGGTGAGTGGCCTTGCCCTGAATACGGCTATGGTTAGCGCCATGGTGAACTATTTGCAATGGTGGTATTTCACCGCGCAATTAAGCGTGATATGGATTGTGCCCATCAGCAATTTCATCCTAAACCGATACTGGACTTTCGGCACAAACGCTAAATCCTCATCTCCGGCGCCACGCTTTTTAAAGTAGTCCATTGCTCGATAGCGACAAAAATGTTGCACGTTAAATGGCTACAAGCTTTT
>PFHN01000111.1:0-2316 GCA_002782305.1 Candidatus Moranbacteria bacterium CG_4_8_14_3_um_filter_41_13 | reverse complement strand
AATCTATACTTCTTTCGGGGATTTATTTTGCGCAAAACATTTGAGAATCATTGGCTCGCGCTCGGTTTGATCTTTATAGGGCTCATTATTGCCAAGTCGCTGCTTATAAACCTTTTCCCATCGCCATGGATATTCAGTGATGAACAATCTTATTTTGGCATGGCGCAAAAAATAATTCTAGGCAACTTTGCGGGCATAACGAATTCTCATGCCCCAGGGTACTCACTAATTATATCGCCCGCGCTGATGCTGCCGACAGTAGCGCAGGCTCATACAGCGGCCATGTTGATAAATATAGCCATAACGTCTGGAGCGGTATTCCTCGCATATGCAGTATTCCGAAAAACATTCAATGTCGGAAAGCTGGAGTCGCTTATATATTCGACAATGGTGGCCATATTGCCACAATTTATATTGTTTAATTATATCGTCATGAGTGAGGCGGCCGCAATTACATTGATTTATGCGATCTTTGTAATAATGCTTTTGCTCTCGGATGAAAGATTCAAAAGCAAAATATGGATGTGGTTGGTGCTTGGAGTTTGTGTTGGTTTTGCGCCAATGGTAAGAACGCAGTATGTCGTATTGCTTATGATGTTTGCAATGTACTGCATTATTAAACTGCTCCGCAGCGAAGTAGTACGCGATCGGCGGGGACTGATGGTTTCTTTTGTTTCTGCTGTGCTGACCTATGTGGTCTTTAGATTCCTTCTGTTTCCGTCGATTGGTTCTTACTCAGAAATGCGAGGGAGCTATGTTGACGGCCTGTTTAAGGCTGTCAGTAGCCCAGAAAGATTCTTTGATTTGGTGCATATTTTTGCAGGTGAGCTGAGTTTTTATTTCGTGGCAACGCTATTTTTACCAACGTTTTTAGCGATTATATTTTTATTTGAAAAGTCGCGTGATTATAAATATCGAGATTTATCTATTTTTTGGATTGTTTTTATAATAATTAATGCGGCTATAGTTACGCTCCATGCCAATGCTGTAATGAATAATCTGGGTATAAAAACCATTTACGCCAGGTACTTGGATCCTATAATACCTATCATTTTTACCCTGGGTCTTGCAGGTGTTCACAGGTATAAAGAGCTGGCGGCTGCGCGTGTCCCAGGTAGGCTGTATTTAGTCGCGGCAATTGGGGTGGGAGCAACAGCGCTGGTTTTTTTTGCAAAAAATAATATTTTTGCAAATACATTTACGATATACATATACCAATATGTTGGCGAATCCCTGAGCATGCCGATTTTTGTCTTGCTGGCTATGGGTTTTTTGTTTGCATTAGTCCGGGGTAATAGAAAGATCGTTGCAGCGGGGATTGGGTTGTGTTTGATGGCAAGTGTTGTTCCTGCCATTTATAAGCAGCATGAATTTTCTCGCGATACCTACAATTTTTATTCTCCACTTGGGCGCTGGTTTGATGACAATAGAGTCGGCGGTGCTGTCATTCGTATTGATAGAAATGTGACGGATTTTCAAGAACTAAAGCGTGATGCGGCATACCATGCTAGAGATAAAATGGATTATGTTAGCTTTTATTCGACTTTATTCTGGGTTAACTTGTTAACCAACAAGCTTGGTGTGGGTGAGATTAAGTTAAATGAAAATGTTTACTTTATCTCGGATCGTTTGCTGCCAAGAAAAATACTTGCCATCTCGGGGCCTTTTACATTGTACGATAAAGAAATCAACTCCAATTTTGAACTTGATTCTTCAATGCTGGGCCGTTTCGGAAAAGGACTTGCCCTGCCAGACGTGGACTGGGTCTGGATGGATAGCGGCGGCAGATATTTTTTGGATATGCGCGATGCAGTGATGCCGACAGCACACAGGGTGGACGTAAAAATAGAACTTAGAGGATTTTATCCATCCACTCTTGATAAGAAAATAGAGGTTATATTGAATGGCGAATCACTCGGCATAAAAACCGGACGTGATAATGTTTATCGCTTTACAATGAACAAAGCCAAACCATTTCTTGTTACAGAAATGGAGATTAATGCCAAAACGTGGGATCCCCATACGCATGGTTATGCGCAGCAGGGTGAGGGTTTGGGACTCGACCTTAAAAAAGTGCGAGTAGAATTTCAGTGATTGCCAGCAGCTGTCCTGGCAGTTGCTGGTGACGTGCAGCCTATGCCTAAGCCAGCGGTTACTTGAGCAAGCGCCCGCATTTTGAGTTGGCGTTGCCGTGGTTTTGCATTGGATTCCTCATTTCTCTTGCGACCCTCCCTGCCCACCTGGGTGATTGTGCAACATCTTTTCTGTAAAAGTTTGCAGGCGATTCCATTGGGATGATGAGATCAGTCTTTCAAG
>PFHN01000109.1 GCA_002782305.1 Candidatus Moranbacteria bacterium CG_4_8_14_3_um_filter_41_13 | reverse complement strand
TTCTTAACTGCAACATCCCTTTTCTTAGCATTTGGATTTTTTTTCATAAAATACTTCATAAGGAGTAAGATAGCCCAAGCGCTTTCTTGGTCTGCTATTAATTTCATCTACGGCAGAATCGATTCTCTCTTGTGTGACATTTCCCAGTGGTGTTTTCTTAGGGAAATATTGTCTCAAAAGTCCATTGGAATTCTCATTGCATCCACGCTCCCAGCTATGATACGGAAAAGCAAAATATATTTCCATCCCAGTTTCTCTTGCTGTAAGTTCATGATCTGAAAATGTTACACCGTTGTCATAGGTTATCGTACATTTTTTCTTTTTTGGTAATTGAGAAAACCTGGCAATAGTCTTTTCTTTGGTAGCTTGTGCAGTTCCTCGTCCCAGTTTGTCTGCAAAAAGGATACCACTTCTTCTTTCAGTATGTGTGAGAATATGTTTCTTGTCATCTCCTACGATAGTATCACCTTCCCAATCTCCAATCCTGCCTTTTTCGTCAACAATCTTAGGACGCATATCAATTCGCTTCTTTTTGCCTTCCTCACGCTGTTTTTCACGTATTCTGGTACCATATCGCCTGCGATATTTTCCTTTCTGACAACGGAGAAACCTTACGAGATCTTTTCTATGAGTGTAGAGATATTTGTAAATCGTATCCTTGCCAACATGCTTACTGTTATCATGGGGATATTTTTCCTGAAGCCTGCCTGAGATTTGTTCAGGACTCCAACGCTTTTGAATTTTCTCTTCAATATATTTCCTCAACCACGAACTGTTTTCAATCTTGCGTTTTTTCTTATGAGCTCCAGTTTGTTTTTCTTTGACATCATCCTTCGCTTTCCCAGCATGGTATTTTCCTTCTACTCTTTTTCGTTCTCTCCAAATGGTTGTTCTATCTTTCCTCAGCAGTTTGGCAATCTGTTTTTGTGTGCTTCCTGCTCGAATCAAGACTGATAGCTCATTTCTTTGGGATGCGGTAATATGTTTACAAGACATCTCTGTATCGATTAATGATAATGGTGGTACATTATCTATTGTATCGTAGGAGGTGTCTTTTTTACCATGATGTTGCAGTTGTGGGTAGAATGTAGGTGTCGGCAATTGACTTTTTTTCAGAAATCTGTCATAGTATAATACTTAAGTATCAAATGTTATGGCAGAAAAAATTGTCTTTCCTATTCGTATCAATCGTCTTCTGGCTCTGCGGGGACTCGCTACTCGTCGTGGCGTTGATGAGCTCATTGAAAAAGGGCTTGTTTTTATTGATGATAAAAAAGCCAAGCTTGGTGACAAAATAATGAGTGCCGATGTCAACGTCGAGATACGCAAGAATAAGAAAAATCCATCGAAAGCTTTTGTGTATGTTGCCTACTACAAGCCACGAGGCATTGTTACTCATTCGGCACAAGAAAACGAAAGTGAGATAAAAGATATTTCACCCTTTCCCAATCTTTTTCCGATGGGACGACTCGACAAAGCATCTGAAGGACTCATTTTGCTTACTGATGATGGACGTGTGACCGAGAGACTGCTCCACCCACGCTTCGCTCACGAGAAAGAATACGTCGTGACCGTCAGGGAAAAAGCATTAGCCAGCGTGAAAAATATTCTCGAAGCTGGTATCGAAAGTGAGGGGGAGATACTTTCAGCGAAGAAAGTAGAAATACTCGGACCTCATACATTAGTCATCATTCTGACCGAAGGAAAGAAACATCAAATCAGACGGATGCTCGACACCGTACATCTGACTGTAGAGAAACTTGTTCGTACCCGTATTATGGGAATACATCTTGGAGCACTGAAACCTGGTGGATCACGCACGCTCAAAGGTTCAGCACGCGCTTCTTTTCTTGCTAGTATTGATCTCAAAGAAAATATCTGATTTTTCGAAAAATACTTCCCCATCTCAACCTTTGGGGCACAGAGAATTTCCCAGCGGAAATTCTCCTAATGTAACTTCCGTAATCTCGATAAGAATCGAGAACCATGCTTACGAAACTTATAGTTGCCCTAAGAGCTTGAGTGGAGAATTATTTTTTATGAAGAATTAACGGTTTGTAGTATTTAGGATTTACCACCGTCGCTCGTGAGCGACGGTGGTTGCTTTTTTGCTTTGGATGTGCTATAATAGACGTAGAATGAAATAAACGGGCCGCCTCGACAGGAGTCAGGCGAGCCTCGTCGAAGAAATAAGAGACGGGTGCCACAATGGTATCCGTTTTTTCTTTCTTTAGGCTTTATCTCAGCCAATATAAAAATTATGAAACACTCATATTTCATTATACAATCAATAAAACAGCCTGCGAGGCAGGTATATCAGACACTTTCATCAGGAGTGTTCCTTTCGATATTTCTTTCTGTTGGGGTGCTTATCACTGGGCTTCTGTATAGTGCTTGCGCTAGTGTAAGTAAAATCGAAATCGCATCAGCGCCGATGCATACGAAAACGGTGTTGGAAAAACATATGGAATCGCTGGTCGATGGATATCCTATCAAGAGAATGATTCCATATATTGCGACGCATAACCAGACGAGTGTTGCTTTCCTTGTGGCGATTGCCAAGAAAGAAAGTAACTGGGGTAAGCGCGTACCTGTCGATGAAGAGGGAAAGGATTGTTATAACTATTGGGGGTATCGTGGAGCAGGAAGTCGAGGGATAGAAATGGGACACGGTTGTTTCGGAAGCCCCAAGGAAGCTATCCGTGTTGTCGGTGCACGTATTGATACACTTGTGAATAAGTATGGGCTAGTGACACCTGAAGAATTTATTGTGTGGAAATGCGGTTGGAACTGTGATGGACACAGTAACGAAAGTGTCAGTAAATGGATCAGCGACGTCGATATCTATTTTGACAAAGTCAATAAATCATAAAAAAATAATAACAAAAAACCACCCAAATACACAGGGTGGTTTTTCATTTGTGCTGCGGGAGAGACTCGAACTCTCACTCCTTGCGGAACTAGTTCCTAAGACTAGCGTGTATACCATTCCACCACCGCAGCCACTTTCTATACTATCCTTGCTTTCTCCCCGAACACTTTAATGAGTCTTTCTGCTTCTTCTTTCATAGGGCCATCATTTTCATACTCACCGTGATGACGAGTATCATCGCCGTACGTGTGTTTCTTTTGATCGAGGTGAAAGTTTACCGTTAGAGTCATCTTATCAAGTTTTGTATAGGAGTGGAAGCGGGGATAGCCAGCGCTTGCAAATACTCGTACGAAACTCATCTCATCGTTTTCTTGATGTTGAAAAACATACCCTGCTTTGCGCATCAGGGAGAGTGGATTTTCTTGAATAGCGTCTACAATAATTTTCATACCCTTCTTTTATCTCTGTAGTCGGAGTGCTGGGAATCGAACCCAGATTACGCGAACCCGAATCGCGCGTAATACCACTATACGACACTCCGGTATATTTACCCGCCTCTGGCGGGCGATGCCCCGATTTTTTACTCGACCCAGTGTTTCTTCTTTATTTGATTGTTCTCCTCTTTTCGTTTTTCGTCAATCTTTTCTTTGGCCAGCTCGCGGAGTGTCTCGAGAGGACTATCTTTCAGGATTTCGGCTCGCGCGAGAAGTGTGTCTTTGGTATTCAGAAGGGGATTTTCGATGGTTTCTGCGAGAAGCACATCGAGCAGAGCACCAATTTGTGGGCCAGCAGGAATGTGTAATACTGAAATGAGATCAGTACCTTTGATGGCGAGCATTTTGACAGAGATCGCATCTTTGGAAACCTTGTCGATCATATATTCGAGATGACGGAGTTTGTACGGCTTCCCCTTTGGCACACCAGAACCCAGTCTATCACCGATGCGCACAGCCATAAGGTCGTCCATATTTTCGAGGCCGACGCGTTTGATGAGACGACGCACCGAAGCCTCCGTTACTTCATCGACATTGTAATAGAAGAGGTGGTTATCGACGAGCATCGTCGCTTTCTTGATAATGGCTTTGGAGAAATGAAGACGCGTAAGAATCTTCTCGGTGATGCGTGCACCGACGTGATCATGATTGTAGAATGTTGAGTGTAGTCCATTGCCACGTTTCGTTGCGGGCTTGCCGACATCGTGCAGGAGGACAGCGAGGCGTACATCTAGTTTCTTCGACGGGCAGGTTGCGAGAGCACGGAGATTGTGTTCCCAAACAGTGTAGATGTGATGCAGGTTTTGACTGACGCCGATACCGAGTTCGAGTTCGGGAATGATGAATCGGAGGAGATGTGTATCGTGAAGCATTTGTACTCCTTCGCTCGGACTGTTTGAGAGAATTATTTTGGAGAGTTCGTCACGAATTCGTTCCTGTGAAATAGAAGCGAGGTTCTCTGAGAGCTTTTGTATCGCTTCGTCTGTTTCCTTCTCAATCTGCCAGTTTTTCGATGTATCCAGCTTCGCAGGATTCCTCAGTTCTGACCAGAAACGTACCGCTCTCATAAGTCTGAGAGCATCTTCACTGAAACGTTCAGCGGGACTGCCGACAGTACGGATAATCTTCTTTTCAATATCATCTGCTCCTGAGAAAATATCGATGAGTTTCCATTCATCGCCTCTTGGTCCATATGCCAGAGCATTCATCGTAAAATCACGACGAGCGAGATCCTCTTTGAGAGAAAGCGTGAAATGAACATCACTCGGGTGACGATTATCTTCGTATTTCCCTTCGGTACGATACGTTGTGACTTCGATGATATCCCTGATTGCCTCACTGTCCTTTTCTTTAGGATTGCGTAGAAGGTTCTCGTGTGTAGAGTCAGTCGTTTCCATAAATCTCGGTACTTTTACACCGACAGTACCAAATTCATTCTCGTAGAAACTATCAGGAAAAATCCGCATAATTTCTTCGGGCACAGCGCTCGTGGTAATGTCCCAGTCTTTAGGGATTCGCTTGAGAAGGATATCTCGTACACATCCTCCGACGATAAACGCCTCAAAACCAGCCTTTTGCAAGGTTTCGATGATATCAACAACCGGTTGTGGAATCTTATTAATCATAGAAATAATATGTATAAGAAGTGTACCTGTCTTTCTTCTTTTTGCCAACATGCAGGCTGAATATGACATTTTATTAAGCTTTGAAGCTCGTAGTCTGAACGAGGCATCTCTATGAGGTATATGCAGTCTAAATAAATATTTCTTGATCCCTTCCTTTTTGTAACGAATACTCTCTATAATCAATTACCATACGTACCAATAATATACGGTCGTTGATAATCGGTACTGATTATTGGGGCGGTTCTTTTTTGAAAAAAGAGCGTTTTATTTCTGATTCGTTATCAATAGTTTTTGCGGTGATGATTCTTACATAAGGAATCGCAGTATAGAGTTTGACGAGTGACGATATTTCTTTTTCGCAAGGATAAGGGAACACAAAAACACTATGCTGAAGTTCTTTGAATCCTATATTTTTCAGATGATTTCGAAGAATATCTCGGAAAAGACGCTTTTCTTCTGGTACATCAAACATGACGATTCGCCATAACCCATCCCATTTTTTCTGTTGCTTGATTTTTATTGTACTCCCGAAGAGTTGAAAAAAGTTCGCGCGGGCACGTCCATCAGCGGTAAGTCTAAGAGATATTGTACCATCTTTATGATATATTTCCTCAAGAAGTTTTTGTTTGTGTAATGAACGAAGAGATCTGTTGAAACTCTGTTGTTGTATCCATCGCCATTCTTTTCTGATTTTTCGAAGTGTAGAATAATATTGTGTTGGTGATGCGGAACAGCCAAGAGCAACACCTCCGAGAAAAAGAAGAAGAATTTTCTGTTGAGCTGGTCCAAGTTTTTGCATAGACAGTGATTATAAATTTAACAGAGAATAATAATTTTTTTACTACTGACTTATTTACTTGTTATTGTTTTCTCTTTTTGTTAGTATAGCACATAAACCACGGTCGTGGTTAATTGGTACGCGTAAGGGAGAGGTGGAGGAGAGAAGGTGGAGGAGGAGAGAGATGGGAAGAAGGAAAAGAGGAGTGAAAATATCTTTATGTAGAAAAAAGTGCCATTTGACTGGAGTTATCGGGGGGGGTAAAATGAGAATGTATAAATTTCTAACGATATTGTTATGCCAAATTTTGGAGAAACACCGACAAAACCAGTGACGGAAACACCTGAAGAAGTGGCTACTCGTTTGGCTGGAGGTTTGGAATTGGTACCGCTTGAAGGAGAAGAAGGAGAAAAAACATCTACGCCTGTAGCAGCCACAGAAACTCCACAGGCTATAGCAGAACAAGTTCGGGTACAATCAGAGACAGATCAGGCTCAGGCAGATGCTTTGGCAGAACGGATCAGGAGTGGAAATATAGGAGCAGAAATGCAACCAGCAACTGAAGTAAAAGCAGGAGAGATGGTTGTAGAATCTCAGGAGAAGAAAACAACAGAAGAAATTTATGGAATGAATCCTGAAGACTTAACAGCACTTATTAAAAGTGATGGGTCGTTGAATGAGGAGTTTAGTCCGAATGATCCTGATTATAAAAAGAAATATCAAAAAATGGTTAACCACAATAGAACTTTTGAGCAGGCACGTGTGAAATTGTTTGATCGAGTGCTTTCCAACGAGGCGACTGAGGAAGAAATGAAAATAGCGACAGATCATGCAACGGAAATTGGAAAATATACAGGTGACCTTTCAGGTTTCAAAAGTCAGATTCCAAAGGCATGGTATACCAATGATCGTATTGCAGAAGCTATCGCAGCAACAAGTCCTCAAAATAAAAGATGGGTAAAGTATGTTGGGGAAAATTATTCAAATGAACAATTGAGAAAGCAATTTGTGAAAATAGATGAAGATGGAGAAGTAAGGACATATGTGAGTCAGTAAAAAAATATTGTAGCGAGTAGTTAAAAACAGCAGGTTATCTGCTGTTTTTATATGGAAGTTGGATTCCCGCCTTCCTGCCAGAAATGCTTAGAATGTCGATGCGGGCGGGCGCAGGAATGACAGAGTAGTGATGATGGTAGATTTATTGCAGGGTGCGTTTTCTTAATTCCTCTTTGTAGCAGATAAGCGTATCACCGACTTGGATTTTTACATTGCCTTCGAAGACAACTCCACATTCATTGCCCTGATTGACTTCATCGGTATTTTGTTTGTTGTACTGAAGGTTCTGCATCTTGCCTTTGCCTACGATTTCGTCATCATGCTTGATTTCGAGAAGGGATCCGCGGAGCATTTTTCCTTCACTTACGCGTCCACCGACAATCATATCGTGTTTGCCAGTTTTGAATATGGCGAGAACAGAGAGACGACCAGAGTCAGTACGGACGGTTTCTGGTTCGAGTAAGTCAGTCAATTTTTCTTTGATACGCTCGACAAGTTTGTAGATGATGTTGAATGTTTCGATAGTGATTTTGCTTCCTTCTGCCATTCTTTTGGCTACTGAGGTTGGTTCGCTGTTGAAACCGATGACCAGAGCATGAGCACTCTCTGCCATACGAATATCAGACTCAGTGATAGCTCCGACACCTGAGAAGATGAGTTCGAGTCCTACTTCATCAGATTTGATAGCACCTAATATTTGCTCGATAGCTTCGAGTGATCCCTGCACATCAGCCTTGAGAATATATGATATTTTTTTCTTATTATTTTCTTCGTCTTGAATCTTGGTCATTTTCTTCGTGCTGTTTTCTTTGGCTTGTGCGCGACCAGTACCCTTGCCGATAACTACTTGTACAATGTCGTTGACTTGCGGAGGTGCATTGAATCCGTAGATGGTGGCCGGTACTGATGGTTCAGCTTTCTCTATGCTTTTTCCGGTGAAGTCCTCAATACGACGAATACGGCCGAAAGCATTACCAGCAATGACATCTTGACCGACTTTGAGGGTACCAGTACGGACGAGGACAGTGGCCACAGGACCTTTCTGTGGATCGAGGTTGGATTCGAGAACGATGGCAAATCCATCACGTTTCATATCGGAACGAAAATCTTCTACTTCGGCTAAGAGCAGAATATTATCGAGAAGTTTGTCGATGTTGATGTTACCTTTGGCGCTAATTTCGGTACACATCGTATCACCTCCCCATTCTTCGAAAAGGATGCCGTGTTCGGCGAGTTCTTGTTTCACTCTTTCTGGTTTGGCATCAGGTTTGTCGATTTTGTTGATAGCGACGATGACAGGGAGTTTGTGCTCTTTCAGGTATTCAATCACTTCTTTGGTTTGTGGACGCACACCATCATCAGCAGCGACGACAAGGATAGCGATGTCAGCGATAGAAAGACCGCGTTTACGCATCGCAGAGAAGGCTTCGTGCCCTGGAGTGTCGACAAAGGTGATGAGTTTTTTGTGTTTCTTCACCTGATAAGCACTGATATGCTGAGTAATACCGCCCGCTTCTCCTCCTGCGACGTTGGCCTTGCGAATCGTATCAAGCAGAGTGGTCTTGCCATGATCGACGTGTCCCAAAATAGTTACGATAGGGGCGCGAGGGGATAGATTTTTCCCTGAATTTTTCTCTTCTTCGAGGAGTTTGTTGAGGCCTTCGATACTGAGGCGACCAGCTTCTGTTTTTTCTTCGGCTGGTTCGGTTTCGAGACCGAGGTCTGAGGCGATGATGCTTGCCGTATCAAAATCAATTTCCTCGTTGATGCTTGCGAGAATATTATTCTTCATCAGCTCAGTGATGATAGTCGCTACTGGCAAATGGAGCAGTTCACTCAGTTTCTTCACAGTGACAGAAGAGGGGAGTGCTATTTTTTTGTCGACTGTTTTTTCTGCGTGTGCTTCTGCCATAGATATTGTGTATAAAATGAAAATAAAAAAGAATTATAGAACCGATGATTTCCCACTGATTGCTTGGGTAATGGTGGATTTCTCTTCTTCTGTGAAAGGGAAAGCACCTTCTCTTCCTGAGATGACCGGTTTTGCATAGACACGAGTACCTTCTCTGGTATGCAGTGAGGAAAGGACACATCCTGAGTTCTTGCCATCGAGGAATGCGATACAGAAGCTCTGATTTCCGCCCACCTCTTTGAAAGGATTGAAACGGAGAAGAGCGGTTTTGTGGACACTTCTCATTCCGAGGTCGCGTAACTGATTGGAGATTTCAAAAAGTTCTTGGATTTCCTGATCGAGCGCCTTTGTCTCATGGAGCTGGTCAATGAGCACCTTTTCGAGATCTTTTCCTTCTTTTCCAGAAAAGAAGAGGTGTAACTTCTTTTTGAGGCGTTTATTTTGGATAAATAAACTCACGATGAGCACCAAAAGGAGGATTTCACCTATAAGAAGTGCCCCGAGAAAACCATACAGAAAAAATGGGGAGAGCGTTTGGATAAAATTAAACATAAAACAAAATGAACTCTTTACAGATACAATATCACGATTTTGGCTTAAAGTAAACCCCTCACGCCTCTGTATGGCTATAATGTGGGTAAACTTTCTTTCCCCTCATTTTTCAAAGGAAAGATTCTTGTCTACAGTTGTTCTGTTCGAGGCAAATGGAGATGGTCATATATTTCGAGGTTTTTTGCACGTGAAATATTAAGCGTCTCCAAGACAGTGTCTATGAATTTCCAGGCGAGAAGAATTTCTTGTGACCCTATGAATATAGATTGATCATTATTGAATAAGTCACGAAGAGCATTTTCGTAAGGGTCTTTCAGGAGATGTTTATTGTCTTTGAATCCGAAATGGAGATTGATGGGAAGAGCGCATTTTTGAGTAGAATTAAATTCAGAATTTAATCGAAGGTGAATATCATTATGTGGTTGGACATTGATACGTATTTGATTTCTTTCTATTTGGCAGCCTTCTTTTTCCCAAAGATTAGAATTTGTCTTCTTGAATGTTATGATAATATCTGTTGTTTTTTCATCAAGCTTCTTCCCAGAAACTATTCGTATAGGAACACCTCTCCATTCGGGTACGTCTATTTCAACAGTCATTGATGCATATGTTTCTGTCATTGAATCAGCTGGAATATGCTGTTCGTTTCGATATCCCTCATATTGTCCGATAGCTAACGTATGAAGAGTATCATTGTTAAAGAGTTGTATATTTTCGAATATACGTATTTTTTCCTTATGAATTGCCGACGCGGAAAGACTTTTTGGCTGATCCATAACAGTGAAGGCAAGGAGTTGCATAGCATGGTTTTGAATCATGTCTTTTATGGCCCCAGCTTGATCATAATACTGTCCTCTGTCGCGGATACCTTCAGATTCTTTGATAGAAATAGTGATTGACTCTATATATGTATTGTTCCAGATGGGCCAAAATATTGGATTTGCAAAGCGCATTGCGAGCATGTCTTGCACAAGATCTTTGGCAAGATAATGATCTATACGGTAAATTTGATCTTCAGAGAAATGTTTGAGCAAGAGTTCGTTGAGTCTTTTTGCTGAGAGCTTATCAGAACCAAATGGTTTTTCTAAAACGATAATACTTTTTTTATTCAATCCATGAACACTGAGTCCATCAACAATATCTTTCAGAAGAGTGTAGCTCGAAGGGAGAGCAAGGTAGTAGTATCGATCGACCGTTGAGCTGTTTCGTTTCAATTGTTCAATGCCATGAGCATCATATGTACCAGAACAATATTCAAAACGATCGATGAATATATCGAGTTTTTTTGCATCTGCCTCTGGGTACTTCTTCAAAACAGAATCCCGTACTATTTTTTTGAAGGCATCGTTTCTGATGACTGTTCGGGCATATCCTATATAGCGAATCGTATCTGTTGGTTGAAAAACATCGAATAGCGCAGGGTACAGTTTTTCTTTCGCAAGGTCGCCACTCGCCCCAAAGAGGACGAACTCTTTTTGATTGTTAGAAGATATATCCATAATGTTGTGTATGTTTCAGAGATTAAGAGTGGTGCCTATCGTTACATTTGGAAGTGATGAAAAGATTTCAGCGGGTAATTCATGGAGGAGTGCTTTGTGCTGGATAAGTCTTTGCAACATTTGTTGCTTTTCTTCTCCCTTGAGAGAAATATATGCGTATGAGATAAGACGATGGAATGTATGGGTGGTCGTTACTCGAGAAGGGAATTCATTTTTCCCAGAAGCATCATATGAGACTATGAGGCGATTGCCGAGGAACAAATTTTCAAAAAGTTTTTGATCTTGCGGGTAAGAAAAGATGCCTGCTGTATGCCCGTCAGCGCCAATACCAAACAACGCGATAAGCGTACCATTGAGGTTTTCCTTCTGCCACGATTTAATACTATTTTCCCATCTATGAGCCATTATTTCTTGAGTATCTGCGGGTTGAATTTTTGTAGAAAGAAACGTTGCTCCATTTTTTTTCGTATGAGTGTACCAGTCTGTGCGTTCGAGTTGGCTGAAATTATTGTGCGTATTCTCTTTTTCAAATCGTTCGTCAATCATTGTGATGGTTATGTTCTTCCAGTTGTCAGTATGAATGAAATCGAGGACAGCAAATGAACTTCCTCCGGAGAGGAGAAGAAGGATTGGTCGCTCTTGTACGCTTTTGATACGCTCTGAAATTTTCTCACCAATAAAAGAATCACATTCATAAGTAGTATCGAGATGTTTCCAAAAAATAGTGTCCAATTTCGTAGAGTCAATGATTATACTTCCCATTGATGATGAGTGTATTCACCGTCAATTTCTTTTTGGAATGTGTGTGCCCCAAAAAAATCACGTTGTGCTTGGATCATATTCGCGCTTACTTTCTCATTTGTTATGTTGTCGTAATAGGTGATTCCAGAAAGGAATGCTGGGATAGGAAGTGCACATGCAATAGACTTCTGGGCTACATAACGAAGGCTATCTATTCCAGAAAGAATCGTTTGCTTGAAGGCGGAAGCGAGGATGATGGATGTTTTTGTGTTCTCTTCAAGAAATGCATTCTCCAATTCTTCGAGAAAATGTGCACGAATGATGCATCCACCTTCCCATATCCGTGAAATCTCTTTCAGGTCCAGTTTCCAATCGTATGTTTTTGCAGCTTCTACAAGAAGCTCATATCCTTGTGTGTATGCTAAAATCTTCGATACATAGAGGGCTTCTTCGAGTTGAACAAGAGAGATATTTGTTTTTTCTGTAATCTTTTTTTCAAATGTTTTCGAAAGAAGGACTCTTTTTTTCTTGTGTGCTGATGCATATCGTGCGAGCACTGCTGCCATAAAACCAAAAGATGGTGTTCCGAGTTCCAGAGCTTCTTCGGAGGTCCATTTCCCTGTCCCTTTGCTTCCAGCGCTGTCCAAAATAGTATCAAGGACATATTCACCATATTTATTTTTTGTTTGCAAAATCTTTGTTGTAATTTCTATCAAGAAAGAGTTTAGTCGCCCCTCATTCCATTGCTTGAATGTTTCTGCGATTGTTTCATTTGACATACGAAGACCTTCCTTCATAATCCAATATGTCTCTGCAATGAGTTGCATATCGATATATTCAATTCCGTTGTGAATCATTTTTACATAATGTCCAGAACCGTTTTCCCCGATATGAATAACACAGTCTCCTTGGTGAAAATCTCTAGCAGAAATAGATTTGAGAATGGGCTTGAGGCTTTCCCATGCCTGTTTCGATCCACCAGGCATAAGCGATGGTCCTCGGCGAGCGCCTTCTTCTCCTCCCGAAACTCCCATTCCAACAAAGAAGAGTCCTTGCTCTTTGAGCTGTTGCTCTCTTCTGATAGTGTCTTTAAAAAAAGAGTTCCCCCCATCGATAATGATATCGCCTTTTGTAAGAAGGGGAGTGAGTTGAGAAAGAAGAGTATCAACTGCTTCGCCAGCTTTGACCATAAGAAGAATTTTTCGTGGCTTCTCGAGGCTTTCAATAAACTCTTTCAAATCAAAAAAAGGAATCATTTTTCCCCCAGTATACATCTTTATAGCATCCCTCGTTTTCTCTGGAGATCGATTGTATATTGAAACGTTGAATCCGTGGTCTGCGATATTCATAGCGATGTTTGCTCCCATCACAGAGAGTCCAATAACGCCTATTGTATTATTCGTGCTCGTGCTCATATTTTTTCGTTTTAATGTGATTGAATACGTTTTCAGAAAGAAAAGAAAGACTTCTATTCTTCTTCTAGAATATCATATTTTTGGCTTATCGTAAAGGTTTTTAAATAAAGAAAAAAGAGGAATAGAATCAAATCTTCCCAGAAGAAAGAATAAGAAGAGGAAAAGAAAAATATCTTTTGGAGGCTTTATAGACTTCCTTTTTCTGGAATATTGCTATTTTGGTAATGACTTGATTTTGTGTGGTCATAATTATTTCAGAGGATTTACCCCTTCGGGGCATAAACTTCTCATCCTCTTGTTCCTTGTTCACTTCGTTCACTGCGGTGCCTTTTGGACGAAATTAGAACTTTGT